>NZ_JAEEAP010000153.1 GCF_016103465.1 Streptomyces sabulosicollis
CTCCCACCCGTCAGCTATTGCGCCCTGCGCCACGCATTCGACCGCACCGGAATCACCCCTCGCCAGATGTGGAGCGACCGAGTACTGGACGAGGCCCGACAAACCGCCGATCCCGTACACCTGGTGCAGCTGTTCGGTATCCATCCCGGCACCGCTGTCCGCTACGTCCACGCCGCGCATCCCGACAAGGCGCTGCCCCGGATCCGCTGAGCCGGGCAGCGCTGTCCAGCCCCTCTACAGCCCAACGCCTTGACCGGTTTTCACATGGCCGGATGGGCGCAGACTGGCTTCCTCGGGGAGCCAGCGACAATTGAGCAAGCACGGGGTAGCCAGCTACAGATCCGCACTCCAGGGATGCCCCGGGTGTACGCGGTCGAGTAGCTCGGCCAGGGTTTCGCGCTGAGCCGGGGACATGTGTGGGACGGTCGCGTTGAAGTCTGATTGATCTTTGCGACGGGCGTGCTTGGCCTTGAAAAGCAGGACCAGTTCGGGCGCCAGATACGGGATGCCGTCTCGGGTGTGGTGGATGACGTCGCTGTAGGGAAGCCGGATCCTCTCATCGCGTCGGCAGATCCAGTTGTCGCCGTCGTGCGGTTCGCGGAACACGTCGAGCAGGTAGTTGCCGGTGGCCGGATCGCGGAGCCAAGTCTGATGTACGGCGGCCAGCACCTCCGGTGTAGCTTCCTCCCAGATCCGGCCACTGCCTACCGTGTCGAAGACGTATCCGGGGAAGCGGTAGCGGACCTCGGGAAAGCTCGCGGCCGGAATCGCGATCTCGATGTCCACATGAGCGCGCGTTTGCCTGCCACGGAAAAGGTCCAGCGCCCAGCCCGCGGCCACGTACCAGGGCGTGCCGATCCCGGCCAACTGCTGCGCGACCTCACTCGGGGTCCAGCAAGACGACCACCTGACGTGGAGGGCGTCGATCTCGCCGGGTGACAGTTCGATGCCGCCGCTAGGCAGTTGCTCGCTCACCGCAGGAATCTCTCAGCGGTCTCCAGGGGAGCCCCAGGCCAAGATCGATGAAACAGGCCAGCGGCACCCGGAGCCGGACACGGTGCATGCTCTAACCCGTCCGCGATACCGCCGAGATCACCGGCCAACACGCGAGTCCTTCTCTACGCAGGGCCGAGATTCTGCGATCCGGCGCGCTTCTCTCTGTAGCAGCTCAAAGGGTCAACCACGCGGGCCGCCGCCGAAGGCCGATGCGGTCGTCTGCTCCTCCAGCCGTTGGAGGGCGACACCTGGCCCTGGCGCATCAACACCTCCCCCCTGCGGCTCGCTGTGGTCCGAGGACAGCTCGACGGCGCGAGGCGTCAGCGAGGCCGTCAGACGTCGGTGGCAAAGGAGCCCGAAAGCACTTCAGTGTCGCCGGCGTGGGTGGCGAGGTTGGTTTCGAGGCGTTCGAGGACGGCGAGAGTTTCGCTGCGTTGGCCGTCGGTGAGGTCGTCGGCGACACAGTCCTCGAGGCGGGACCAGAGGTCTTCGACCTGTTGGCGCAGGGCCATGCTGGCGGCGGTGGGCTCGACGAGGACGGAGCGTTTGTCGCTGGTGGAGCGCGCGCGGCGCACGTAGCCTGCCTTTTCCAGCCGTTGGATGGTGCGGGTCATGGTGGCGGAGTCGGCGCCGACGTGCCGGGCCAGGTCGGTCTGGCGCATCCGGCCGTGGTCCCACAGTTGCATCATGACCAGTTCCTGGGCCGGGTGCAGACCGACCTCGCGCAGCAACTGGCCGGCGAGCATGCGGTGCAGACGGGCCACCCGGAAGATCGCATGGCTGATCGGTCCGCGACGTGCGGCCTTGGGGAGTTCACCGGTCTCGGAGACCTGGGGCGCTGCCTCGGATTCCATGGTGCTGCCTTCTGCTTTCTCCCGTGCGGCCGTCTTTGCCCGGGGCCGACCGCGGCAGCCGGCGCTGGGCCGGCTGCGCGGTTGGGCCTTCGGATCCGTGTCCTGGGAGCAGGGTATGTGCTGCTCAGGTGCGGCAGGCGCGGGTCGGTCGCCGAGCCGTCAGGCGCCGGTGTCCTCCAGAGTGGGGTAGTCGGTGAAGCCCTTTTCGTCGCCGCCGTAGAAAGTGGCGGCGTCGGGGGTGTTGAACGGCCCACCCTTGGCCAGTCGGGCGGGCAGGTCGGGGTTGGCGAGGAAGAGCTGGCCGTAGGCGAGCAGGTCCGCCGTGCCGTTCTCGACGAGTTCCAGCCCTGTGGGTCCGGTGGGCTCCTGGCCGGTGAAGGGGTTGAGGATGAAGGCCGAAGGCCATGCCTTGCGCAACCGGAGCGTCAGGTCCCGTACGCCAGGCGCCTCCATCTGGTGCAGGTAGGCGAGGTTCAGGGGGGCGAGGGCTTCGACCAGGGCCGTGTACGTGGCCTCGGTGTCGGTCGCGTCGGACTCGTCGATGTCGTTGAAGCTGTTGCCCGGGGAGATGCGGAAACCGACCTTGTCCGCCCCGATGGCCTCGGCGACGGCCTTGGCGGTCTCCACGGCGAAGCGGATGCGCTTTTCGGGGCTGCCGCCCCATGCATCGGTGCGCTGGTTGCTGTTCGGGGCGAGGAACTGGTTGATCAGGTAGCCGTTGGCGCCGTGGAGTTCGACGCCGTCGAAGCCGGCCTCGACGGCCTTGCTGGCAGCATCGGCGAAGTCGACGATGGTGGCCCGGACCTCGTCGTCGCTCAGTTCGTGCGGGGTGACGAAGTCCTTGGGGCCTTCGTGGGTGTACACCTGCCCGGCAGCCTTGACGGCGGAGGGACCGACGGGCTGCAGGCCGGTCAACGCGGGGTGTCCGACCCGGCCCGTGTGCATGATCTGCAGGTAGATCACACCGCCCTGCGCGTGGACCGTGTCCGTCACGTTGCGCCAGGCAGTGACCTGCTCCGCGGTGTGGATGCCCGGGGTGTCGGGGTAGCCCTGGCCGACCCTGGAGGGCTGGACGCCCTCGGTGACGATCAGGCCGGCGGAGGCGCGCTGCGCGTAGTAGTCCGCCATCAGCGGCGTGGGGCTCTGGCCAGGACCGTAGGCACGGCTGCGGGTCATCGGCGCCATCACCAGACGGTTGGCCAGGCGCTTGCCACGCAGCTCGTAGGCCTCGAATGCCTTCGACATGGTCATCTCTTTCGGGTGGGGAGGGGAGCGTCCAAACGCCCGCGGGGTCCCGCGAGCATTACCTGTCCGAACAGGTAACTCGACCTCCGTCTTCCCGTAGTCGCATGTGAGCTGCCACACAAGATGTGTTGTTCGCAGAATGAGCAGAACATGAGCACGCAGCGACGCATGGCAAGCGGCCCCCGCTCAGACGGGTTCGATCGAGTGTTGCTTGTTCGAACAGTTAAAGTCGGAGATCTGGCGCCTCTGCCAAGATCAATCGGACCGTTCTTGGGCTCTGCGGCAGCTCAACTGCGCAGCCCCTTCAGCATTACTTCCAGGTACCGGCGGCCGGACTCCAACCGCGCCTCCTCGTCGTCGGCGTGAACGTTGGCGGCGAAGGCGATCCCGCACATGAGCGGCAGCAGATCGTCCCAGGTGACCACGCCGCGCACGACGCCCGCTTCGCGCGCGCGGTCGAGCAGCCGGCCGGCGAGCAGGTCCAGCGCGGCAGTGAGTTCCTCCGTGCGGTCCAGGACGCGTTCGGGTGCGGAGCGCACGATGGTGAGCGAGGGGTCGGCCAGCTGCGCCTCCAGGGTGATGCCCAGGAAGCCGGTCAAGGCCTTCCAGGGGTCTTCCTCGGTCAGTGCCTGTTCCGCGCGAGCGATCAGCCCTTCCAGGCCAGGAGCCGCCACTGTCTCCATCAGGGTTTCCGGCGTCGGGAAGTGCCGGTAGACGGTGGCCACCCCTACGCCGACGAGGCGGGCGACATCGTTGAGCTGCAGCGGAGTGCCGTCGTCGACGAGCTGCCGGGCCACGTCGACAATCCGCTGCCGGTTACGGGCAGCGTCCTTACGCATCGGTGCACTGGTCATGCACACAGGCTAACCGGATGAATCATCCGCTTGTGCTACGGTGAAGTGGATACATCATCCGCTTCACTGCGGTCCGCCCCTCAAGGAGTGATCACCGTGTCATTCACCATCACCGACGTGCCTGACCTGCCCCCTGGGTTCACCGACACGTTCACCAGCCACACCGTCAAAACCGGGGACCTGACCCTGCACGCCGTGGTCGGCGGCGACGGTGCGCCGCTGCTGCTCCTGCCCGGCTGGCCCCAGTTCTGGTACAGCTGGCGACTGGTCATGCCCACCCTGGCCGAACACTTCACCGTCATCGCCCCCGACCTGCGCGGCATGGGCGCCAGCGACAAGCCCGCCACCGGCTACGACGCCGCCACCCTCGCCGACGACATGGTCGAGTTGATGACCGCCCTGGGTCACGAGCGCTTCGGCGTCGTCGGCTACGACCTCGGCATGCTCGTCGGCTACGCCCTGGCCGCCAGCCACCGCGACCGGATCACCAGCCTCGTCGTCAGCGAGGCCGTCATTCCCGGGATCTCGCCTTCCCCGCCGCTGCTGTCGGACCCGGCCACCAACGAGATGCTTTGGCACTTCGCCTTCAACCGCCTCGCGGACATCAACGAACGCATGGTCGCCGGCCGCGAGGAGATCTACTTCGGCCACACCTTCACATCGAAGACCGCCACGCCCGGCGCCATACCACAGCAGGCCATCGACATCTATGTCGATTCCCTGCGCGACCCGGCCGCCCTGCACGCCAGCTTCGAGTACTACCGGACCCTCGACGCATCCGCCGAGCAGGCCCAGCGCTGGCGCGAGGACGGGCCGCTGACCGTCCCGGTCCTGGCCATAGGCGGCCAGTACAGCACCGGCACCATGCCGAAGGAGACCATGAGCGCGCTCGCCACCGACGTCACCGGGCTCGTGATACCCGGAGCCGGTCACTTCCTGCCCGAGGAAGCCCCTCAGGAGCTGTCGAAGGCCCTGCTGGACTTCCTGCGCTGACCCGGCACAGCACTCAGCACTGCAGAGACCACGGACCAGGCTGCCGACCAGCACCTCCGCCACATCGCGGCTATGGGAGGCAGTGCTGTGAGGGGTAAAGACAGGGACCCCCAGCGGCCGTACCGGCTACCTACGCTGGATGTATGGACAATCGGGCTGAAGTAAGCGCATTTCTCAAGTCCCGCCGTGACCGGATCACCCCTGAGCGGGCGGGAATGCCGGTGTACGGGCAGCGCCGGGTGCCCGGCCTGCGTCGCGGCGAGGTGGCGATGCTCGCCGGGATGAGCGTGGAGTACTACACGCGCATGGAGCGCGGCGATCTCAGCGGGGTCTCCGACAGTGTCCTGGACGCAGTCGCTCAGGCTCTGCAACTGGATGAAACCGAGCGGGATCATCTCTACGCGCTCGCGCGGGCAGCGAACTCGAGCCCGGCGCGGGTGCGGCATCGCCCGAAGAAGACCGTCGTGCGTCCGAGCGTGCTGCGCATCCTCGAGGGTCTGCACGACCAGCCCGCATATCTGCAGAACAACCGCATGGACGTCCTGGCGGCGAACCCGCTCGGGCGCGCCCTGCACTACCAGTTGTTCGAGATGGAGCAGCCGAACACCTGCCGGTTCGTCTTCCTCGATCCCCGCGCCACCCGGGTCTACCCGGACTGGGAGCGGGTGGCACGTGACGGGGTCGGTGTGCTGCGGGTCGAGGTCGCCAAGAACCCTTACGACAGGGAACTGTCGAACCTGATCGGTGAGTTGTCCACCCGCAGCGATGCCTTCCGCACCATGTGGGGCGCGCACAACGTGCACGTTTTCACCGAGGGCATCAAGCGGTTCCACCATCCGGCGGTGGGCGAGATCGAAGTGGTCCACGAGAGCTTGGACCTGCGCGGTGACGAAGGGCTGTCCATCACCGTCTACAGCGCCGATCCCGGCACCCCGGCCGCCGACGCTCTGAAGCTCCTGGCCAGCTGGTCGGCCACCCAGGACCAAGCTGAAGCACCGGCCGACACCGAAAGCTGACGCAAGCGCCCTCCATGGGACGTCAGGGCCTCTGCACGCGGGTTTCCCGCCCGGGCCGATCATGCAGTTCTGGCCCGAGCCACCATCGTTACCGTCCGCGTCCGAGACACAGCCGAAGGTGATCACCTTCGCTTCCCCTACGCTGCGCGCACGGCATGAGGGGGGCACTGCTGTTACCCCTCACAAGCGTGACTGCCTGCCGGACGCGACCGCTGGTTACCTGGGTTGCGGCGGGTCTGAAGGGTCGGGCTCGCGAACCATCGGCGCGCATGCCGCTCTGCCGGAACGCCTTCGAATGTGACGAGGGTCCGCGCCAACCATCCGGAAAGGATTGTCAGTGAGTTCCCCTTCGTCCACGAAGCCGGATACCTCGGCCACCGCACCCCTCGCGGCCGACGGTGGCACGTCCGTGCCTGCCGGGAAGGTCAAGCTGCCGCCCGTGGTGTGGCTGATGGGCGGCATCACCTTCATCATGGGCACCAGCGAGTTCGTCGTCTCCGGTCTGCTGCCGGAGATTGCCACCGCCCTGAACGTCAGCGTGTCCAGCGCCGGCATGCTGATCACCGTCTTCGCCATCGGCATGACGATCGGCGCTCCTTTGATGGCGATCGCGACCCAGCGCCTGCCGCGCCGTTCGGCCCTGATAGCCGCGCTGCTGGTCTTCGCCGCCGGGCACGTCCTCAGCGCACTCAGCCCCAACCTGACCCTCGCGATCGTCGGCCGGATCGCCGCCGCGCTGGGCCACGGCACCTTCTGGGCCGTGGGCGCCGTGATCGCCACCGCTGCGGCCGGCCCCGCCGCCAGCACCCGCGCCACCGGCGTGATGGTCGGCGGCATCACGCTCGCCAACATCATCGGTGTGCCCCTCGGTACGGCAGCCGGCCAGCTGGGCGGCTGGCAGACCCCCTACTGGTTGCTCGCCGCGCTCGCCGTGGCCGCCGCCGTAGTGATCAGCCGCCGCATCCCGGCCGACACCACCCGCGCCGACAGCTCCCTGCGCGCCGAGGTGGCCGCACTCAAGCAGCCCCGGCTGTGGCTGGTCTACCTGTCCATCGCCCTGCTCCAGGCCGGCATCATGGGCGCCTACAGCTACGTCGCCCCGCTGCTGACCGACCGCGCCCACCTGGCCAGCTCGGCTGTACCGCTGGCGATGCTCGGCTTCGGCATCGGCGCCCTGTCCGGCACCACGGTCGGCGGCCGCCTCGGTGACCGGCGGCCCTACGGCACACTCATCCCGACCGCCGCCCTGACCACTGCGGCTCTGGGCGCGATCACCCTGTGGGCGACCAACAGCGTCGTGACCGTCGTCCTGATCATGCTGCTCGGTGCCGCCGGTTTCGCCGGCAACCCGATCGTGGTCGGTCAGGTCGTCAAGATCGCCGGACAGGGCCGGTCCCTGCCGGTAGCCATGGCCACCTCGGCCTTCCAGATAGGTATCGCCACGGGCTCCTGGCTCGGTGGTGTCGCCCTGAATTCCAGCCTGGACCTGAAGGGCCCGTCCCTGACCGGCTTCGCCTTCGCCCTGGTGGCCCTGCTGCCCCTCGGCCTGCTGGCCGCTTCCGAGCGCAGGGCGCAAGCAGCGCGCAGTTGACGGCCCGGCTGGGGAGTCCGGGTCCCGCCCGGCCTCCGATGCCTCGATCCGAACAAATCCGAACGCGAATGGAGAGGACCATGGAATACCGTCTGCTCGGCCGCACCGGAGTGTCCGTCAGCAAGATGTGCCTGGGCGCGATGATGTTTGGCCCCTGGGGCAACCCGGACCACGACGAGTCCACCCGGATCATCCAACGCGCTCTGGAAGCCGGCATCAACTTCATCGACACCGCCGACGTCTACTCCCACGGCGAGTCCGAGGAAATCGTCGGCCAGGCGATCAAGGGGCGCCGGGACGACATCGTCCTGGCCACCAAATTCCACAACCCGATGGGGGACGACCCCAATCAGCGCGGCAACTCCCGCCGCTGGATCATGCGCGCCGTCGAGGACTCGCTGCGGCGTCTGCAGACCGACTACATCGACCTCTACCAGGTGCACCGGCCCTCGCCCGACACCGACATCGCGGAGACCCTGAGTGCCCTGACGGACCTGGTACGCCAGGGAAAGGTCCGCTACATCGGATCCTCCACCTTCCCCGGCAGCCAGATCGTCGAGGCCCAATGGACCGCCCGCGAACGCAGCCTGGAGCGGTTCGTGTGTGAGCAGGCCCCGTACTCCATCCTCGTGCGCGGCATCGAGGCCGATGTGTTGCCCACCGCGGCCCGGCATGGCATGGGCGTGATCACCTACAGCCCGCTGGCCGGCGGCTGGCTGTCCGGTCGCTGGCGCCAGGACGCCGACCTGCCCACACCGGCACCAGCCCGGCAGCGCCTGGCCGACCGCTTCGACACGTCCCTGCCCGTCAACCAGCGCAAGCTGGAGGCCACCGAAGCCCTCGCCCACCTGGCCGAGGACCACGGCATGACGCTGATCGAGCTGGCCATCGCCTTCGCCCTCAACCATCCTGCCGTCGCATCGGTGCTCATCGGCCCCCGGACCCTGGGCCACCTGCAGTCGCAACTGCCTGCGGCCGACGTCGTCCTGGACCCGGCGGTCCTGGACCGTATCGACGAGATCGTCACCCCCGGCACGGTCATCAACCCAGCCGACAGCTCCTACATCAACCCGGCCCTGGAACCGGCAGCCCGCCGGCGTTGACCGGATATCTGCCGGCCGATCCTGCGCCGCAGCGGGGCCGCTTCCGCCGTGGGGCTGACGGGCGCCCAGGTGCGCATCAAGCACCACTGAACACAGAACACGCAACGAGGAGAACACGCTGATGCGTGGAGTAGTGATGTACAAGGCCGGCGACGTCCGGGTCGAGGAGCGCGAGGATCCGAAGATCATCGAGCCCACCGACGCAATCGTGAAGCTGACCGCGACCTGCATCTGCGGCTCGGACCTGTGGCCGTACCGCGGCATCGAGCCCGCCGACCACCAGGTCATGGGGCATGAGTATGTGGGGGTCGTGGAGGAGGTCGGCTCGGCGGTGAGGAACGTCAGGCCCGGAGACTTCGTGGTCGGCTCGTTCGTCATCTCCGACAACACCTGCGAGATCTGCCAGGCCGGGTTCACGTCCAAGTGCGTGCACGCCGAGTTCGTCTCGCAGACGATCGGCACCCAGGCCGAGAAGGCCCGCATCCCGCACGCGGACGGCACCCTCGTCGCCACGCCGGGACAGCCCGACCCCGAGCTGATCCCCGCACTGCTGGCTGCCTCCGACGTGCTGGGCACCGGCTGGTTCGCCGCCGTCGCCGCACAGGCCGGACCCGGCAAGACTGTCGCGGTCGTCGGCGACGGCGCGGTCGGCCTCATGGCCGTCCTCGCCGCCAAGCAACTGGGCGCCGAGCGCGTCATCGCCATGTCCCGCCACCCCGAACGGCAGAAGCTGGCCCGCTACTACGGCGCCACCGACATCGTCGAAGAACGCGGCGAGGCGGGCGTCGCGAAGATCAAGGAACTCACCAACGGGCTCGGCGCACACTCCGTGATCGAAGCGGTCGGCACCCAGGAGTCCTTCATGCAGGCCGTCGGCGCCACCCGCGGCGGCGGCCACCTGGGCTACGTGGGCCTGAACTACGACGTGACCATCCCCGGGATCGAGTTGTTCTTCGCCGGCATCCACACACTCGGCGGGCCGGCCCCCGTGCGCCACTTCCTGCCCGAGCTGATCCAGCTCATCTGGGACCGCAAGATCGACCCCGGCAAGGTCTTCGACCTCACCCTGCCCCTCGACCAGGCCGCCGAGGGCTACAAGGCCATGGACGAGCGCCGCGCCACGAAGGTCCTCCTCACCCTCTGAAAGTAGGCGACTCCGCCCTGCGAGGACGCCCAGCGGCACCGCGCGTACACGGCCACCACTTGTAAGCCACTGAACACTCTCAACGCACTAACACAAAGGATGATGATGAAGATCGCAGTTTTGGGAACAGGTATGGTCGGCCGTGCCATCGCGGACCGGCTGAGCACGCTGGGCCACGACGTGGTGATCGGCACGCGTGATGTGGAGCAGACACTGGCGCGCACCGAGCCCGACCGGCCGGGCCACCTGCCCTTCGCGCAGTGGCAGGCGCACCCCGCGGTGCAGTTGATGTCGTTCGCCGACGCCGGAGCGCATGGGGAAGTCGTCGTCAACGCGACCCACGGCGCTCTGTCGCTGAGCGCGCTGGAGGCGACGGGCGCCGCCAACCTCGCCGGGAAGGTGCTTCTCGACGTCGGGATGCCGCTCGACGTGTCGCAGGGCATGCCGCCGAGGCTGACGGTGGCGAACACCGACAGTCTTGCCGAGCAGATCCAGCGTGCCTACCCCGAAGCCCGCGTCGTGAAGTCGCTGAACACGATGCACGCCGACACCATGGTCAACCCGAGCCGGATCCCCGGCCACCACAACGTCTTCGTCGCAGGTGAAGACGCCGAAGCCAAGGAAGCGGTCAAGAGCCTGCTGCGCGAGTTCGGCTGGCCCGACGAGGCGATCATGGACCTCGGCGGGATCAAGGCCGCGCGAGCGGTGGAGATGTATGGCGAGCTGCTCTTCGCCGTAGCGGGCAGGCTGGGGACGTTCGACTTCAACCTCGCGATCGTGCGCAAGTAACGGCACCGCTCAGCGAGAGCGCACACCGAGCACGGCCGAAGCTCTGCCCACTGCCGTTCCCGGGTGGGACGGCAAGACCTGGCTTCTTACCGTCCCCCGCCTCCTTCGGCGCCCGACGTCGTCTGCGGGCATCGCGTTCGCGACGTCGGGGCCAAGGCGCTCCGTAAGCAGACATGAGCGCGTCACCAGGCCGCCGGACTCCGCCACGCCCCCCGGCACACCTCAGTGCAGCACCCCGTATGTGAAAGGACCCGTCGTGCCTCCCGCTTCCGCTCGTCGGATGACCCCGGCGCGCACCCTTGCCTTTGCGGTCGCCGCCGGCCTGGCCGTCGGCAATCTCTACTGGGCCCAGCCGCTGATCGAGACCATCGCCGCGTCCCTCGACGTCTCGTCCTCCAGCGCCGCAACCCTGGTGACCGTCACACAGGTCGGATACGCGCTTGGAATTTTCCTCCTGGTGCCGCTGGGAGATGTCCTCAACCGGCGCCTCCTGGTTCCCCTCGTGCTGGCACTGTCCGCCGTGATGCTCCTCGGCGCCGCCTTGGCCCCGACGTTCGCGGTGCTCCTCGCGGCGCTCGGCGGCGTGGGGCTGACGACCGTCGGCGCGCAGCTGCTGACCCCGCTGGCCAGCGAGCTCGCCGAACCAGAGCGGCGCGGGCAGATCGTCGGTACGGTGGCGTCCGGCGCCCTGATCGGCATCCTGCTCTCGCGCACGATCAGCGGTGCTGTCGCTGACTTCTTCGGCTGGAGGGCGATATACGCCATAGCCGCCGCGGTGGCGATCATTCTCGCCGCTGTGCTGCGCGTGGCCATTCCGCCCCTCGAACCCCGGGAACCGGTGCCCTACCTGCGCCTGCTGGGATCGGTCTTCACCACCGTGGCGCGGCATCGCGCAGCGCCACCGACTCTGCTGCTGTCCGCTGCGACCTTCGCGGTGTTCTCGTTGTTCTGGACGTCGACGACCTACCTGCTGACGGCCGCGCCGTTCTCCTACTCGACCAGCCAGATCGGCCTGCTGGGGCTGGCCGGCCTGGCCGGCGCCCTCGCCGCCCGCCGGGCGGGCGCGCTGCATGACCGTGGCTGGTCCGTACCCGCCACCGGTGCCGCACTCGCTCTGCTGGGGTTGTCCCTGGTCACCGCCTGGGCCGCACGCCATTCGATCATCGGGCTGATCGTTGCCGTCATCGTGCTTGACATCGCCACGCAGAGCGTCCTCGTGCTGAGTCAGACCCGGCTGTTCGCCCTGCCCGGCTCCGCGCGCAGCCGCCTGAACACGAGCTTGGTCGTCAGCAACTTTCTCGGCGGCGCGGTCGGATCGGCTGCCGCCGGCCCCCTTTGGGCGCTCGGCCGCTGGACAGCGATCATGACTGTCTCCCTGGCCGTCACCTTCCTTGGTCTCCTCATCTGGGCCGGCGGCCGCGGCCGCCTCGCGGACAGAAGCTCCCAGGCAGCCTCCTCCCATCCGCGAGCCGAGAGCCCCACAACGTCCCTCTGAGGGAGCCGGAAGGGCGCGACACTTCACCCTCGACTCCTCGGTCCTTGGCCGTTCGGCCATCAGGGGGTCACTGCTGTTACCCCTCACGAGCGTGACTGCCAGCGGCACGTAGGAGCTGATTTCGTAGATATCGGCAGGTCCGAGCGATGCCACCCGTACGTCGTCCACCAGTGCCGCCTGGCGACCCTTGGCGCCTGCACTTCCTCGCCGCTGCACAGCGCACGGCGCAATCAGCGGCGGAGCCGACACCACACCAGGGCCGGGTCCTCCCCGCCCGGCATCCGAGTGCTCGATCCGAAAGACCCGAAAGGAATGGCATGCGTACGACGACACTGGGGGCCACTGGTCCCGAGGTGGGCGTGATCGGCCTGGGCTGCATGGGCATGAGCTACGCCTACGACATGTCGGCGGCCCGCGACGAGGACACGTACGTCTCGGTGATCCGCGAGGCGCTGGATCTGGGCGTGACTCTGATCGACACTGCGGACGTGTACGGACCGTTCACCAACGAAGAACTGGTTGGCCGGGCACTGTCCGGGGGCCACCGCGAGCGTGCGGTCCTGGCCACGAAGGTCGGCGCACTGTCCCGCGACGAGCAGGGCAAGCCGATCCGCGCCGAGAACGGCCGTCCGGAGCACATCCGCCGCTCCATCGACGAGAGCCTGCAACGGCTGGGCACCGACCACGTCGATCTCTACCAGCTGCACCGGGTCGATCCCGAGGTGCCGATCGAGGAGAGCGTGGGCGCCCTGGCCGAGACGGTCGCCGCCGGCAAGGCCCGTGCGATCGGCCTGTCCGAGGTCGACGTCGAGCAGATCAAGCGTGCCCAGGCGGTGCACCCGATCGCTTCCGTGCAGTGCGAGCTGTCGCTGTGGACGCGGGACTGGATGCGGGAGGTGCTGCCCTACTGCCAGGAACAGGACATCGCCTTCCTGCCCTATTCCCCCCTGGGCAGGGGCTTCCTCACCGGCCGCTTCACGTCGGTGGACGACCTGCCCCAGGACGACGTACGCCGCCGGATGCCGCGCTTCCAGCAGGACGCCCTCCAGCAGAACCTCGCCCTCGTCGGCCGGGTGCGCGAGATCGCCGAGCGGATCGGCACGTCGCCGGCGCAGGTTGCCCTGGCCTGGGTCCTGGCCCAGGGCCGCTACGTCATCCCGATCCCCGGCACCAAGACCCCGAAGTACCTGCGGGACAACGCCGGCGCCGCCGACGTCCAGCTGAGCGAGGCCGACCTGGCCGCACTCAACGCCCTGCCCGCCCCGCAAGGCGGCCGCGGCAACTGACCACCCCTCATCCCCCCTCTCATCAACATCGAAAAGGCACCATCGTGAAGATTGAAAACACGACCGTCAAGGGCGTGTTCATCGAATACGTCCGCGCTGAAGGCACCCCCTCCGGTGCACCCATCGTCTTCGTGCACGGCGGCGGTCAGGGCAGCTGGGTCTGGGAGAACTACCTCCCCTTCTTCGCCGCCACCGGCCGCGACTGCTACGCCTTCAGCTGGTACAACCACCACCGCTCCCATGAACTGCCGGAGGAGCAGTTCGCGGCCCGCTCCATGGCCGAGACCGTGGAAGAACTCGAGATCGTGGTCGACCACATCGGCCAGGTCCCCGTCCTGGTCACCCACAGCATGGGCGCCCTCGTCGGCCAGAAGTACGCCGAACAGCACCCGGTCATCGCCGAGGTGCACATCACCCCCGCCATCTGTGCCGAAGTAGGACTCCACCCCGAGAGGAAGCTCGACCTTTCGAAGCCGATCGAAGTCGGCTCCTGCAAGGACGAGTGGTCCCGTGTGCTGGCCGGAAGTCCGGAGGAGGACGCCCGCCGCTACCACGCCCTGCTGTCGAGGGAATCGGCCCTCGCCATCCAGGAGACCATCTCCAGCTCCTTCAGCATCGACCGCACCCGCCTCGGCGGCCCTTCGCTGGTGATCGCGGCAGAGAACGACGTCGTCGTCCCCGCCGAAGCGATCCGCCGCAGCGCCGCCTACTTCGGCTCCGACTACCTCTTCCTCCCCGGCCGCACCCACAACGTGCTCCTGGAGCCGGGCTGGCGCGAAACGGCCGAGCGCATCAGCACCTGGCTGGAACGCCAGACCTGGTAGACGCCGGGCGGGCCGCCGTCTCCGCCCGGACGGCCGGTACCGGCACCGCCGCCCCACCGGCTGCTGACCGGCCGACAGCCCCCACCATCCACCATCAGGAAGCGAGGTTCTCAGCCATGACGATCAAGGTTGCTCAGGTCACCCTCAACAACGGCGTGCAGATGCCGATCCTCGGCTTCGGCGTCTACCAGATCCCCGAGGACCAGACCCAGCAGGCGGTGGAATCCGCGCTGGAAGCCGGCTACCGCCTGCTCGACACCGCCGCCGGGTACGAGAACGAGCGCGCCGTCGGCCGCGCCATCGCCGCCAGCGGCATCCCCCGCGACGAACTGTTTGTCACCACCAAGCTGTGGGTCCAGGACTATGGCGAGGACAGTGCCAAGCGCGCCTTCGACCGATCGCTCGACCGCCTGACTCTCGACTACCTAGACCTGTACCTGATCCACCAGCCCTTCGGCGACTACTACGGGTCGTGGCGGGCCATGGAGGACCTCAACCGAGACGGCCGTACCCGGGCGATAGGGGTCAGCAACTTCTACCCCGACCGGCTCGCCGACCTGATCACCCACAACGAGGTCGTTCCCGCGGTCAACCAGATCGAGACGCACGTCTTCTTCCAGCGCACCGACGACCAGGACCTGATGCGTAAGTACGGCGTTCAGCACGAGTCCTGGGGCCCGCTCGCCGAAGGTGGCCACGGCTTCTTCGACAACCCAGTTCTCGTCGACATCGCCCGCGCCCACGACAAGTCCGTCGCGCAGATCGCGCTTCGCTGGCTCGTCCAGCGCAACATCGTCGTGATCCCGAAGTCGGTACGGCGCGAACGCATGGCGGAGAACATCGACGTCTTCGACTTCCAGCTCACCGACGACGAGATGGCACGCATCGCCGCTCTGGACACCGGCCGAAGCCCCATCTTCGACCACCACGACCCCGAAAAGGTCACGTGGCTCGGCGGAGTGCGCTTCGACACCTGACGCCAGGCCATTCCCCACTCTGCTGGCCGTCGGTGACGCAGTCAGCAGTCAGGTTTCCCCGGCCACCGTCCGGTGGGCCGGGGCATGACCCGGCACGGAGATATACGGCATCGCCGCGTCGTCTTTCGAACCTCTCTCACAGGGATGGAAACACCCATGCGCATTCGTCTTGCCCACGCCGCATCAATCCCCGCTCTGGCGGCAGTTCTCATAACGGCCCCGTCCGCGTCCGCCCTCACCGGTCACCACGGCACGCAGCCGGTCATCACTCACGTGAAGACCGCCGCCAAGTTCGACTTCTCCGCCGGCGACCAGCCCGAGAACATCAACGTCAACCCGGACGGCTCCCTGACCGTGTCCATGCTGGGCGTTTTCGCCAACAAGCCGCCGAAGCTGGTGCGGATCACCCCCTCCGGGCAGCGCACCACCCTCGCCAGCGGACATCTGGGTGACATGATCACCGGCAACGTCCGCGGCAACGACGGCACCGTCTACTACAACGTGGACTCCGACGACACCTCCCGCAACGGTGTCTGGAAGCTGCCCCCGCACGGCCACCCCCAGCGCCTGGCCGCCCTGCCCGATGGCCTGCCCAACGGCCTGGCCATCGACGCGGCCGGCCGCACCCTCTACGTCGCCGACAGTCACAAGGCCAAGGTGTGGGCCGTGTCCGTCTCCGGCGGACCTGCGAAGGTCTGGCTGAGCGGCCCGGCGCTCGCAGCTGCCCCCGACGCCTCCCTGCCGCTGGGCGTCAACGGCCTCCGCTTCCACAAGGGCGCCGTCTGGGTGAGCAACTACAGCAAGGGCAAGCTGCTCAGGATCCCGGTCACTGCGAACGGGCACGCCGACCGCATCCGCACCGTTGCCGAGAACGTCCCCAACCTCGACGACTTCTCCTTCCTGAACAACCATTCCGACATCGTGCTCGGCGCGCAGAACGACCCGACCGACCACATCATCGTCATCCGCCCGAACGGAACCACCCAGACCGCCCTGACCGCCGAAGACGGTCTCGCCTCCCCCACCACCACGGCCGTCAGCGGCAACCGCGTGTACATCGCCGACGCCGGTTTCGAGGCACCCCACGACTCCAAGCTGCAGCGCGGAACCCTCAACCTCCGCGCCCTCGCCGGTCACCCCCGGCACCACTGAGCGGCCGCACACTCTGATCCGCTGAGCGGACTCATGCCGACGCTGAGGCTGTGACGAGAACACACCGCGAGTTCGGGGCGGTGACACTGGCCCGAACTCGCACGGCCGAACACCGCCGACGACCGATGCCCGCGCCGGTCGCCCCCAGGCCCCCGCTCCCATCCCCACCGCGGCAACGCGTTCGTGGACGCGCCCGGCGAAGAGAATCGCCATCAGACGCTGCGTCGCCAGCAAGCCCAGCGACATCACCGAGTGAGTGTGTCTCTTATCGGGCCGCGCGACGCTTCCACCTCCGTGCTGCCCACCCTCGTCCAGCGCTGGAGCGGCGGCTACCACTGGAAAGCGACCCAAGCGCCTGAACCTGCTCACCGCTGCAAGGCGGATGGCGTCCCCTTCGTAACAAGTCGGCGCCGTGGAAAGGCAGCGCCTGCTGCCGGCTTCCAGATCAGCACGAGCAAGCAGCCCTCACACAGGCCGCCTGGATTGGCATAGGAGCCATCGGACGCAACCTAGACGAACCCGCGCTCACTCCAGCCTCCAACCCGGCGACGACGCGCGGGTTCAGTGGTTGACCCATCCCAGAATCCGCGAACTCGCGCGCTTCCGCCTTCGACCTGCTCGCGATCGGCTCGGAGGATCTGCGGCCGCTTCCTTACGAACAGCGCCGCGCCCGGCTGATGGAACTCCTCGAACCGCTCGGCCCACCGCTCCAGGCCGTGCCGATGACGACCGATCCGCAGCTCGCCGCCACTTGGTACGAGTCGCTTCTGGAGATCGGTATCGAGGGCCTGGTCATCAAGGAGCTGGACCAGCCCTACCGGCCGGGCCGCCACTGGCGGAAGGTGCGCCATTCGGAGACGCGGGACGCGGTCGTGGTCGGTGTCGTCGGCCCCCGCCTCCGCCCGCGGGCCCTGGCGCTGGTGCTCCCCGGCGACGGCGCGCCCGTGATCTCCGCCCCGCTCGCCACGGCCGTCCGGGCCCAGCTCAGCACGGCCCTGCGCGATCTGCCCGACCCCC
>NZ_JAEEAP010000154.1 GCF_016103465.1 Streptomyces sabulosicollis
CAGCCCGGCCGCGCACCTCCCGCACCCCCTTCCCCAGCAGCAGCCCCAGCTCCCGGTGGAGCAGCTCGCCCAGCGTGGCCGAGTGCCGCTGGAACTCCCCGGTCCGCACCATCGCGATGACCTCCAGGGCGACCGCGCAGGCGAGCGGGCTGCCACCGAAGGTGGACCCGTGCTCCCCGGGGCGGTGCACCCCGAGCACCTCGCGGGAGGACACCACCGCCGACACCGGCACCACCCCGCCGCCCAGCGCCTTGCCCAGCACATAGACATCGGGGACCACGCCCTCGTGCTCACAGGCGAAGGTGGTGCCGGTGCGCCCGAGGCCGGACTGGATCTCATCGGCGATGAACAGCACGTTCCGCTCCCGGGCCAGCTCCCGGACCCCGGCCAGATAGCCGGGCGGCGGCACCACCACTCCCGCCTCGCCCTGGATCGGCTCCAGCAGCACGGCGACCGTCTCCTCGGGCGCGGCGTCGAGCGTCGCCTCCATCGCCGCCAGATCCCCGTACGGCACGATCGAGAACCCCGGGGTGAAGGGGCCGTGGTCGGCGCGGGCCTCCGGGTCGGTGGAGAAGCTGAGGAGGGTGGTCGTCCGGCCGTGGAAGTTGTTCCCGGCGGCGATGATCCTGGCCCGGCCGTCCGGTACGCCCTTGATCCGATAGCCCCATTTACGGGCGGTCTTGACGGCCGTCTCCACCGCCTCCGCCCCCGTGTTCATGGGCAGCACCATCTCCATGCCGCACAGCTCGGCCAGCTCGGAGCAGAAGGCGCCGAAGCGGTCGTGGTGGAACGCGCGCGAGGTGAGGGTGACCCGGTCCAGCTGGGCCTTGGCGGCCTCGAGCAGCCGGCGGTTGCGGTGCCCGAAGTTGAGCGCCGAGTATCCGGCGAGCAGATCGAGGTAGCGGCGGCCCTCGACATCGGTCATCCAGGCGCCTTCGGCGGACTCGACGACGACCGGCAGTGGATGGTAGTTGTGCGCGCCATGGGCCTCGGCGGCGGCGATGGCCCGCTCCGCGGAGCGTCCCGGTCCCATCTTGTCCTCCTAGTCTTACTAGCTAGAGTGGGGGTGCGCATCGTGACTGGCGAGCCGAGCGTGGAACCGACCACGAGGAAGCGATGCGCGGCCACCGCGCCACGAGGTGCCGCCCGCCTGGGCACCCCGGGACACGACCGGACCGTCACCGATCGCCCCGGAGGACTCGATGAGCCTGCCCCTGTCCCATCCCGCCCTTCTCGCCGCCGACCCTGAACTGGCCTCCCTCGTCGGCTCCGAGGAGCTGCTGCAGTCCGAGACCCTGCGCCTGATCCCGAGCGAGAACTATGTCTCCGCCGCCGTCCTGGAAGCCTCCGGGACGGTGCTGCAGAACAAGTACAGCGAGGGCTACGCCGGGCGCCGCTACTACGAGGGCCAGCAGGTCATCGACCAGGTGGAGACCCTGGCGATCAACCGGGCCAAGGCCGTCTTCGGCGCCGAGCACGCCAATGTCCAGCCCTATTCCGGCTCGCCCGCCAACCTCGCGGTCTATCTGGCCTTCGCCCGGCCCGGTGACACCGTGATGGGCATGTCACTGCCCATGGGCGGTCACCTCACCCACGGCTGGGGCGTCTCCGCCACCGGCGCCTGGTTCCGCGGCGTCCAGTACGGGGTGCGGCAGGACACCGGCGCGATCGACTTCGACCAGGTGCGGGAGCTGGCCCACAAGGAGCGGCCCAAGCTGATCTTCTGCGGTGGTACAGCGGTGCCCCGCACGATCGACTTCGCCGCCTTCGCGGAGATCGCCCGCGAGGTGGACGCGGTGCTCGTGGCCGATATCGCGCATATCGCCGGTCTGATCGCGGGCGGCGCCCATCCCTCGCCCGTCCCGTACGCCGATGTCATCTCCACCACCACCCATAAGACGCTCCGGGGTCCGCGCGGCGCGATGCTGATGTCGCGCGAGACCCATGCCAAGGCCATCGACAAGGCCGTCTTCCCCGGGCTCCAGGGCGGCCCGCACAACCAGACCACCGCCGCCATCGCGGTGGCCCTGCACGAGGCCGCCCAGCCCGCCTTCCGTGACTACGCCCGGGCCGTGGTCGCCAACGCCAAGGCGCTCGCCGAGGAACTGCTCGCCCGCGGCTTCGATCTGGTCTCCGGCGGCACCGACAACCATCTGATCCTGATGGACCTGACACCCAAGGAGGTGCCGGGCAAGGTCGCGGCCAAGGCCCTGGACCAGGCCGGGATCGTGGTGAACTACAACACCGTCCCGTACGACCCGCGCAAGCCCTTCGACCCCTCCGGCATCCGCATCGGCACCCCCTCCCTCACCTCGCGCGGTCTGTCCACCGAGCACATGCCCGCCGTGGCCGACTGGATCGACCGCGGCGTGACCGCCGCGAAGAGCGGTGACGAGGGCGCCCTCGCCAAGATCAGGACCGAGGTGTCCGAGCTGATGGCGGCCTACCCGGCGCCCGGTCTGCCGACCGGCTGACCCCCGGCGCGGGGCCCTGCCCGGCCTCCAGGCCGGGCAGCGGCCGCCACCACTGCTCCTCCCGGATCCGGTCGTCGTCGGCCACCGGCACCGGCAGGCCCACGATCCGGGCGAGCACCCGCTCGACCAGCGTCTCCCCGCCCTCCGGCGGGGCGCCGTCCTCCGCCCCCGACGGCGCGCCGTCCTCCGGCTCCGCGCCGCCCGTCCGGGACCCGCCGTGCCGCGGCGGCGGTCCGCCGGACGGCGGTATCGCCGACTCCCGCCCGAGCGCCCGCAGCTCTCCGGGCAGCCCTTCCTCGGCCATCCCCTTCGCCTCCCCACTCCATCTCATCGGCCGTCTCCGGCTCGGTCTCCGACGGCCCCAGCAGCCGCTCCAGCCGTCTCAGGGCGCGGCTCAGCCGCGATTTCACCGTGCCGCGCGGCCAGCCCAGCGCCTCCGCGGTCTCCGCCTCGTCCAGATCCAGCAGATAGCGGTAGATCACCACCCGCCGCTGCGGCTCGCTCAGCTCCTCCAGCGCGGCCAGCAGCCGCGCCCGCCGCTCGCCCGCCAGCGCCACGGCCGCCGGATCGGCCGACTCCGGTATCACCGGCTCGGCTCCGGCCAGCAACGCCCCCTCCCGGTCCGCCGCCGTCCGCCTCCGGCGCGCCGAACGCACCGCGTTACTCGTCTCATGGGCGACGATCCGCAGCAGCCAGGGCCGGAACGCCGCCTCGCTCCGGAACCGCCCGAGCGCGAGATACGCCTTCACAAAGGCGTCCTGCACCACATCCTCGGCATCCGCGCCCGCCCCGAGCAGCCGGGCGGTGCGGTGCGCGATCGGCGCATGGGCCCGCACCAGCTCGGCATACGCCTCGGCGTCGCCGGCCCGCACCCGCGCGATGATCTGTGCTTCACCAGTCCTCACATCTCTCATACACCGGCGGACGGAGTCTGGTTCCACACCTGAGAGAATGGGTGCCATGGCCCTCGATCGTCCCCGTGCGCTCTCCGGTATCCAGCCCACCGCAGGTTCCTTCCACCTCGGCAACTACCTCGGCGCGATCCGGCAGTACGTCGCGCTGCAGGAGACCCACGACGCGTTCTACACCGTGGTCGACCTGCACGCGATCACCGTGCCGCAGGATCCGGCGGAGCTGCGCGCCAACAGCCGGCTCGCCGCCGCCCAGCTGCTCGCCTCCGGTCTGGACCCGGACCGCTGCACGCTCTTCATCCAGAGCCATGTGCCCGAGCACGCCCAGCTCGGCTGGGTGATGAACTGTCTCACCGGCTTCGGCGAGGCGTCCCGGATGACGCAGTTCAAGGACAAGTCGGCCAAGCACGGCGCCGACCGGGCCACCGTCGGCCTCTTCACCTACCCGATCCTCCAGGTCGCGGACATCCTGCTCTACCAGGCCCACCACGTCCCCGTCGGCGAGGACCAGCGCCAGCACATCGAGCTCACCCGCGATCTGGCCGACCGCTTCAACGGCCGCTTCGGCGAGATCTTCACCGTCCCCGAGCCGTACATCGTCAAGGAGACGGGGAAGATCTACGACCTCCAGGACCCGACGATCAAGATGAGCAAGTCGGCGTCCACGCCGAAGGGCATCATCAGCCTCCTCGACGAGCCCAAGGTCTCGGCGAAGAAGATCAAGAGCGCGGTGACCGACCTCGAGACCGAGATCCGCTACGACGAGGAGAAGAAGCCGGGCGTCAGCAATCTGCTGACCATCTACTCCACCCTGACCGGCACCGCCATCGCGGAGTTGGAGCGCCGTTACGAGGGCAAGGGGTACGGCGCGCTCAAGACCGACCTCTCCGAGGTGCTGGTCGAGTGGGTCACGCCGTTCCGCGAGCGGACCCAGGAATACCTCGGCGACCCCGCGACGTTGGACGGGATCCTGGCCAAGGGCGCCGAGAAGGCCCGTGCCGTCGCCGCCGAGACGCTGGCCGCCGCGTACGACAAGGTGGGCTTCCTGCCCGCGGCGCGCTGAGCGGCACGCCGAGCGCCGTGCGCACCACCCGGTGAGCAGGGCGCGCCCCGCGTACGTATGGATACGGACCCGCGCGGACAGCGGAACACATCGGTCCGGCCCCCTGACCAGGGGGCCTTCGGACTGGTGTGCCGAAGGACCGAGGAATCTAGCCGCGAAGGCGGCGCAGCCGCCACACTGACACGGGTGCAGCGGCCAGAACCCAGCAGCCCGGGAGGGCCAGGAGGGAGAACGCAGTGGGGACCGTAACGCTCGGCGTTTCGATCGCGGTCCCGGAGCCGTACGGCAGCTTCCTCCAGGAGCGGCGCGCGGGCTTCGGGGACCCGGCCGCCCATGGCATCCCCACGCACGTCACCCTCCTGCCGCCGACCGAGGTCGACGCCTCGGCGCTGCCCGCCGTGGAGGACCACCTGGCGCGGGTCGCGGCCGAGGGGCGGCCGTTCCCGATGCGGCTGGAGGGCACCGGCACCTTCCGGCCGCTCTCGCCGGTGGTCTTCGTCAGGATCGTCGAGGGCGCGGAGGAGTGCGCGGTGCTGCAGGAGCGGATCCGGGCGGAGTCCGGGCCGTGCGCGCGTGAGCTGCAGTTCCCCTACCACCCGCACGTCACGGTCGCGCACGGCATCGACGAGGAGGCCATGGACCGGGCGTTCGTGGAGCTCAAGGAGTACGAGGCCGCCTGGACGATCACCGGCTTCGCGCTGTACGAGCAGGGGGCGGACGGGGTCTGGCGGCTGGACCGCGAGTACCCCTTCGGGTCGGACGAACAGCCGGGCGGCGCGCAGCCCGTGGTGCCCCGTCAGGCCGATCTCTCGCGCCCGGCGGCGCCCTCCCACTGAGCGGGCGGCGCCCTCCCACTGAGCGCTCCGCGCGTTCCTGGGCGCCGTCGTCCGCGGGTCCGTCGCGGCCGGTTGCGCCCACGCGGCGGAGCCGTACGTCGACACAGCCCCGCGCCCCTTCGGCGGCCGCTCAGAGTGGCAGCACGCGGCGCGCCGCCATCACCAGCCGCAGCGCTCCCGGCGCCCAGACGACCGGGGCGCGCCGCCGCAGCCCCTCCTCAATGGCCTCGGCGACCGCCTGGGGCGTGGTGGCCAGCGGTGCGGGCCGCAGCCCGGCCGTGAGCTTCGTACGGACGAAGCCGGGGCGAACGACCATCACATGGACGCCCGTGCCCCGCAGCGCGTCCCCCAGCCCCCGGGCGAACGCGTCGAGCCCGGCCTTGGCGGAGGCGTGGACGAAGTCCGTGCGGCGGACCCGTCCGGCGGTGGCCGACGAGAGCACCACCAGTGAGCCATGGCCCTGGCGGCGCATGGCGTTGGCGCAGATCAGGGCCGCGGAGACGGCGCCGGTGTAGTTGGTCTGGGCGACCCGGACCGCCGCCGGGGGATCGGTCTCGTCCCGCGCCTGGCCGCCCAGGACCCCGAAGGCCAGCAGCACCAGGTCGATGTCGCCCTCGGCGAAGACCTTGCCCAGGGGCACCTCATGGGCCTCGTGGGCGAGCGCGTCGAAGGGCACCGTAAGGGCGTCGGCGCCGAGGTCCCGCAGCTGCCGCGCGGCCGACTCCAGGGCGGGTGAGGGGCGGCCGGCCAGCCAGACCGTACGGGCGCGCCGGGTGATCAGGCGGCGGACGGTCGCCAGGGCGATCTCGGACGTACCGCCCAGGACGAGCAGCGACTTCGGGGCACCGACGACGTCCTTCATAGGGGGAACCTATCCCCCCGATCCGGGGCATATGGAGTGATCGTGCGTCCGTATGCGTGCCCTCACCGAAAAGAGTGATGAGGGGAGCGCCGGTCCGGGGAACCCGGATATCCGTACCGGGCGCCCGGCGCGCCGAGGAGTGACAACGCGCGGAAGGGTAGTTGCTGATCATGGAATGGTTGACCCGGCTGCCTGTCATCGGCCCCTCCCTGGCCCGGCTGATGCGCACCCACGCCTGGCGTACCTACGAACGGCTCGACCACGTGCACTGGACGCGGCTCGCCGCGGCGATCACATTCACCAGCTTCATCGCCTTCTTCCCGCTCATCGCCGTCGGGGCGGCGATCGGCGCGGCGACGCTCACCGAGGCGCAGATGGCGCAGGTGCAGAAGAAGCTCGCCCAGCAGATCCCCGGTATCTCCGGCCAGCTCGACCTGGGCGCACTGGTCCAGAACGCCGGCACGATCGGGGTCGTCGCGGGCGCCCTGCTGCTGTTCACCGGCATCAGCTGGGTGGGCTCGCTGCGCGAGTGCCTGCGGGCCGTGTGGGAGCTGGAGGAGGACCCCGGCAACCCGCTGGTGCGCAAGGTCAAGGACGCGTTCGTGCTGGTCGGGCTGGGTGGGGTGGCGCTCGTGTCGTTCGCCGTGTCCGCTCTGGCCGCCACCGCGGTGGGCCGGGTCGCCCGGCTCATCGGCATCCCCGAGAACGGGGTCGGCGGCTGGCTGCTGCGGATCGCCGCGTTCCTCATCGCCGTCGGCGCCGACTTCCTGCTGCTGTGCTACGTGCTGACCTGGCTCCCGGGCGTGGAGCCACCCCGCCGTACGGTCGCGGTCGCCGCACTCATCGGGGCGATCGGCTTCGAACTGCTCAAGCTGCTGCTCAGCAGCTATCTGAAGGACGTGGCGGCCAAGAGCATGTACGGGGCGTTCGGGGTGCCCATCGCGCTGCTGCTGTGGATCAACTTCACCGCGAAACTCACGCTGTACTGCGCCGCCTGGACCGCCACCCCGCCCGCCGCCCAGGCCGAGCACCAGGCGGAATGGGCGGCCGAGGCGGACAAGGCCCGGCCGTCCGAGCCGTCCGAGCCGTCCGGGCCTCCCGAGCCGTCCGGGCCGTCCGGGCCGTCCGGGCCGAAGGTCGAAAAGCCGCGCGCCAGCGGGCCGGAAGGCCCGCCGGCGGCGGCGTGACGGCAGAACGCGGCGCCCGTAAGGCGGTCACGGCGACCGTAAGGCGGTCTCGGCGCCCGTAAGGCGGTCTCGGCGGGTCCGGAGGGCTTCGCTCAGTCGCGCGAGCGGCGGCGCACCAGCTCCGGGAGCGGCCAGCGGCGGTGCACCCCGAACGCCACCGCGCCCAGCAGCACCAGGGAGCCGCCCGTGATGCCCACCGCGGTCCACACGCCGCCCGAGCCCCCGTCGTCCGTCGAGACAGACGCCTGGGCGTGCTGGTGGCCGTCCTCGCTACCGGCCGAGGGGCGGCTCGCGCCTGCCGCGCCCGGCCGCACGAGGGTGCCGACCGGGTTCACCGAGCCCGCCGCCTTGAACCCCCAGTCGAAGAGCTTGGCGGTCTCCTTGTAGACCTCGTTCGCCTGCTTCTCCTGCGGGTTCATGACGGTGACCAGCAGCACCCGGTTGCCGCGCTGGGCGACCCCGGTGAAGGTGGCGCCCGCGTTCGTGGTGTTGCCGTTCTTGACTCCGGCGATGCCCTTGTAGGGCTCGATGCCGAAGCCTGTCAGCAGCCGGTTGGTGTTCTGGATGCCGAAGCTGGAACGGGTCTTCTTGCCCTTCTTGTCCTTCTCGAACGTCCCGGGGAACTGCGCGGTCGCCGTCGAGCAGTACTCCCGGAAATCCGCCTTCTGCAGCCCCGAGCGGGCGAAGAGGGTCAGGTCGTACGCGCTGCTGACCTGGCCCTTCTCGTCGTAGCCGTCAGGGGTGACGACATTGGTGTCCCGGGCGTTCAGGTGCTTCGCGTGTGCCTGCATCTCCCTTACGGTCGCCGGGACACCGCCGTTCATGGCCGACAGCACGTGCACCGCGTCGTTGCCCGAGCGCAGGAAGACGCCGAGCCACAGGTCGTGGACCGTGTAGGTGTAGTTCTCCTTGACTCCCACCAGGCTGCTGCCCTCACCCATCCCTTCCAGGTCGGACAGCCGCACCTTGTGGGTCTTCGTCTTCGGCAGCTTCGGCAGCAGTGTGTCCGCGAACAGCATCTTCAGCGTGGACGCGGGCGGCAGCTGCCAGTGGGCGTTGTGCGAGGCGAGCACATCGCCCGACTCGGCGTCGGCCACCAGCCAGGACTTCCCGCTGAGCCCCTTGGGCAGCGCGGGCGCGCCCGGCTTGGGATCTACCTGGGTCCCCGGGCGGCCGAGCCGCTTCCCGCCCACCGAGGACATATGGGCGGGCGGCTTGACCGCGTCGGTGGAGCCGCCCGGCTGGTCGGCGGCGTGTGCCGGGGCGGCGGCGAGCGGACCGCACAGCAGGAGGGCGGCGGCGGTGGCGGCCAGCGGGGCCGCGGCGCGGCGGCCCTTGCCGGAGAGCCCGTCCGTGCTCTTGCCGGTGCTCTTACGGGTGCTGTGTCGGACGTGAGTGCTGGTGAAGGAAGGTGTGGGCACGGAGGTGAACGTACCTGGCGTCGCTGAGGAGAGCGACAGCAGCGCCGAGGCATTGACGGCAGACCCCCGCGTGGAGGTATGGGAGGCCGTGCCCATACTGGAGACCATGAAGCTCAGCCGCCCCGTGTCCTGGTTCCTGCTCGCCTTCGGGGTCTGGAGCTGGGTCATCTGGTTCACCTTTGTCAAAAATTTGTGGAAGGACGCCAGCGGACTCGCCTTCGACGACTCCGGCGACCCCACCGCGTACTTTTGGGTGCATCTGCTGCTCGCGATCACCTCGTTTCTCTTGGGGACGGCGATCGGGGTGATCGGGTTGCGTGGTGTGCGCGCACTGCGCCGGAACGACGCCTCCTAGTAGCCGTTCCGGGTCGCGCACTCGCTCACTCGCTCACTCGCTCAGTCGCTCAGTCGCTAGGGGAGGGGACCGGGGATGGTCGTGCTCTACGTCCTGATCGCACTGGTCGTCGTCGCTCTGCTGACCGGCGTCCACTGGTACGTGTGGTGGCGGCTCGTCCGCGATACGACGGCGCGCGGGGGGTGGGCGCGCCGTACGGGAACGGCGGCGGCCTTCGCGCTGCCGCTGATCAGCGTCGGCGCGCTGATCGCGGGCCGCGCGGGCGCGCCCTTCCCCCTCCAGCGTGCCCTCGCCTGGCCGGGCTACCTCTGGCTCGCCCTGCTCCTGTACCTGACCCTGGCCCTGCTGGTCGGTGAAGCGGTACGCCCCGTGCTGCGCGCCTGGCTGAGCGGGTCCGCTGATGTGCGGTCGACCGAGGGCCCGGCGGCGGCCACCGGGTCGGCGGCGGCCACCGGGTCGGCGGCGGCCACCGGGCCGACAACGGCCGCCGGGTCGGCGGTGTCCGGCGGGCTGCCGACGGCGTTCGCCGACGGCAGCGGCGCGGACTCAGCGGCCGGAGACGGCGTGGGCGCGGCCGTGGTGAGTGACGCCAAGGCCGTCGCCGACGGGACCGTCCAGGCCCCGGCTGGGACGGCGGGGCCCGCCGTGGCCGGGGCGGTCAAGGTCGCCCGGGGCGTCGCCGACTCCGCCGCCGATGGTGCGGCTCAGCCCGGAGGGGACGGGGCCGTCGAGGGCGCTGCCGCCAACCCCACCGGACAGGCGGCCGCCACGGGCGGCGCGGTGGAGCCCGCGGACGCGGCGCCCGCGCCCTCTCGGCGCCTCTTCGTCGCGCGGGCCGTCGCGGTCGGGGCCACCGCCGTGGCGGCCGGGACGGTGGGGTACGGGACGTACACCGTGTTGCGCGGGCCGCGGATCAAGAGGATCACCGTGCCGCTCGCCAAGCTGCCCCGCCGGGCGCACGGCTTCCGGATCGCCGTCGTCAGCGATATCCACCTCGGGCCGATCCTGGGCCGTGACCACACCCGGCGGGTCGTCGAGGCGGTCAACCGCACCAACGCCTACCTCGTCGCCGTCGTCGGCGATCTGGTGGACGGCAGCGTGGCCGACCTGGGCCCGGCCGCCGAGCCGCTGCGCGGGCTGAGCGCCCGCCACGGCAGCTACTTCGTCACCGGCAACCACGAGTACTACTCGGGCGCCGCCGAGTGGGTGGACCACGTGCGCGAGCTGGGCCTGCGCCCCCTGGAGAACGAGCGCGCCGAACTGCCCGGGTTCGATCTCGCCGGGGTGAACGACGTCGCGGGCGAGAGCGAGGGCCACGGCCCCGACTTCGGCAAGGCGCTCGGCGACCGCGACCGCACACGCGCCTCCGTGCTGCTCGCCCACCAGCCCGTGGTGATCCACGACGCGGTGCGGGCGGGCGTCGATCTGCAGCTCTCCGGCCACACCCATGGCGGTCAGCTGTGGCCCGGCACCTATGTGGCCGAACTCGCCAACCCCACCGCCGCCGGGCTCGAGCGGTACGGCGACACCCAGCTCTATGTGACCCGTGGCGCGGGCGCCTGGGGCCCGCCGGTACGGGTCGGGGCGCCCCCGGACGTCACCGTCGTGGAGCTCGCCTCGACCCGCGCCTGAACACCCGCCGTCGGTCCCCCTCCAGCTCGCCGTCGCCCCCTCCTCAGCTCGCCCGCTGAGCCTCCGCCGGACCGGGACCGGTGGTGACCATGGTGGCCAGCGGACGCCCCGGCGCGGCCGTCGGCGCGTCCTCGGCCGCCCACGCCGCCGCGATCGGAGCGGACCGGTCAGTGCCCGGAGCGGACCGGTCAGTGCCCGGAGCGGGCCGGTCGGCGAGCGGTCCGTCGAGCGGGTCGGCGACCGGTCCGTCGACCAGTCCATCGAGCGGTCCGTTGACCGGTCCGTTGACCGGTCCGTCGAGCGGTCCGTTGACCGGTCCGTCGAGCGGTCCGTTGACCGGTCCGTTGACCGGTCCATCGAGCGGCCCGGCGGGCCCGTCAGCGCCCCGTACGGGCCCTGCGGAGCCCCCGGCGGCCGATGGGGCGGCGGCTCGCCCCGCGCCCCGCGCCGCCGCCCGTGCAGCCCGCCGGTGCGGCAGCGTCGCGTTGCGGATGCCCGAGACGCGGTCGTGCGGGGCCAGCCGGTCCGGGTGGCGCAGCGTCTTCCGCACGCAGACCGCCGTCAGCGTGAACCCGGCCACCACCGCCAGCAGCTGAACGGGGCTCAGCGCCATGAGGACCGCCGCCGCGCCCTGGGCGCCCGGGTCACGGACGGTGGCGAACAGGCCGGACGGGTACGGCTCGTGCAGCAGCGTCAGCACCGCCAGGAACAGCCCCGAGAGGAACGGCATCACCAGCGCTCCGATCAGCAGCGCGCGCAGGACCAGCCGCCAGGCCACCAGCGGACCGCCGTCGTCCGCCACCAACTTCAGCAGCAGCAGCCGCTTTCCGGGCGTCGCCCCGGTCGCCAGCGGGAGCAGCACGAACCAGGCCACGAAGATCCCCACCGGCATCCAGGTCGGGACCGAACCGCCCTGATAGGTCATCACGGCGGCGGCGAACACCGACGCGACGACATATCCGGCCACATCCACGACCAGCGCCGTCAGCCGCCGCCCGAACGGCACCGGGCGTGCCGCCAGCGCCCGCCCGTCCAGCGTCTCCAGCGTCGGCAGCATCCGCGCGACCGGCCCGGCCAGCAGCCAACCGGCCATCGCCCCCGCCGTGTTGACGATCAGGTCGTCCACGTCGAAGAGCCGGTACGGGCAGCTGTAGAGGCCCCACACCCCGGTCCACTGCGTGAGTTCGAAGGAGAGCGAGACCGCGAAGCCGAGCGCGGCGGTGGCGCGCAGCGAGCGCCCGAAGTGATAGCGCAGGAAGACGCCGAGCGGCAGGAGCAGGAGCAGGTTGAAGACGGTTCCGGCGACGGCGGGGTTCTGGAGGACCAGCGCGTTGAGCCCGACCTTGTGATCGGCTTCCTTCCAGATGTCTCTGAAGGTGTTGCCGGGCATCCACTGCGGATGGGCCACCGTCGCGAACCGCCGGCACATGTCGGCGGTCTGCTGCGGCAGCGGCACGATCGTCATGCAGAAGGCGGTGAGCGAGTAGTAGAGGAAGCCGTACAGCGACAGTGCCCGGCCCCGGGACATCACGCCGTGACGGCGGTACAGGACGACGGCTGTCGGCAGCAGCAGTAAGAGTGCCAGCACGGGGAAGAGCGCGGCAGCGGTCTTGATCGGCAGAACGTAGGCGGTGGCCATGAGCACGACTATACGTCATGTGTATACCCAGGGTGTATAGCGTCTCGATGACGCACAACGACGAGGGCCCCGCCCCCGGAAACCCGGGAGCGGGGCCCTCGCCCCAGGCCGCGAGCCGCGGCCTCCGTGACTCAGAAGCGCCGCGTGATCAGCGCGCGCTTCACCTCCTGGATGGCCTTCGTGACCTCGATGCCCCGCGGGCACGCCTCCGTGCAGTTGAAGGTCGTGCGGCAGCGCCAGACGCCGTCCTTGTCGTTCAGGATCTCCAGCCGCTGCTCACCACCCTCGTCGCGCGAGTCGAAGATGAAGCGGTGCGCGTTGACGATCGCCGCCGGGCCGAAGTACTGGCCGTCGTTCCAGAACACCGGGCACGACGAGGTGCACGCGGCGCACAGGATGCACTTGGTGGTGTCGTCGAACCGCTCGCGGTCCTCCGCGGACTGCAGCCGCTCACGCGTCGGCTCGTTGCCGGTCGTGATCAGGAAGGGCATCACATCGCGGTACGCCTGGAAGAACGGCTCCATGTCCACGATCAGGTCCTTGAGGACCGCGAGCCCCTTGATCGGCTCGACCGTGATGGGCTTCTCCGGGCTGATGTCCTTGATCAGCGTCTTGCAGGCCAGCCGGTTGCGGCCGTTGATCCGCATCGCGTCGGACCCGCAGATGCCGTGGGCGCAGGAGCGGCGGAAGGTCAGGGTGCCGTCCAGCTCCCACTTGATCTTGTGGAGGCCGTCGAGGACGCGCTCCTTGGGATCGATGTCGATCTGGAAGTCCTCCCAGACCGCCTGGTCCGAGACCTCCGGGTTGAAGCGCCGGATCCGGAAGGTGACGGTGATCAGGTGCGAGGCGGTGGCGTCGGCCGCCTCGGGGGCCTGGTCGGACTTCTCAAGCGTGGGGGTGCTCATCAGTACTTACGCTCCATCGGCTGGTAGCGGGTCTGCACGACCGGCTTGTAGTCGAGGCGGATGGACTCGGAGCCGTCCGCGCCCACCTCTCGGTACGCCATGGTGTGCCGCATGAAGTTGACGTCGTCGCGGTTCGGGTAGTCCTCGCGGTAGTGACCGCCGCGCGACTCCTTGCGGGCCAGGGCGGAGATGGCCATGACCTCGGCCAGGTCCAGCAGGTTGCCCAGCTCGATGGCCTCCAGCAGATCGGTGTTGAACCGCTTGCCCTTGTCCTGGACGCTGACGTTCTTGTAGCGCTCGCGCAGGTGGCCGATCTCCTCGACGGCCTCCTTGAGCGTCTGCTCGGTGCGGAAGACCATGACGTTCTTGTCCATGGTCTCCTGGAGCGCCTTGCGGACCTCGGTGACCCGCTCGGTGCCGGTCGCGTCGCGCAGGTTCTCGACCTGGGCCCGGACGAACCCGGCCGGGTCCTCCGGGAGCTCGACGAAGTCGGCCGTGGCGGCGTACTCCGCGGCGGCGATGCCCGCCCGGCGGCCGAAGACGTTGATGTCGAGCAGCGAGTTGGTGCCCAGGCGGTTGGCGCCGTGCACCGAGACGCAGGCGACCTCGCCGGCCGCGTACAGGCCCGGGACGACGGTGTCGTTGTCCGCCAGCACCTCGCCCTGGACGTTGGTCGGGATGCCGCCCATCGTGTAGTGCGCGGTCGGCTGGATCGGAATCGGGTCCGTGTACGGCTCGATGCCCAGGTACGTCCGCGCGAACTCGGTGATGTCGGGCAGCTTGGCGTCCAGCTGCTCCGGCGGCAGGTGGGTGAGGTCCAGGTAGACGTGGTCGCCCTCGGGACCGCAGCCGCGGCCCTCGCGGATCTCCGTGTAGATGGAGCGCGAGACCACGTCACGCGAGGCGAGGTCCTTCATGACCGGCGCGTACTTCTCCATGAAGCGCTCGCCGTCCTTGTTGCGGAGGATGCCGCCCTCACCGCGGGCGCCCTCCGTCAGCAGGATGCCCATGCGCCAGATGCCGGTCGGGTGGAACTGGAAGAACTCCATGTCCTCCAGCGGCAGCCCGCGCCGGTAGGCGACCGCCTGGCCGTCACCGGTGAGGGTGTGGGCGTTGGAGGTCACCTTGAAGAACTTGCCGCAGCCGCCCGAGGCGAAGACGACGGCCTTCGCCTGGAAGACGTGCAGCTCGCCGGTGGCCAGCTCGTACGCCACCACACCGGCGGTGCGCTTGACCCCGTCGACCTCGGTCATCAGGAGGTCCAGGACGTAGAACTCGTTGAAGAACTCCACGCCCTCCTTGACGCAGTTCTGGTACAGCGTCTGGAGGATCATGTGGCCGGTGCGGTCCGAGGCGTAGCAGGACCGGCGGACCGGGGCCTCGCCGTGGTTGCGGCTGTGGCCGCCGAAGCGGCGCTGGTCGATGGTGCCGTTCGGGGTCCGGTTGAACGGCAGGCCCATCTTCTCGAGGTCCAGGACCGAGTCGATGGCCTCCTTCGCCAGGATCTCGGCGGCGTCCTGGTCGACCAGGTAGTCACCGCCCTTGATCGTGTCGAAGGTGTGCCACTCCCAGTTGTCCTCCTCGACGTTGGCGAGGGCGGCGGCCATGCCGCCCTGCGCGGCGCCGGTGTGGGACCGGGTCGGGTAGAGCTTGGTGAGCACCGCGGTGCGGCTGCGCTTGGTCGACTCGATGGCCGCGCGCATTCCGGCCCCGCCGGCGCCGACGATGACGGTGTCGTACTTGTGGATCTTCATGAGTGGATACCTCAGCCCCGGGGCCTAGCGGATGTTCGGGTCGAAGGTGAAGATCACCAGAGTGCCGAGCACGATGGTGAACGTCGCCGCCGTGTAGAGCAGCGCCTTCAGCCACAGGCGGGTGTTGTCCCGCTCCGCGTAGTCGTTGATGATCGTGCGCAGGCCGTTCGCGCCGTGCAGCGTGGCGAGCCAGAGCATGATCAGATCCCATGCCTGCCAGAACGGCGAGGCCCAGCGGCCGGCCACGAAGGCGAAGCCGATCTTGGTGACACCGCCGTCCAGCACCAGCTGGATCAGCAGATGGCCCAGAACCAGGACGACCAGCAGGACGCCGGACAGGCGCATGAAGAGCCAGCCGTACATCTCGAAGTTCGTCCGGGTCGCCCTGGGCGTCTTACGGGTGCGGGCCCGCGGCGGTTCGATGACCGGGGCCGGGTGATCCACGTCGTACGCGCTGACCGCGTCGCTCGCGGGGGTGGTGGTCTCGGCGGACATGTGCGTCAGCTCCCGAACAGTTCGCGCAGCGTGTGCTGGAGGACCGGGTAGAAGGCACCGGCCATCAGCACGACCCAGATACCGACGACACCCCAGAGCATCTGGCGCTGGTACCTCGGGCCCTTGGACCAGAAGTCGACGGCGATGACGCGAAGGCCGTTGAGGGCGTGAAACAGGATGGCGGCCACCAGGCCGTACTCCATCAGGTTCACGACGGGATTCTTGTACGTGGCGACCACGTTGTCGTACGCCTCGGGCGAGACGCGGACCAGCGAGGTGTCCAGCACATGTACGAACAGGAAGAAGAAGATGAGGACGCCGGTGACTCGGTGAGCCACCCAGGACCACATGCCTTCCCGGCCGCGATACAGCGTTCCAGCCGGCACGGAAAAACCCTCCGGAAGCGGGATTGGGGCCTGCCGGCTTCGGGGTCGGTCGGGCCCGGCCGGGTACGGTCCACCGGCCCTGGCCATCGTACCGACGTGTTGTCGGAGCGGCCGTCCGGGGGGCTCAAGTGTGATCGATCAAGCACGGACGGGCGATCACGCGATCCGGAACCCGGGCACTTCCGGCAGATGGGGCCGGCTCCCGGTCAGCCGGGCCAGCCTGCCGCGGGCGATGCGCCGCAGTTCCTCCGCGGTGTTCTCCCGCTCCCGCTCCCATTCGTTGCCCAGCCGGTCCCGGATCCCGGCCAGCAGCCGGTCCAGCCGCTCCCCGGGCGGCAGACCATCCAGACAGATGACGAAAACGTGACCGAATCGACGCTCGTACGCGTCGTGGGCGGCCTGGAGCGCGGTGTGGGCGGCCAGCGACCCCAGGCTGTCCGCGGGCGGCAGTTCATGGCCGACGACCGACTCGTCCGCGAGCGCCTCGTCCAGATCGGCCGGGGTGAGGTCGTAGCTGGCCTCGTCCCCGGCGGCCAGCAGCGCCTCCAGATCCGGGTACGGGCGGTGGGCCGCGATCAGCCGGGCCCAGCGACGGCTGCCGCAACAGGAGAGGAGCGCGGCCTCGGCCGCGTCGGCGGGGGCGGTGTTGAGCCGGTCGAGGCGGGGGGCTGCGGCGCGGGAGCTGGACCTGGACAGCATGGACTCCTCGGACACGCATGGGGCGCGCATGGGAACGGACGCCCGGGAGAAACGGACCCGGGGGAGGCGTGGGACACATGGGCTGGGCGTGTGAGCAGTACACGCTAACGACGCGGGGAGGGGGGTGTGCCGGAGGGAACGCGATATCACCCGAACGGGGAGGTTTTACTGCATGCGGTGGACGGCATTCGGGGCGCAGGGCGTTTTTCGGCCAAAAGCGGCCGAACGTCTGAGGCGGCTGCAACGTCTGAGGCGGCTGGAACGCCTGAGGCACGCGGAACGCCTGAGGCGGCTGGAACGCCTGAGGCGCCGAACGCCTGAAGCGGGGAGGGCCTGAAGGAGGTACACCGCCATGGGATTGCCGCTCAGAGCCACCAAGGCGTCCTGCGTCCGCGGTCTCATCGCGGGGGCCGTCGCCACCCTTGTCCTGATAGCCCTGGGCTGTCAGCAGACGGACGGCGGGCAGCGCCCGTCGGGCACCCGCTCCTCGCCCGCGCGGTCCTCCCCGCACGTCACGACCGCCACCTCGGCGCGGTCCCCCTCGGCCTTTCTCTTATACACATCTCCGAGCCCACGAGACACTCGCTAATCTCGTATGCCGTCATCTGCTTGAAAAAAAAAAAAGTGTTATTTACCTTTGTTGTTAACACC
>NZ_JAEEAP010000155.1 GCF_016103465.1 Streptomyces sabulosicollis
TTCAAGCAGAAGCGGGCATACGAGTTGGGCGGGTGTCTCGGGGGCTCGGAGAGGTGTATAAGAGACAGCTTTGGGACAGACCCCCGAGGGTCTGAGACGGACCCCCGGGGTCTGGAGCGGAGCCCCGGCGCCTGAGGCGGAGCACCGGTTTTGGGAAGGGGCGGGGAGGGGAACAGCTCGCCGCAGGCGTCAAGACCCGGCGGGCACCCCTGGGCGGTACTACAGGTAGAGCCCCGTGGAGTCGTCCGCGCCCTCCAGCCGCTCCGCGGCCACCGCGTGCAGATCGCGCTCCCGCATCAGGACGTAGGCGACCCCGCGGACCTCGACCTCGGCCCGGTCCTCCGGGTCGTAGAGCACCCGGTCACCGGGCTCCACGGTCCGTACGCTCTGCCCGACCGCGACCACCTCGGCCCAGGCCAGCCGCCTGCCGACCGCCGCGGTGGCGGGGATGACGATTCCGCCGGACGACCGGCGCTCGCCCTCCGGAATGTCGGTGCGGACCAGCACGCGGTCGTGCAGCATCCGGATGGGCAGCTTGTCATGGGTCGTGTTCGCACTCACGCCATGACCGTACCTGGCCGGAGGGCGGAATGACGCCTCAGGGCCGCCTCAGGGCCGCCTCAGGGCCGCCTCAGGGCCGGAGCCCGCCCTCTTTTTTCCTCACCCGCTCCCTCACCCGCGCCGCTTGGTGCACCACGAGGAGCGGGACGTCTTGGCGGACCGGGAGGACCTGGCCGAGAGCGCGAGCAGGCCGACCAGCCCGGCCACGAGGAGCGCGGCCGGCACGATCCGCTCCATGCGGGGCGTGCCCTCCTCCGACACCAGCTGGCCGCGCACGCCCGTCACCACTCGGTTGACGGACACATAGGCCCGCCCGGCGGTCCGGTCCACGGCCGACGCCGCCTTCGCCTTCGCGTCGCCGATGATCGTCTTCGGGTGCACCCGCACCCCGATCTCGTCGAGCGTCACGGCGAGCTCCTGCCGCCTGCGGGCGATGTCCGCCTCGATCTGCGCAGGGGTCCTGGCATCCGACACCGCGCTGCCTCCGTCAGTCTCGATGATTCGTAGTGGACAGTCTGTCAGCTCGTTCTCCCCACCGCCCCACGGCACCCCCGGACGGGAAGCTGACTAATGTCGGGGGTGTACCCCCGATGCCACGAGGAGCACCCGACCATGAGCGAGCGACTGCAGCCCGGCGACACCGCCCCCGCCTTCACCCTCCCCGACGCGGACGGCAAGCAGGTCTCGCTCGCCGACCACGCCGGCCGCAAGGTGATCGTCTACTTCTACCCCGCCGCCCTCACCCCCGGCTGCACCAAGCAGGCGTGCGACTTCACCGACAACCTCGAGTTCCTCTCCGGCCACGGCTACGACGTCATCGGCATCTCCCCCGACAAGCCGGAGAAGCTGGCCACGTTCCGCGCCCAGGAGGACCTGAAGGTCACCCTCCTCGCCGACCCCTCCAAGGAGACCCTGGAGGCGTACGGCGCCTTCGGCGAGAAGAAGCTCTACGGCAAGACGGTGACGGGCGTGATCCGCTCCACCGTCATCGTCGACGAGCAGGGCAAGGTCGAGCGCGCCCTGTACAACGTGAAGGCCACCGGCCACGTCGCCAAGATCATCAAAGACCTGGGGCTGTGAGGGACCCGGGGCTGCCGCCCCGGCCCCCGTTCACCAGGCGATACCATGACCGTGCCGAGCGGCCGTGATGGAATTGGCAGTCATGCTGGGTTTAGGTCCCAGTGGGGTAACACCCGTGAGGGTTCGAGTCCCTCCGGCCGCACGCCGCGCATGCGCAGGCCCGGCCCGCCTCATCGCGGGCCGGGCCTGCGGCGCTCTGCGGGCCGGCTCACCCCAGGAGTTCGCGAACGACCGGGGCGATCGCGCGGAACGCCTTGCCGCGGTGGCTGATGGCGTTCTTCTCGTCGGGGGTCAGTTCGGCGCAGGTACGGGTCTCGCCGTGGGGCTGGAGGATCGGGTCGTAGCCGAACCCCCCGCCGCCCACGGGCTCGTGACGGAGGGTGCCGGTGAGCCGGCCGGAGACCACGCGCTCGGTGCCGTCGGGAAGGGCGAGGGCGGCGGCGCACGCGAAGTGGGCGCCGCGGTGTTCGTCGGGGACGTCGGCGAGCTGGGCCAGGAGCAGCTCGAGGTTGGCGCGGTCGTCGCCGTGCCGGCCCGACCAGCGGGCCGAGAAGATGCCGGGGGCACCGCCGAGGACGTCCACACACAGCCCGGAGTCGTCGGCGATGGCGGGGTGGCCGGTGGCCCGGGCGAGGGCGTGGGCCTTGAGGAGGGCGTTCTCCGCGAAGGTCACGCCGGTCTCCTTGACGTCCGGGACCTCGGGATAGGCGTCGGCGCCGACGAGTTCGACATCGAGGCCGGTCTCGCCCAGGATCGAGCGCAGCTCGGTGATCTTGTAGGCGTTGCGGGTCGCCAGGATGAGGCGGCGGGGGTGCGGAGGGTGTCCCTCGGTGCGTTGCTGCATAGCTCTCGATTATCGAGGGTGGATGGCCCGGGCCGATCGCGGGGCGGTCACGGCGAGCAGACGTTGGTCAGCTCGCCCGCGGCGTCCCTGACCGGGGACAGATCGGGGTCCTGGCCGCTGTCCACGGACTTCTGGACGTTGTCCACGGCCTTCTGGAGGTCGTCGATGGCCTTGCCGACGTCCGCGTTGTCGGTGCGGTCGCCCACCTTGTCGATGTCCGCGTCGAGGGAGTCCAGGATCTTGTCGGCCTGCTGCGGGTCGACGGCGGCGCCGGTCAGGGCATCCTGGAGGTCGTCCACGTCGTTGGATATCTCGACCGCGAGCTGGGCGCAGTCCAGCGCCTTCTCCACCGCGCCGCAGCCGACGGAGACCGGCACGATGAGCGCGACGGCGGCGAGGGCGGTGACGGCGGTGGTACGGCGGTGAGGGTGGCGCGGCGCCATGGAGTGGGTCCTTCCCCGGGAAAGGTGCTGGTACCTGACTAAACGCCAGGCGCCGCGCGACGGTTGCCCGATGCCGCCGTCAGTTCGCTTCGGCCAGCGCCGTGCGCTGGATTACGGACAGGGCGTCACAGCCCGCCACGGCGAGGTCCAGCAGCCCGTTCAGCTCCTCGCGGGCGAAGGGCTCGCCCTCGGCGGTGCCCTGCACCTCGACGAAGCGTCCGTCACCGGTACAGACCACGTTCATGTCGGTCTCGGCGCGCACGTCCTCCTCGTAGCAGAGGTCGAGCAGCGGGACGCCGCCGACGATGCCGACGCTGACGGCGGAGACGGTGCCGGTCAGCGGCTGCCGGGTGGCCTTGATCAGCTTCTTCCCCCGGGCCCAGCCGATGGCGTCGGCCAGGGCCACGTAGGCGCCGGTGATGGCGGCGGTGCGGGTGCCGCCGTCGGCCTGGAGGACATCGCAGTCCAGGACGACGGTGTTCTCGCCGAGCGCCTTGTAGTCGATGACGGCGCGCAGCGAGCGGCCGATGAGACGGGAGATCTCATGCGTACGGCCGCCGATCTTGCCGCGGACGGACTCGCGGTCGCCCCGGGTGTTGGTGGAGCGCGGCAGCATCGCGTACTCCGCGGTGACCCAGCCCTCGCCGCTGCCCTTGCGCCAGCGCGGCACGCCCTCGGTGACGCTCGCGGTGCACAGGACCCGCGTATCGCCGAAGGAGACGAGGACCGAGCCCTCGGCATGCTTGCTCCAACCGCGCTCGATGGTCACGGGGCGGAGCTGGTCGGGGGTGCGGCCGTCGATACGAGACATGGGATGAGCCTATCGGCATCGCGCGGGCCCCCGGTCCGCGTCCGGCGCGGGCCCCGCCCCGGGGACGGCGCGGCAGGCTCAGGGGGTCACATCAGGTCTTCGATCTCGGCGGCGACGGGGTCCGCGTCGGCGCCGATGACCACCTGGATCGCGGTGCCCATCTTGACCACGCCATGGGCGCCCGCGGCCTTCAGGAGGGCCTCGTCGACCAGGGCGGCGTCCTTGACCTCGGTGCGGAGGCGGGTGATGCAGCCCTCGACCTCGATGATGTTGTCGATGCCGCCGAGCCCCTCGACGATCTTCTCAGCCTTGGTGGCCATGTTCGCTCCTGTCGTCCTGCTGTCCGCGTTGCGACCAAGTGGTCTACACCATTATGCGGGTGAGGAGGTCACTCGTCACATGGAAGAATAGATTCCTTTATCGGATCCCTACGTGCTACAACAGGTCTACACCACATGTGGTTTAGACCATAGCGCGGGCCGCCCCTTCCCCCGAGAGCCCGCCTCACCAGGAGGAATCCGATGAGTACGGCCACCGCCCAGGCCGGGCCCGCGCAGAAGCGGGGTGCCGGTCTGATCAAGGGTATGCAGAAGATCGGCCGCAGCCTCCAGCTGCCCGTCGCCGCCCTGCCCGCCGCGGGCATCCTGAGCCGGCTCGGCCAGGACGACGTCTTCGGCAAGACGGGACTCGGCTGGAACAAGCTCGCGGAGATCTTCGCCCATGCGGGCGGCGCGCTCTTCGACAACCTGGCCCTGCTGTTCTGCATCGGCGTGGCCATCGGCTTCGCGAAGAAGTCGGACGGCTCCACGGCGTTCGCGGGCCTGGTCGGCTTCCTCGTCTACAAGAACGTCCTGACCGGCTTCGTCAGCGATGTGACCGGCAAGCCGGAGGACCCGGGGGTGCTCGGCGGCATCGTGGTCGGCCTGACCGCCGCGGTGCTGTGGGAGAAGTACCACCGCACCCGGCTGCCGGACTGGCTGGGCTTCTTCAGCGGCCGCCGCTTCATCCCGATCCTGATGTCCTTCGCGGGCGTCATCTACGGCGTGCTCTTCGGCTACCTCTGGGGCCCGATCGGCGACGGCCTCAACAACTTCTCCGAGTGGCTGTCGTCCAACGGCGCGGCCGGCTCCGGGATCTTCGGCGTGGTCAACCGGCTGCTGATCCCGGTCGGCATGCACATGCTGCTGAACTCGTTCGCCTGGTTCCAGTTCGGCGACTTCACCTCCGGCGGCCAGACCTGGCACGGCGACATCGCGCGCTACTTCCACGACGACCCGTCGGCCGGAATGTTCATGACCGGCTTCTTCCCGATCATGATGTTCGCGCTGCCCGCCGCCGGTCTGGCGATCGCGCACTGCGCCCGCCCCGAGCGGCGCAAGGCCGTGATGGGCATGATGATCTCGGTCTCGCTGACGGCGTTCGTCTGCGGTGTCACCGAGCCGATCGAGTTCTCGTTCATGTTCATCGCCCCCCTGCTGTACGGCATCCACGCGGTGCTGACGGGGGTGTCCATGGCCCTGACCTGGGCACTCGGCATCCGCAGCGGCTTCACCTTCTCCGGCGGCCTCTTCGACTACCTGTTGGGGTGGTCGCACAGCGAGAAGGCGTGGATGCTCATCCCGATCGGGCTGGCGTTCAGCGTCGTCTACTACGTGGTGTTCCGCTTCGTGATCACGAAGTTCAACATCCCGACGCCCGGACGGGAACCCGAGGACTCCCTGGACGACGCGGCGGCGACGGCCGACGCCAAGAAGTAGCCCCACGGCGGAGACGGCGAAGCGCCGGGCTGGTCCTCCAGCCCGGCGCTTCGCCGTCTTCCGCGCCTTCGCGCGCCCGCTAGACCTCGTAGACCGCGCCCGCCTTGGCCAGCTCCACGGGGCCGCCGAAGACCGCCTGGGCGTCGCGCTGGTTGATCTGGGGGTCCGTCCACGGCGGGACATGGGTGAGCACCAGGGCCCCGACCCCCGCCCGCAGCGCGTGCTCGCCCGCCTGGCGGCCGTTGAGGTGCAGCCCCGGGATGTCTTCCTTGCCGTGGGTGAAGGCCGCCTCGCACAGGAAGAGGTCGCCGCCCCGGGCCAGGTCCACCAGGGCCTCACAGGGGCCCGTGTCGCCCGAGTAGACCAGCGAGCGGCCGCCGCACTCGATCCGGAAGCCGTACGCCTCCACCGGATGGCAGACCCGCTCCGCGCGGATCGTGAAGGGGCCGATCTCGAAGCTGCCGGGCGTGAGCGTGCGGAAGTCGAAGACCTCGCGCATCGACTTCTCGTCGGGCACGTCGTCGTACGCCTGGACCAGCCGCCGCTCGGTGTCCTCGGGGCCGTAGACGGGGATCGCCTCGGCGCGGCCACCGTCGTGCCGGTAGTAGCGCGCGACGAAGTATCCGCACATGTCGATGAAGTGATCGGGGTGGAGATGGGACAGCAGCACGGCGTCGAGGTCGTAGAGACCGCAGTGGCGCTGCAGCTCGCCAAGGGCGCCATTGCCCATGTCGAGGAGCAGCCGGAAGCCGTCGGCCTCGAGGAGGTAGCTCGAGCAGGCCGATTCCGCGGACGGGAACGACCCTGAGCATCCGACGACGGTGAGCTTCATGAAGCAGGAACCTCCTTGAGGGGTCCCCATGCCGAGGGCCATGGGCGGGTGCGGGGGGTCATGCGGTGCCCACGAGCGTAAGGCGCAAAAGCCCAGGCAGCTCCTCCACGGGCCCGCGTTGTGGGCGGAATCACCAGGACGGAGCCGGGCGGCGCCCGGCCATGCCCCCCGCCGGCCGATCGGGCCCTACGCCCAGAGCTGGCCGTGCAGCGTCTCGATCGCCTCCTCGGTGGTGGCCGCCGTGTAGACACCGGTGGACAGGTACTTCCAGCCGCCGTCGGCGACGACGAAGACCACATCGGCGCTCTGCCCGGCCGTGACCGCCTTACGGGCGACACCGAGGGCGGCGTGCAGCGCGGCCCCGGTCGAGACGCCCGCGAAGATGCCCTCCTGGGCGAGGAGTTCCCGGGTGCGGGAGACGGCGTCCTCGGAGCCGACGGAGAACCGGGTGGTCAGGACGGACTCGTCGTACAGCTCGGGGACGAAGCCCTCGTCGAGGTTGCGGAGCCCGTAGACGACGTCGTCGTAGCGCGGCTCGGCGGCGACGATCTGGACGTCCGGCTTGTTCTCGCGCAGGAAGCGGCCGACGCCCATCAGGGTGCCGGTGGTGCCCAGACCGGCGACGAAGTGGGTGATGGAGGGCAGGTCGGCCAGGATCTCGGGGCCGGTGGTGGCGTAGTGGGCGCCCGCGTTGTCGGGGTTCCCGTACTGGTAGAGCATCACCCAGTCGGGGTGCTCGGCGCTCAGTTCCTTGGCCACCCGGACGGCGGTGTTGGAGCCGCCGGCGGCGGGCGAGGAGATGATCTCCGCGCCCCACATGGCGAGCAGCTGGCGCCGCTCCTCGCTGGTGTTCTCCGGCATCACGCAGACGATGCGGTAGCCCTTGAGCTTGGCCGCCATCGCGAGGGAGATCCCGGTGTTGCCCGAGGTGGGCTCGAGGATGGTGCAGCCGGGGGTCAACCGGCCGTCCTTCTCGGCCTGTTCGATCATATGGAGCGCGGGACGGTCTTTGACCGAGCCGGTGGGGTTGCGGTCCTCCAGCTTGGCCCAGATCCGTACCTCGGAGGAGGGCGAGAGCCGCGGCAGCCGGACGAGCGGCGTATTGCCGACCGCGTCCAGGGGGCTGTCGTACCGCATCAGAGCATTCCACCGGCGACGGCGGGCAGGATCGTCACATTGTCGCCGTCCGAGAGCTTGGTGGAGATGCCGTCGAGGAAGCGGACGTCCTCGTCGTTCAGGTAGACGTTGACGAAGCGGCGCAGCTCGCCACCGTCCACCAGGCGCTCCTGGATCCCGGAGTGCCGGGTCTCCAGGTCGGCGAAGAGCTCGGCGAGCGTGGCCCCGCTGCCCTCGACCGCCTTCTGGCCGTCGGTGTAGGTGCGGAGGATGGTCGGGATGCGGACCTCGATGGCCATGTCTGGGCTCCTGTCGGAGGGCGGGGTGGACTCCCGGACCGGGAGCGGCCGGGAGGGCGTCGTCGAAGGGCGTCGGGCGTCTCGGGCGCGCGCTCAGGCGGCCACGGCGCGGCGCGGACACATCGCGCTGGCGAGCCGGCACAGGTCGACGTGGAGCCGCGCCACGAGCAGCATGCCCGGCGTCTTCTCGCTCACGTCATCGAAAACCATGGACTCATCGTATCGATTCCCGAACCGGGCTCCGGTAGGTGATCCCGCGATACGGACGGGTAGCGACCGCGATACGAGACAACGCCTCGGCTCAGCCACCCGGGACGATCTCCACCTGTTCCTCGGTGACCTCGCCGTCCACGATCCGGAAGGACCGGAACTGGATGGGCCCCTCGCCATTGCCGCATTCGGCCGTGGAGACCAGGACGTAGTGGGCACCGGGCTCATTGGCGTAGGAGATGTCGGTGCGGGAGGGGTACGCCTCGGTGGCGGTGTGCGAGTGGTAGATGACGACCGGCTCCTCGTCCCGGTCATCCATCTCGCGGTAGAGCTTGAGCAGGTCACCCGAGTCGAACTCGTAGAAGGTGGGGGACCGGGCCGCGTTCAGCATCGGGATGAACCGCTCGGGGCGGCCGCTCCCGGCCGGGCCCGCGATCACCCCGCACGCCTCGTCGGGGTGGTCGGCGCGGGCGTGCGCGACGATCTTGTCGTGGAGCGCCTGGGTGATGGTCAGCATGAGCACAGAATAGGAGGCGGGCTCCGGACAGAGGTCCGGAGCCCGCCTGGTGAGATGCGCCGCCCGAAAGGCGATACGGATTACTTGCGCGCGTACTCCGGCTCCACCGCGTCCGACTGGACGAGCGGCTGAGCACCGCCGCGGGCCTTGAGCACGTACCAGCCGATCACCAGGCACACGGCCCACCCGGCGCCGACGTACAGGGAGACCCGGGCGTCCTTGTCGTACGCGACCATGCCGGTCACGATCAGCAGGAAGACCACCGCCACCCAGCTGAAGACCGAGCCGCCGGGAGCCGGGAAGGACGAGGCGGGCAGCCGCCCCGCGCGGACCGCGCGGCGGTACTGGATGTGCGCGAAGAGGATCATCAGCCAGGACCAGATGCCCGCGGCCGTGGCCACCGAGGTGACGTAGGTGAACGCCTTCTCGGGGACGACGTAGTTGAGGACCACGCCGATGCCCATGAGGAGGACGGAGAAGGTGATGCCGATGGCCGGGGACTTGCGGGCGTTGAGCCGGGCGAAGACCCCCGGGGCCTCGCCGCTGGTCGCCAGGTCACGCAGCATCCGGCCGGTGGAGTACATGCCGGAGTTGCAGGAGGACAGGGCAGCGGTCAGGACGACGAAGTTGACGATACCGGCGGCGAAGGGGATGCCGATCTTGGAGAAGCCGTGCACGAAGGGGCTCTCACCGGCCGAGAACTCGGTCCACTTGACGACGGCGAGCAGCACCATCAGGGCGCCGACGTAGAAGATGATGATGCGCCACGGCAGGGTGTTGATCGCCTTGGGCAGGGTCTTCTCGGGGTCCTCGGACTCGCTCGCGGTGACGCCGACCAGCTCGACGGCGATGTAGGCGAACATCACGCCCTGGAGGGTCATCAGGCTGTCGCCGATGCCGTTGGGGAAGAACCCGCCGTGCGACCAGAGGTTGGAGGCGGCCGCGGTGTCACCGGCGTCGGAGAAGCCGAGGGTGAGCACGCCGAGGCCGATCACGATCATGCCGATGATCGCGGTGACCTTGACCATCGAGAACCAGAACTCGACCTCACCGAAGATCTTGACCGAGATCAGGTTGACCCCGAAGAGCACCACCAGGAAGACCAGGGCGCTGACCCACTGCGGGATCGAGGGGAACCAGAAGTTGATGTAGATGGCGGCGGCCGTCAGCTCGGCCATGCCGGTGACCACCCACAGCAGCCAGTAGGTCCAACCGGTCGCATAACCGAAGAACGGTCCCAGGAACTCGCGGATGTACTCCGCGAAGGAGCCCGTGGACCGCCGGTACAGGAGCAGCTCACCGAGCGCTCTCATGATGAAGAAGATGACCACACCCGCGAGGGCGTACATCAGGATGATGCTCGGGCCGGCCTTGGCGATGTTCGCCCCGGCGCCCATGAACAGGCCGACGCCGATGGCGCCGCCGATAGCGATCATCTGGACCTGGCGACTGCCCAGGCCCCGCTCATAGCCCTCTTCAGGAGCCGCTGAGGTCATATTGCTGCGCCTTTCTCCCTGTGGCGGCTGGCTGGCGATCGTGAAGATGTACCACGACCGCCACGCTGATCGACTGCGTCGCGTGTGGTACACACCACAGGAAGAAGCGGACAAAAGTTATGCTGCGCAACAAAGTTAACGATCGCAGTGATGCGATCGTTATCCGGAGTTGAGCATCCTCTAAACGAACACTCAGTAATTGCCGGAGGAGATCATTCCGACATCAGCGTCTCGATCAGGGTCTCCTGGAGCCCGCCGAGCCAGAAGTACGCCATGACCATCGGCTTGCGCGGATCGGAGTCCGGCAGCCGCAGCAGCTCACCGCCGTCGTCCTCGTCGGTGACCTCCAGCCGGGTCCCGATGGCCAGCCGCAGGTCGTTGAGCGCGCCCAGCCACTGCCGGGACTTCTCCGGCGCCAGCTCCAGCACCGCCGGGGCCCCACCGGAGGAGCCGGGGCCCAGCGCGTCCAGGTCGCGCACCACCGTCAGGGCGTCCTCGCGCTTGCGCGCCCGCAGGTCGTTCTCGGTGAAGCGGCGGAACTCGGCGGACGCCTCGCGCGCCTCCTTCTCCTCCCGCGCCCCCAGCTCCTGGTCCGGCGGGCAGTAGGCGTCCGGGAAGAGCCGGGCCAGCGCCGGGTCCTCCGGCGGCTTGCTGGGGCCGTCCGCGAAGAGCGCGTCCAGGGGGTCGCCGCCCTCGGCGGGCTGGTCGCCCGGGCCGATCAGCTCGGCGAGCTGCATGGCCAGGCTGCGCAGGATGGAGACCTCCACCTCGTCCAGGGCGATGGCGGCGCCGCCGCCCGGCAGCGGTTCGAAGCGTCCCGACATCAGCGCTCCTGCTGGAGGGTCGCCCACAGCCCGTAGCCGTGCATCGCCTGCACGTCGCGCTCCATCTCCTCGCGGCTGCCGCTCGAGACGATCGCGCGGCCTTTGTGGTGGACGTCGAGCATCAAGCGGTGCGCCTTGTCCTTGGAGTAGCCGAAGTAGCTCTGGAAGACGTAGGTCACATAGCTCATGAGATTGACGGGGTCGTTGTGGACCACCGTCACCCAGGGAACGTCGGGCTCCGGCACCGACGACGGTGCTTCACGGGATTCGGGACGTTCGATCTCCACGGGCGTGACACTCACACGTCCCATGCTGCCACCCGGCACGGGCCGTCGCCTAAACCGGCACCCAGATCTCGTCACTCTGACGAGTACGGGAGGTAGCATCGTCAACCATGGACACTGCGGACTTGGGACTGCCGGTGGACGTGCCGTCGACCGCACTCTTCACCGACCGGTACGAACTCACCATGCTGCAGGCCGCGCTGCGGGCCGGCACCGCCGACCGCCGCTCGGTCTTCGAGGTCTTCACCAGGCGCCTCCCCGAGGGCCGGCGCTACGGCGTCGTGGCGGGCACCGGGCGGGTGCTGGACGCCGTCGAGAACTTCCGCTTCGACGCCGGCGTGCTGGACTTCCTCGCCCAGCAGCGGATCGTGGACGAGCCGACGCTCGCCTGGCTCGCCGACTGCCGCTTCCGCGGCGACATCTGGGGCTACCCCGAGGGCGAGGTCTACTTCCCCGGCTCGCCCATCATGCGGGTGGAGGGCTCCTTCGCCGAGGCGGTGCTGCTGGAGACGGTCATCCTCTCCATCCTCAACCACGACTCCGCGGTGGCCGCCGCCGCGTCCCGGATGTCCACCGCCGCGGGCGACCGGCCGCTCATCGAGATGGGCGCCCGCCGCACCCATGAGCTGGCCGCCGTGGCCGCCGCCCGCGCCGCCTACGTCGGCGGCTTCACCACCACCTCCGACCTCGCGGCCGGGTTCCGCTACAACATCCCCACCGTGGGCACCAGCGCCCACGCCTTCACCCTGCTGCACGACAGCGAGCGGGACGCCTTCACCGCCCAGGTCCGGGCGCACGGCAGCGACACCACCCTGCTCGTGGACACCTATGACGTCGCCGAGGCGGTGCGCACCGCCGTGGAGGTGGCCGGCAAGGACCTCGGCGCCGTGCGGATCGACTCCGGCGATCTGCTGCTGCTCGCCCACCGGGTGCGCCAGCAGCTGGACGAGCTGGGCGCCAAGAACACCAAGATCGTGGTGACCAGCGACCTCGACGAGTACGCGATCGCCTCGCTGGCCGCGGCCCCCGTGGACGCGTACGGGGTCGGCACCCAGCTGGTCACCGGCAGCGGCCACCCCACCAGCTCGATGGTCTACAAGCTGGTGGCGCGGGCCGGTTCGGACGACGCGAACGCGCCGCTGCTGCCGGTGGCCAAGAAGTCCATGGGCGCGAAGACCTCGGTCGGCGGCCGCAAATGGGCCGCGCGGCGGGTGGACGAGCACGGTGTGGCCGAGGCCGAGGTGATCGGCACCGGTGAGGTCCCGGCGGAGCTGGCGGACCATCAACTGCTGGTGGAGCTGGTGCGCGGGGGCGAGATCGTGGCCCGCGAGCCGCTGGACGCGGCGCGGGACCGGCACATCGCGGCCCGGGCCGGGCTGCCGCTGTCGGCGACCCAGCTCTCGCGCGGGGAGCCGGTCCTCCCCACCGAGTACGCGCGGTCCTGAGGCGGGCGGGTCATGAGGGGGAACGCGGGGCACGCCCACTGCCGCAATCGACGCGGAGTGTCTACCCTCGGTGACATGCACCGGGCACTGATCGTCGTCGACGTCCAGAACGACTTCTGCGAGGGCGGAAGCCTCGCGGTGACGGGGGGCGCGGACGTCGCCGCCGCGATCACCGATCTGATCGGGGAGGCCACGCCCGGTTACCGGCATGTCGTCGCCACCCGTGATCACCACGTCGACCCGGGCGATCACTTCTCGGAGAACCCGGACTACGAGCACACCTGGCCGGTGCACTGTGTCGCGGGCACCGAGGGCGTCGGGTTCCACCCGAACTTCGCGCCCGCCGTCGCCTCCGGCGCGATCGACGCGGTCTTCGACAAGGGTGCGTACACGGGGGCGTACAGCGGTTTCGAGGGCACCGACGAGCACGGCACCCCGCTCGCCCAGTGGCTGCGCGAGCGGGAGGTGACCGACGTGGACGTGGTGGGCATCGCCACCGACCACTGCGTGCGGGCCACGGCGCTGGACGCGCGCCGCGAGGGGTTCGCGGCGCACGTCCTGCTGGACCTGACCGCGGGCGTCTCCCCGGGCACGACCGAGCGCGCCCTGGCGGAGCTGCGGGCGGCCGGGGTCGAGCTCAGCGGCAAGCCGGTCGTCTGAGGGTTCCGGAGGCGCTCTGAGCGCAGCCGGTCGTCTGAGGGTTCCGGAGGCGCTCTGAGCGCCTTCCAGCCCCCTTCCCGGCCACTCGGACGGCCGTCTGGGCGTCCGCCTGGACCGCCGCCTGAACGGCCGCTCGAGCGGCCGTCCTCCCGGGCCCCGGCGCTACGAGGCCGGGGCCGGCGGTCTGAGAAGGGCGGCCATGGGGTGCCAGAGCTCCCCTCCGCGGTCCGGCGCGGTGCGCCAGACCACCCCGTCGGGATGGTGTAGCACCGCCGTCACCTCGTCGGGTGTCGGCGGCGCGGTGTTGCCGCGCAGATAGACGGCGCGGAGCCCGAGATTGCGGAGCCTGGTCAGGGCTCGCTGGCGGTTCGCGGCGTGTACCAGGACGCGGACGCCGCCCTCGCCCAGTGGGCGCGGCAGCGTCAGTGCGACCACCACGCTGCCGCCCGGCAGCTTGGTGAATCCTCCATTGGCCATTGCGGGTCATGTCCCCCGTGAGACGTCGTGTCAACAAGAAGGTCGTAGGGGCATCTAAACGCGAACGGCCGCCGCCCGCTAGGGGGCGACGGCCGTTGCCGCTCTGACCTGCTAAAACGCAGACTGTTGTGGATCTAGGAGGCGGACGGTCCGACCTGGACGGTCATCGTCGAGCTACCCGGGAGCTCCTTGAGGATCTTGATCCGGGTGTTGGTGTCAGCAATCTTGACGCCGCCGGTCGGATTGCTCTTGTCCCAGTACGTCCCCTTGTGGTCATCGAAGACCGGGATGCCGGGCTTCGGCTTCACCTTGGCGGCCTTGCCGTCGTTGTGCAGCGTGAAGCCGTCCGAGGGGAGCCGGCTGAAGGGCGAGTCGTACGTCTGGATCCGGTTGCGCATCAGCGCGCCGTCCGCCCACTTCTCGGCGGCGGGGTGCGCGTCGATCGGCAGGATCAGACCGCTGCCCGGGTGGACGCCGACGTTGTTGTCCGGCTGCGAGGTGTCCCACTGCCAGATCAGCAGCCCGTTCTGGTACGGGAAGTGCTCGACCCAGTTGGGCCGGGTGGAGGCCCAGCCGAAGTTGTACGGACCGGTCTTGAGGGTGGTGTCGTACGACACGTACTGGCGGTTCTCGGCGATGTAGTACTGCGGGTAGTCCTTGGTGAAGGAGCCGCCGATGCGCGAGAAGCCGCCTGCGGTCCAGCCGTTGTCGTCGCCCTCGGCGCCGTCGCTGAAGACCGGAGCGCCGTCCGCGGTCAGGGTGATCGCGTCGGCCGCGAAGCCCTTCTGCGCCACACCGCCGTCGGTCTGGTAGCGGAAGCGCAGGTCGATCTTCTTGCCCGCGTAGGCGTCCAGCGGGAAGGAGAGCTTCTTGTACGCGCCCGAGGTGCCGGTCAGCGCGGGCTTGTCACCGGCGTCGCGCGGGATGGCCTTGCCGTCCGCGGTGCCGTCGATCGGCGTCCAGTTGGCGCCGCCGTCCGTGGAGACCTCGGTGTAGAGGTAGTCGTAGTTCTCCTCGATGTCCCACCAGCCCTGCAGGTCCAGGCTCGCCTTGGACTTGCCCGTGAGGTCCACCGACCGGGTGAGGGTGTTCTTCAGGTCGTCACCCATCCCGCTCCACCACTGCTTGGAGCCCTCGGCGGGGGCGACCACCTCGGTGGTGACGGCCTTGGCGGGCAGCTCGACCACCAGCGCCTGCTTGTTCCTGGTGTTGTACTCGGCCACCCCGAGGGTGTGGGTGGACTTCTTACCGGCCTTGGCCGAGGCGTAGTTCAGCCAGCCCAGCTGCAGCTTGTCCCAGGCGTTCATGTCGCCGGGCAGATCGCCGATGGCGTCCTTACCGGTGCCGAGCCAGGACCCCGCGGACATCAGCGACCAGTAGGCGACGGACGACTCCCCCTTGCCGGTGGTGTCGTACTCGTCCGGCAGGCCCAGGTCATGGCCGTACTCATGGGCGAAGACGCCGAGGCCGCCGTTCTCCGGCTGCATCGTGTAGTCGCCGACCCAGATGCCGGTGTCGCCGATCTGCGTACCGCCCGACTTGTTGTCGCCCGGTCCGGTCTTGCCCGCGTCGGTGCCGTACGCGTACCAGCGGTGCGCCCAGATGGCGTTCTCGCCCTGGACCCCGCCGCCCGCGGACTCGTCCTCACCGGCGTGGACGATCTGGAAGTGGTCGATGTAGCCGTCGGGCTCGTTGAAGTTGCCGTCGGCGTCGTAGTCGTAGCGGTCCCACTGGTCGTACTGGGCCAGGTCCGCCTTGATCTGCGCGTCGGTGCGGTCGGCCGCCTTCTGGTCCTTGGCCCACTGGTTGACGCCGTCGCGGATCAGGTCCCAGGCGTTGGCGCAGTTGGTGTCGCCGCAGTAGTTGGAGCCGTAGCGGGCCTCGTTCCAGTCGACCTTGACCCAGTCGGAGACCTCGCCGTCCACCGAGTAGCGGCCCGAGGACTGCTTCTCGTAGTACTTCTTCAGGGACTGCTTCTTCTTGTCCTTGGAGAAGTAGAGGTCCTGGAAGTGCTGGCGGTTGTAGTCCTTCTGCCAGGCCGTGCTGTTGTCGTCGGCGCGGTCCGGCTCGGCGATGGTGTTGTGCGCCGGGCCCGGATCGCCGCCGTACTTCTTCACCGGCGGCTTCGGGCCGTCCCCGTCCGGGTCGTACATGGTGGTGTCGTCCACCTTGTCGCCGAACTCGACCAGGACGGTGAAGATCTTGTCGGTCTTCTCCCGGGCCAGCTCGACGTACTTGCCCTTGCCGAGCTTCACGACCTTGGACGCCCCGCGCGTGGCCGCCTTGGTGTCACCGGAGATGACCTGGCGCAGCGCCTCCTGACGCAGCGCCTCCCGCTGCTTGCTGTACGGACCTTCGAGGTCGTGCTGGACATCCGTCTTCGCGGGCGCCGGATCGTGGCGCTCGACACGCGTAGACGGCGCATCCGCCTGAGCCATGCCGGTCGAGAGTGCCGCCGCGCCGAGCGCGGCCACCACTGTGGCTATGGCGGCCGATCTGGCCGTCCTCCGTTGGCTGTTCACTCGCTCAGTCCTCCCCTTTCCACACCAGTGCCGGACATTTGACCGGAGTGGCAGGAGAAAAGACAGACCTTGACTTGGACTGATGAGACAAGTACGTTCTGCGATCCCGACGTTCCGTTTAACGGACAGCAACGGGCGCGCCGTTCACGCCGGTTGGAACACCCGATGACTCCGTGCGCCCCCTGTGCAACGGCGCCGTGGGTGAGGTCACGCTTACTTCCGTTCCCCTCGGGCATGCAGGACCGTAGAGTCAGGACTGACGGTGCACATCAGCCTGACTCATGCCCCCTGCATATCGCCCCCGAGGACGGATCCCGCCATGCCGCGTCCGACTCCTGCACAGCTCGCCTATGGTTCGGCCACCGTCGTTCTCTCGACCTTCGCCATGCTGCTGCTCTCCCAGGCCCGATCGGGACTCGGGGTGGCGGTGGTGACCGTGGCCGGACTGGTTCTCGGGCTCCTCGTCGCCGTCACCGTGCCGGTGGCCCGGACCTCCCGCCCCGGCCGCACCGTCCGCACCAGCCGCCCCGTGGCGGGGTCCGGACCGGCCGACCCGGCGCGGGCACAGGCCCGGCCGCACGCCGACTCACTGCACGGCTGACACCACGGGCTCACTGCACGGCCGACACCACGACGGTCCGTGCGGCCTTGTCGTGCAGACAGCGCTGGAACGGCTTGTCCCACAGCAGTGAGACCGAGTTGACCAGCCAGAAGACCGTGCCGATCAGCAGCGGGATGAGCATCCCCGGCAGGACGTAGACCGCCGCGCGGACCCAGCCCTGACCGGCCGGCACATTCCCGTCGGACAGCATCGCCACCCGGATGCGCAGCGCCTTCTTGCCGAGCGTCTGTCCGCTGCGGGCCAGCATGACGCCCTCGTAGCCGAAGTAGAGCGCCATGGTGATCAGCAGCGCGGTGGTGACCTTGCCCATGTGCTGCTCGCCCGGGTGGTCCATCGTGTACTGGAGCGCGCCGGTCGCGGTGAGCGCCGCCGTCCAGATCGCGCCGAGGATGACGATGTCGATGAGCCGGGCGGCGAAGCGCTGACCAGGGGTGGCCAGCGGGGGCATCCCTGGGGGG
>NZ_JAEEAP010000156.1 GCF_016103465.1 Streptomyces sabulosicollis
CCACAACCCCCTCCAAGACCCCCGCCAAGCCCTCTGAGACGCCCTCCGCCACTCCGCCGGAGCAGCCGGGGCCCTCCGAGCCCTCCGGGAACGACCGTCCCGGCGGGAACGGCAAGGGCAACGGAAGCGACAACGGCAACGGCAACGGCGGCGCGAACGGCCCCGGGCCCGGCAAGCCGTCCCAGGCGCCTTCGACGGAGCCGACCGCTCCAGCGCCCCCGGCGGAGTCGGCCGGCCCCGAGACCGCCTCGGAGGCCGAAGTCCTCGCCCTCGTCAACAAAGAGCGCAAGAAGGTCGGCTGCGCCCCCGTGACGGCCGACCCCAAACTCGCCCAGCTGGCCGAGGACTTCAGCGAGGACATGTCCCTGCGCCAGTTCTTCGACCACATCAACCCCGACGGCGACAGCCCCTGGGAGCGCGCCGAGGGCGCGGGCATCCTGGACCTGGGCGGGGAGAACATCGCCCGCGGCCAGTCGGACGCACAGGCCGTGATGGACTCCTGGATGAACAGCTCCGGCCATCGCGCCAACATCCTCAACTGCTCGTTCAAGCGGCTGGGCGTCGGCGCGCACTTCGGCGACGGCGGCCCCTGGTGGACCCAGGACTTCGGCTATTAAGATCGGCGCAGGTCAGAGGCTTACCGGGCCGTCTGGGCCGTGTCGGGGCCGTCATTCGTACGGGCCCCATCTCCAAGGACACGATCAACGGCGGCCCGGGTCCGGGTCTCGCTGGAGGGCATCAGGTGCGTGTACGTCCGGAGGGTGTATCCGGGATCATGGTGCCCCAGGTACTCACTCAGAGCCTTGATGCTCTCCCCCGCGTCGAGGAGCACCGAGGCGTAGAAGTGGCGTAGCGCGTGCATACCATTCTCGCGGTCAGGCTCCACGCCGACTGCTCGCAGCGTCGGGCGCCAGACGCGATCGTTGAAGCGGTTCCGGTTGAGCGGCAGGCCAGCAGGCCCGTAGAAGATCAGCGTTGCCGTAACCGGCGGCCCATCGAGGGTCTTCCATGGCAACGTGATCTCAACGGGCGGATACCGCGTGATGTGCCCGGCCAAAGCGAACGCGACCGACTCAGGTAGTGGTACGTCGCGGATCTTGCCGCCCTTCGGAGGGGCGAACACCGGACGCCCACGGAGTAGCTTGACCTGACGGACGACGTGAACGACTCCCCCGAGGAAATCCACCTCTTCCACGGCCAGACCGAACACCTCACCCTGTCGCAGTCCGCAGCCAACGGCTGGTTCGATCAGCTCCCGGTATCGGTCAGGTAGCTGATCCTGGACCGCCTTGACACGCTCAACCGTCCACGGCTTGACCTTGCGCGGGTCCAGTCGAGGCGCCTTAACCGACCGAGACCGACACGGGTTGTCCCTGATGATCCGGTCTTCCACAGCAGCCGTGAAGACCGTGGAGACGTGCGCGAAGATCCCCCGACGATAGCCAGCCGCAAGGCCCGCATCCTCCAGGGTGCGCATCCACAGCCGTATGTGTGACGGCTGGAACGACGCCAGGGGTCGCGTCCCCAGGTGGGGCACCGCGTGCAGGCGTAGCCGACTCTCGACAGACTCACGGGTTGCCGGATCGGTGGTCTGAGTGGCGAGCCACGTGCTCACGTACTGCGCGAAGGTCACCCGTCCTGCCACAGGGTCGATGTAGTCGCCCCGGGACATGTCGGCCTCGACGTTGTTCAACCACGCTTCAGCCCTGCGTTTCTGCTTGTCCGGGAATGACTGGCTCTTCTCAGTGCCATCGGGCCCGACGTAGCGGGCGCGGTAGCGCAGGCCGACGCCGTGCCGGTCGGTCTTGACCTTGACGGGCTTGCCATCCGGACCGGGAACCATCTTGTACCAGCGGTCTTGGACGTGCCCGGCCATCAGGCAACCCCTTCCATCAGGTCAGCGATCCAGCGGCGAACGTCTTCGGGGTCGAAGCGCAGGTGTCGGCCGACCCGGAAGCCGCGCGGACCGGTGCCCTTGCGACGCCACTGGTAGATCGTCTCGACCGGTACGCCGATTAGGTCAGCCAGGTCCAGCGGAGTCAGGTAGCGCTCAGGAAGCGGTCGGGCCATGCTCACCACTCCCCCTCTGCGTCGAGATCGGCCAGTACCTCACGGGCGGTTTCGCGGTTGGTGCGGAGCTCCCGGGCGATGGTGGCAGCGAGCCAGGATTCGCCGGGGGTGTGGCCATGCCCCGCGTAGGTCCAGTGGGACATGACCAGCGTGGAGCCCTCCGGGGCGTCGTCAGGGTCGGGCAGGCCCCGTTCACGGCGTTCCTGGCGTGCGCGGAAGTCGGCGCGGACCTGGCGAAGTGCGCTGAGGGTGGTGGAGTAGCGGCGGGACTTGGTGGAGAAGTGGCCCCGGAAGCCGAGCATGTGTGCCCATTGCCAGAGCTTGCGGTCCGGGTAGTGGTCGTCCAGGTCGAAGCAGGCTTCGATCAGGCGGCGGGTGTGGGCGGGAAGGTCGGTCAGCTTGTCCAGCTCGGAGAGCTCCCCGATCCGGCGGTCAACGGTGCCCGTGCTCTCGGCCGCTTTGGTGGCGTACTTGGCCACGTACGAAGCGACCGCCTGTTCGGTGAGTTCCTGGCCGTCGTCCATGCCGATGGGCCGTACGTCCACCTGATCACCCCAACGGAGCACGCGGGCAGGCTGGCCATCAGCGGCGAGCAGGGGGACGGAGACGCGGGCAGCAGCGGCGGTGATGGCGTCCGACAGCAGGCCCGCACTGGCCCAGGTCGGCGGGGCGTCGTCCGCTCCTCCAGGGCCGTCGAGACGCACGATGGCGTGGAAGTGGACCGCTCCGCGCTTTTGGTACTCGGCCACCTTGCCGAAGGAGACCCGGCACACCTCCCCCAGCGCGCTCTGTGACAGCCCGGCACGGGCGGCGAGCTCCCGGCGCAGGTAGATGGTGAAGCGTCGCCACAGGTCCCCCGCGTGGTTGTTCCACAGCACCGCGCCCGCGTAGTCGTACCGGCCCGGATCCAGCGCCGTGCCCAGCTCGGGAGCTCCCTCATGGTGGGCGGTGCCGCAACGGCAGCGGCCGGAAGTGGGGCGGTTGTGGACCGGGCCGAAGCTCGGGGCGGTCAGGGTGGCGAACACCTTGGGGTGCGTGCGGACCCGGGCGGAGACGCCCTTGTTGAGGTCTCCGGTCAGGCCCGCGCGGATCAGGTGGTAGGTGTCTCCCGCGTAGGTCCAGGCACAGGAAGGGCAGCGGGAGGCGCGACGGTTGCCGCAAGCCACCCGGAGCCGTCCGCCGGGTTCGCCTTCGGTGCTGTAGGAGTACAGGACATCCCCGGTCCGGGCGTCGCGCGTGGTGGTCAGGCCCTGGAGGTGGATCGGGTCGGAGCAGCCGCCGGTGCGCTTGATCTGCTCTTGCCACCGGTCGAAGCCCGGTCCGGCGGTGACCCTGAGTGTGTCGGCGAGGGTGATGGGGTCGGTGCCCAGGGAGACCGCAGCACTCGCCACGGCCTCCGGGGCAACGGGGAAGGCCGTCACCAGCGCCGCCCCTTCTTGGGGGAACTGGCGGTGTCGCAGGAGGGCCCAGAAGTCGCCCCGGCGCCGTCCTCCCCAGGCTGACAGCCGATCTCGTTGTGGGCACGGTCCACGTTCAGCAGCCAGCGACCATTGCGCTTGGCTCGGTCGATCGACTCGTTGAGAAGGGAGTCATCAGGGTCGCGATCTTTCCCACCGAAGAACTTCATTACGCGGCCACCGCCTTGCGGACCGGGTAGAAGTCGCGAACGGCCTGAGGGTTGTGGCCCGGGCAGGACATCGAGCAGTTGGCGTCCGGGTCGTCGTGGTACACGTCGATCCAGCCGGTTCCGTGGCAGCGGCAGGCGCCTTCGACCATCGTTTGCAGGCCACGGGCACGGGCGGCAGGGGCGACGCGGTGGGCCAGCAGGAACGCGCTAGCGACCTGCTCAGCGCGGTCCAGTCGGGTCGCGTTCGGGAAGCGTCGAGCGTGTGCTTGGGCTTGCTCCGGGGTGTCGAGATGTGCCAGCCACAGCAGCCGGTAACCGGCGGCGTAGGCAGCCGAGCGGAACAGCTCATCAAGGCCGAGCCGCGTAGCTCCCTGGATGATCCACGCCGTCACCCGGGCGTCATCCCCGCGCCGGAAGCGGAAGCCGGTCGGCATGTCCGAGGCGTACAGCGCGACCTTCCGTTCCCCATTGGACAGATCCTCAACTAACACAGCCGACGTGGCCGAAGTAGCAGACACCACGTGCGGAGCAACGAGCGTTGCGGGCATGATGGAAGCTCCCTCTATGGGACGGGGAGCGGCGCATCTGCTTGGCGGTAGGGGCGCCGCTCCTGCTTGTGGCTGAGTCACCCCTGTCATGCAGGCGATGACAGTTCTATAGTGTTCTAGAGCGCCTCGAAAGTCAACAGGTCTACTAGAGCGCTTTAGAACAGGAGGTCAAGGGCATGACAGAGCAGTCGCAGGGACTTGCGCCCTATCGCCGTATCGCCGCCAAGATCAGGCAACGCATCGAGTCAGGGGAGATCTCCCCAGGAGACCGCATCCCGTCCGTGCGGGACATCGTGCGAGACGAAGGAGTCTCTACCGCCACAGCGACTCGGGTAGCAGCAGTGCTCCGAGAGGAGGGGTACGCCCAGTCCATCCCCGGTGTAGGAACGATCGTGACGGCCCCCAAGAAGCTCACGACCGGGCCCGACCGGCTGACGATGTTGCGCGCCGGGGGCGACGGATACCGACCGGGAGAGACTGTTGAGATCTTGAGTTCCGGACTCGCGCCTGCCCCAGAGGAGGTTGCCGACGCATTGGGACTGGAGGAGGGGGAGGAGGCAATCCAACGGCGCCGGATCTACAGGGATGAGGATGGAGTCGTCGCACTATCGACCTCTTGGCTACCGGGAGAGTTCGCGGAGGCAGCCCCAGAGCTATTGAACACCGGGCCATTGCCCAAGATGACGTTCGGGTTGATCGAAGAGAGGACCGGACGACGCGCAGTTCGCCGGAGGGACGTCGTTGCAATCAAAGAAGTCCCTGACGATGTGGCTCCCTTGCTGGGCATCACCCCCGGCACCTCTGCGCTCTCCATGACCAACCGCTACTGGGACCAGCGCGGCGACACCACCGAGTACGCAATCGACTACCTAGGCACCGGGCGGAACTTGTCCGCAGATTACGACCTTGACTGACCCGGTTCGTTACGGATTTCTCTACCTCATCAAGGCACCCGGCTGCGCTCCGCTTCGCCGGGCGCGCTCCCGGCTCCCGGTCGCGCTCCGCTCCTGCCTCCGGCCCGCGCCGCGCACCGTCCGCCGACGCGCGCCCACAGGCGAGATAAGCCGGGGCCAATGGTCGAGATCCAACCGGCCGACACGGGCCCAAGCTTCAGACCATGCCTCCGGCGGGGGCTCTCAGGCTCCGGGATGGCGGGGGCTCCGTCTGCGCCCGCAGGTCCGTCGTAGCGTGCGTGGGAGCTCCCATCCCGTCACCGTCGTCCCAGGCAGAGCCGAGCAGACGCGGCCCAGGGGCGTCAAGGTCGTTCGTACAGTGGCGCGCTCCACCTTGACGCCCCTGAACCACGCCCGCTCCACGGTGTGTGGGACGACGGCGACGGGATGGGAGCTGGGGAGGGTGGTGGGTGAGGAAGTGGAGAAGGCTCGGGCCGTCGCGGGGCCGTGAAAGGGTGCTCAACGACGACCAACGCTGACAACCATTGACGGCTCAGTCGCAGGTCACAGCGTTGATCGGTTAGACGACCGCAGGTCAAAAGCCCGGCGGGTCACTTCTTCGGCTACTGAGCCGCTGAGCGGGAGCCCCCGAGCGAGCCCCCGCATCCGGCCATCCGCGAAGCCCGGGGCGTACGACAGCGCCCCGGGCTTCGCGTGTGCCCGTACGAGCAGCACACTCACCAGGCGAAAGCGCGACCCTGGAGTCAGCGCTGAGTGCGCGTATGGTGTGGGTATGGACAGTGAACGCACTGGCGGGGCGTCCTCCACGGTGGACGCGGAGAACCTGGCCTTCGACGTGTTCGCCCGCGCCTGCCCCTCGCGCGGCACGCTGGAGCACGTCACCGGCAAATGGGGCGGCCTCATCCTGGGCGCGCTCCACGACGGCACCTTCCGCTTCAACGAACTGCGGCGGCGGGTCGACGGCGTCAGCGAGAAGATGCTGTCCCAGACGCTGCACGCGCTGGAGCGCGACGGCCTGGTGCACCGCGAGGCGCAGCCGACCAACCCGCCCCGGGTGGACTACCGGCTGACCCCGCTGGGCAGCGCGGTCGCCGAGCGGCTGCTGGCCCTCATCCATCTGGTCGAGGACCGGATGCCCGAGGTGCTGACGGCCCAGGAGCGCTACGACACGACGCGCGCCGCGAGCGGCGGGACGGCGGCGGCGCGGGACGCCGGACGGGCCGCGGTGGCCGGGCGCGGCGGGCGCTGACAGCGCGGGCAGAAGTAGCTGGAGCGGTTCATCCAGGGGCGGCGGCGCATCGCGGTGCCGCAGCGGCGGCACGGCTCGTTCTCCCGGCCGTAGGCGTCCAGGGAGCGCTCGAAGTACCCCGACTCGCCGTTCACGTTCACATAGAGGCTGTCGAAACTGGTGCCGCCGACGGCCAGCGCGGCGGTCATCACCTCGCGCACATGGTCCAGGAGTTCGGCGGCGCGCGGCCTGGTCAGGGTGGCCGTCGGCCGGTCGTAGTGCAGCCGGGCGCGCCACAGCGCCTCGTCGGCGTAGATGTTGCCGACCCCGCTGATCAGCGACTGGTCCAGCAGCGCGCGCTTGATCGTGGTGCGGCGGCGGCGCAGCGCGGTGTGGAAGGCGGCCTCGTCGAAGGCGGGGTCCAGCGGGTCGCGGGCGATGTGCGCGATGGCGTCCGGCAGCCCCTCCAGGTCGCCGGGGACGGTGTCGTGCAGCGAGAGCCCGCCGAAGGTGCGCTGGTCGACGAAGCGCAGCTCGGTGCCCGCGTCGTCGGCGAAGCGGACCCGGATGCGCAGATGCTTCTCATCGGGGGCCTCGGCCGGCTGGACCAGCAGCTGCCCGCTCATCCCGAGATGGGCCAGGACCGACTCGGCGGGCGCGTCGTCGTCGAACGGCAGCCACAGGTACTTGCCGCGGCGGCGGACGGTCCCGGCGCGGCGGCCCCTGAGGCGGGCCGCGAAGTCCTCCGCGCCGCCGAGGTGGCGGCGGACCGCGCGGGGGTGGAGCACCTGGACCTCGGCGACCGTACGGCCGCTGACCCAGCGCTCCAGTCCGCGGCGGACCACCTCGACCTCGGGCAGCTCGGGCAACGGGGGCCTCCTTGGCCTTCGAGCCCTCGCCGCCCCCGGGCGGGACGGCCCCGGGCGGGCCGTCCGCCGCGGGGGCGGTGAGGGGTGTGACGGACGTGGCGGACGGTGCGGGTAGGGGGAAGGACGATCAGCGTGCCGTGGAGGCCGTGTCGGCGGCGGCTCCGCCGTCCGCCGCCGTGGTGGCGGCTCCGGCGTCGGCCGCGTTGGCGGTGGTTCCGCCGTCGGCCACCGTGGTGGCGGCTCCGGCGTCGGCCGCGTTGGCCTTCGCCTGGGCCTCGTCGGCAGCGGCGCGGATGGCGCGCCAGGCGGCCTCGGCCGCCTGCTGCTCGGCTTCCTTCTTGCTGCGGCCGGTGCCGGTGCCGTACGCGACACCACCGACGCGGGCGGCAGCCGTGAAGGTCTTCTCGTGGTCGGGACCGGTCTCGGAGACCAGGTACTCCGGGACCCCGAGGCCCTCGGTGGCGGTCAGCTCCTGGAGGCTGGTCTTCCAGTCCAGGCCGGCGCCGAGGTTCGAGGACTTCTCGATCAGCGGGTCGAAGAGCCGGTGGACCAGCTCCGCGGCGGCGTCGAGCCCCCGGTCGAGATAGACCGCTCCGATCACCGCTTCAAGGGTGTCGGCGAGGATGGAAGCCTTGTCCCTGCCGCCGGTGCCCTCTTCACCCCGGCCGAGCCGGATGAAGGCGCCGAGGTCGAGGCCGCGACCCACTTCCGCGAGCGCGCGCGAGTTGACCACCGCGGCCCGCAGCTTGGCCAGCTGGCCCTCGGGCAGGTCGGGGTGGATGCGGTACAGCGTGTCGGTGACCACCAGGCCGAGCACCGAATCCCCGAGGAATTCCAGCCGCTCGTTGGTGGGCAGCCCGCCGTTCTCGTACGCGAAGGAGCGGTGGGTCAGCGCACGCACCAGAAGGGCGGACTCGAGCTGGTACCCGAGCCGCCCTTCCAGGATCGTGTGAGACGAGGCCGTGTCCGCCTGGGCCGCTTCACCGCGCTTGCGCGGGGGCGTGGTGGCGTCTGACATAGAGCCTGTCACCCGCCGATCAGACCTCGAGGACCTGGCGGCGGTTGTAGGTGCCGCAGCTCGGGCACGCGATGTGCTGCTGCTTCGGCTCGTGGCAGCGCTCGCACGCCACCAGGTTGGGGACCGCAGCCTTCCACTGCGACCGGCGGTGGCGCGTGTTGCTGCGCGACATCTTCCGCTTCGGAACAGCCACGGCTACTTCTCCTGTGGGTCATCCCCGCGCTCGCGGGGTGCGTTGTCCTTCTCGCCGTCCCTCATGGCCTCGGCGAGTCCCTGCAGTGCCGCCCAACGGATGTCGGCGGCCTCGTGGTGGTGGTCGGGGTCGTCCGCGAGCCGGGCGCCGCAATCGGCGCACAGCCCCGGGCAGTCCTCCCGGCACACCGGCTGCAGCGGCAGTGCGAGCACCACCGCGTCGCGCAGCACGGGCTCGAGGTCGAACAGGTCGGCCTCGAGGAAGAGCATGTCCTCCTCCTCGGCGTCGTCGCCGGTGTCCGCGTCGCGGCTCCGGTCGTCGGCGTCGGGGTAGGAGTACATTTCCTGGAAGTCCACTTCGAGCTCTCGCTCCAGCGGCTCCAGACACCTTACGCACTCCCCCGTGAGCGGCGCACGGGCGGTGCCTGTGACAAGCACCCCTTCCATGACCGACTCCAGGCGGAGGTCCAGCTCGATCGTCGCGCCTTCCCGCACCCCGATGACCTCGATGCCGAGCTCCTTGGGCGCCGCCACGGAGCGGGAGACCCTTTTGAGCGCACCAGGACGTCGGCCCAGCTCGCGCGTGTCGAACACGAGGGGGGCACGGTGGTCGAGGCGGGCGTTCAGGGCTTCCTGCTTTCTACGCTGCGGCGGGCCACCCGATCATCCGCTACGAAGCGGGCAGCCGAGATCGCGGACGTGCACGCGACCGAAGAGCCAGGATACTGGACGGGCCGCCGTAGACCCAATCCGCCCGGTGGGGAAGGGGTTCCCCGAGGGCCTGTCGTCAAAGGGGGCGCCCTGCCCCCTTGGCGAGGGGCCCTAGCGGCCCTGCTCGTACTGGCGGAGCTGATCGAGGTCGATCATGCTCGTGTCGAACAGGCTGGTCTCGTCGAGCGCGGCGCCCGGCTGCTGCTGATGGTGCTGGGGCGGCTGCTGGGGCTGCTGGGGGACATAGCCGGCGTTCGGGTCGTAGCCCTGGGCCTGGGCCTGCTGCTGCCAGGCGTAGGCGTCCTGCTGATATCCGCCCTGCGTGGCGTAGGGGTCCTGCTGTACGTACGCCTGCTGGTAGCCGTACGCGTCCTGCTGCTGATAGCCCGCGGTGGCGGCGTAGTACGCGGCGTCGGCGGCCGCCTGGTCGGGCGGGGCCACGGGCTGGACGAGGTCCGCCTGGGACTGGGCCAGGTCCGCCAGGTAGTCGTCGTCGGTGGTCCGCAGGGCCATGCCGGCCTCGTCCTGGGCCGCCATATGGGCGCCGAGCTCATCGGCGGGCCGGGCCCCGAGCAGCTTCTGGCGGCCCCGGCCGACCGCCTCCAGGGTCTTGGCGAGGACCGCCGAGACGGCCCCCAGCTTGGTGTCCACGTACTCGTCCGCGCGCTGCCGCAGGGTCGCCGGGTCGGCGCTGCGCTCCGGGCCCTCGTCGGGGTGCCCGAGGCCGTCCTCGGCGCCGGGGGCGCGGCCGAGCAGCTTCTCCCGGCCGCGGTCGACCGAGCCGATGGTCTTGGTGAGCACGACCTCGAAGTTGGCCAGCTTGCTGTCCACGTAGTCGTCGGCCTCGACGCGGATCTCCTCGGCCTCCCGGCGGGCCTCGGCGAGGATCCGGTCGGCCTCCTCCTGGGACTTCCGCACCAGCTCGGTGTCCGAGATCAGCGAGGCGCGCTGGGCGTGCGCGGACTCGATGATCCGCTCCGCCTCCCGGCGGGCCTCCTCGACCATCTGGTCCCGGCCGCCGATCAGCTCCTGGGCGTGGGCCAGGGAGTCCGGCAGCGCCGCGCGCACCTCTTCGAGCATGGCGAGCAGCTCGGCGCGGTTGACCACGCACGAGGCCGACATGGGCATGGACCGGGCGCCGCCGACGGTATCGACGATCTCGTCGAGCTTCTTCTGCACGTCCACTGTGGGTGCTCGCAGACTGTCTGGATGCGGATGGGTACGGGAGACGAACGGGACGACTGTACGGCCAGCGGGCGCCTCCCGGACAGCCGCTGACGCCCCGTCAGCCGCTACTTCCGGCCGAGCCGCTCGGCGAGCGCCTCCAGGACCACCGGGGGCACCAGGTGGGACACGTCGCCGCCCCAGGCCGCGACCTCCTTGACCAGGCTGGAGGAGAGGAAGCTGTAGGTGGGGTTGGTGGGCACGAACAGCGTCTCCACGCCGGAGAGGCCGTTGTTCATCTGGGCCATCTGCAGCTCGTAGTCGAAGTCGCTGACGGCCCGCAGCCCCTTGACGATCGCGGGGATGTCCCGCTGCTTGCAGAAGTCCACCAGAAGTCCGTGGAACGCCTCCACCTGGACGTTTCCGTACTCCTCCGTGGTCTGGCGGAGGAGATCGATCCGCTCGTCCACCGTGAACAGGCCCTGCTTGGACTTGTTGATCATCACGGCGACGTGCACGACGTCATAGAGCTTGGAGGCACGGGCGATGATGTCGAGGTGTCCATTGGTGACGGGGTCGAACGACCCCGGACAGACTGCGCGGCGCAACGGAAGTTCCTCGCTCTCGGGTCCGGTCATGACGCGTTCTCGCACGTCGAGGCGGCGCGACCGTACCAAAGCGTGCCCTCGCCGTACCGACGGGCCCGGAGCCCCTCGAATCCGGCGGGCCACCCGAACTCCCCACCTCGTGTGCTGCGCTCAACGGTGGCCAGCGCGCCGGGCGCGAGCCAGCCCTTCCCCAGGAGTGTGAGGAGTATCTCCCGGAGTTCGGCGTCGGTGACGGCGTAGGGCGGGTCCAGGAAAACGACGTCGTACGGGCCGGTGTCGGGGGCCTGTCCGGCGATGGTCTGTTCGGCCTTGCCGGTGCGCAGCTCCGCGCCGGGCAGACCGAGGGTACGGACGTTCTGACGGATCGTGCGGGCCGCCCGCGGGTCGGACTCGACCAGCAGCGCGTGGGCGGCGCCGCGGGACAGCGCCTCCAGGCCGACCGCGCCGGAGCCGCCGTACAGGTCCAGGACGCGGGCCCCGGCCAGCGAGCCGAGCAGCGACTCCCAGGTGGAGAACAGGCCCTCGCGCGCCCGGTCCGAGGTGGGGCGGGTGCCGTTTCCCGGCGGCACGGCCAGGCGGCGGCCGCCGGCCGCTCCGGCGATCACGCGGGTCATGGGTGTGGGCCGTCCTTCACGGTGGTCGGGGCAGCGGCGCCCGGTGCCCGTCCGGGCGGGGCCGCCGCACCTCCACGATATGGCGTACGGCGGCGGGGCGGTGGCCGGGCGCTCCCCCGCGGGGTTCACCCCTTGTCGAGGAACTCCGCGCGCTCCTTGTCCAGCAGGGCGTCCAGCGCGGTGCGCAGCTGCGGATATCCGGCCAGCTCCGGGTCGGCGGCGACGATCGCGGCCGCCTCCTCCCGGGCCGCCGCGATGACCTCCTCGTCGTCGATGACGGCGAGCACCCGCAGCGAGGAGCGGACCCCGGACTGGGCCTGGCCGAGCACATCGCCCTCCCGGCGCTGCTCCAGGTCGATCCGGGACAGCTCGAAACCGTCGAGCGTGGCCGCGACCGCGCCCAGCCGCGCCCGGGCGGGGCTGCCCTCGGGCATGTCGGTCACCAGCAGACACAGCCCGGCGGCCGAGCCCCGGCCGACGCGGCCGCGCAGCTGGTGCAGCTGGGAGACGCCGAACCGGTCGGCGTCCATGATCACCATGGCGGTGGCGTTGGGGACGTTCACCCCGACCTCGATGACGGTGGTGGCGACCAGGACGTCCACCTCGCCCGCGGCGAAGCGGCGCATCACCTCGTCCTTGGCCTCGGGCTGCATCCGCCCGTGCAGCACCTCCACCCGCAGATCGCCCAGCGGGCCCTTGACGAGCTGCTCGGCGACGTCGACGACGGCCAGCGGCGGGCGCTTCTCGGCCTCGTCCTCGGGGCTCTTGTCCTTCGCCGCCCTGGACTCGTCCTCCTCGTCCCCGATCCGCGGGCACACCACATACGCCTGGTGTCCGGCGGCCACCTCCTCGCGCACCCGCTCCCAGGCGCGGGCCAGGAAGTGCGGCTTGTCCTTGGCGGGCACCACATGGGAGGCGATCGGGGAGCGGCCCGAGGGCAGCTGGTCCAGGACCGAGGTCTCCAGGTCGCCGAAGACGGTCATGGCCACGGTGCGCGGGATCGGCGTGGCCGTCATCACCAGCAGATGCGGGGGCTGCTTGCCCTTGGAGCGCAGGGCGTCGCGCTGCTCGACCCCGAAGCGGTGCTGCTCGTCCACGACCACCAGCCCCAGGTCGTGGAACTGGACCTTGTCCTCGATCAGGGCATGGGTGCCGATCACGATCCCGGCCTCGCCGGTGACCAGGTCCAGCAGCGCCTGACGGCGGGCCGCGGCGCCCATGGAGCCGGTGAGCAGCACCACCTTGGTGCCCTGCTCCGCGCCGCCCAGCATCCCCCCCTCGGCCAGCTCACCCATCATCTCGGTGATCGAGCGGTGGTGCTGCTGGGCGAGCACCTCGGTGGGCGCGAGCATCGCCGCCTGCCCCCCGGCGTCCACGACGCCGAGCATCGCGCGCAGCGCGACCATGGTCTTGCCCGAGCCGACCTCGCCCTGGAGCAGCCGGTGCATGGGGTGGTCGGTGGCGAGGTCGGCGAAGATCTCCTCGCTGACCCGGCGCTGGCCCTCGGTGAGGGTGAACGGCAGCCGGGCGTCGAAGGCGGTGAGCAGCCCGTCCGGGGCGGGCTTGCGGGGAGCCGCGGGCAGCTGGGCGTCGGCCTGCCGCCGCCGGGCGAGCGCCACCTGCAGCACGAACGCCTCGTCCCACTTCAGCCGGTCCCGGGCCGCGGCGATGTCGGCCTTGGTGCCCGGCCGGTGGATCTTGCGCAGCGCCTCGGAGAGCGTGGCCAGCCCCCGGCCCTCGCGCAGGCTCTCGGGCAGCGGGTCGATCAGCCCGGCCAGCGCGGCCTCCTCGTGACCGGCCGGGCCCAGCACGGTGTCGACGGCCTGCTGGATCTGCCAGGACTCCATCTGCTTGCACGCCGGGTACAGCGGCAGCAGCTGGTTGGCGAACGCCTCCACGGCCTCCGCGCCGCTGCCCGCGCCCAGCGTCTTGAACTCCGGGTGGGCCAGCTGCCGCTTGCGGTTGAAGACCGAGACCTTCCCGGCGAACAGGGCGCGGGTGCCGGGCTGGAGCTCCGCGCGCGGCTTGTGGACGCCCTTGCCGAAGAAGACCAGCTGGAGACGGCCGCTGCCGTCGGTGATGGTGACCTCCAGCCGCCGGCCCCGGCCGCCGTTGAACGTGTGCACCCGGGCGTCGGCGACCTGCGCCACCACGGTCACGTGCTCGTCCAGGGGCAGGTCGGACAGCCGGGTCAGCTCACCGCGCTCCGCGTACCGCCGCGGGTAGTGGTGCAGCAGGTCGCCGACGGTGTGCAGGTCGAGATGGTCGGCCATCACCTTCGCGGTGTTGCCGCCCAGGACCTTCTTCAGGGGTTCATCCAGCACGGGCACCCGTCCATTGCACACCACGGGGGTGACAATCGGCGATGACGAGCGGGGTGATTCCGCGCGGGCGAGGCGGCGGGGTGGCTCAGCGTCCGGCCGCCGGGCTCATTCGATGCCTATGATCAGCGGCGCGGTGGGCTGACCTCCGCGGTAGACGACCGTGTCGACGGCGAAGTGCCCCTCCCGCACATGCCGCTCCAGCCGCTCGGCGATCTCGTCCGGAAGGCCCGCGCCGAGCACCAGCGTGACCATCTCGCCGCCCGCCGCCAGCATCCGGTCCAGCACCGTCTCGGCGGTCGCGGCCAGCTCCGAGCCGATCACCGCCACATCGCCGTCGATCATGCCCAGGACGTCCCCGGCCTGGCACACCCCGGCCATGGTCCAGGACTGGCGCTCGGCGACGGCCAGTTCCGCGTAGCGGGTGGCTCCCGCGGCCGAGGTCATGGCGACCACGTCCTCGTCGAAGCTGCGGCCGGGCTCGTGGACGGCGAGCGCGGCGATGCCCTGGACGGCGGAGCGGGTGGGGATCACCGCGACCCGTACGCCCTCGGCTCGGGCCTGGGCCGCGGCCGCGGCCGCCGTGTGGTGCAGCCCGGTGTCGTTCGGCAGCAGCACGACCTCCCGGGCCCGGGCCCGGCGCACCGCGTCCACCAGCTCACCGCTGGCGGGCGGCTCCCCGGGGCGGGTGGCGACCGCGGTCGCGCCCGCCTCCGCGCACAGCGCGGCCAGCCCGTCCCCGGGGACGACGGCGACCACGGCCCGGGTCGCGCGCTCGGCGCGGGGGCCGCCCGTGGGGCCCTGGACGCCGGACTGGTCCGGCAGGACGATGGCCGGGCCCGGCCGGTCCGTACCGTCGGCGCCCGCCTTACGGACGGCGGCGCCACCGAAGTGGGTGATCCGGACGCGGTACGGGCGCCCGGCCTGGATGCCCGCCTCCACGGCCGCCCCCGCGTCGTCCACATGGACGTGCACGTTCCACAGGCCGTCGCCGCCGACGACCACCAGGGAGTCGCCGAGGGCGTCCAGCCGCTCCCTCAGGGCGGTCACGGCCGCGTCGTCGGCCTCCAGGAGGTAGATCACCTCGAAGGCGGGCCCGCCGTCCGGGGCGCCGTCGGCGGAGCAGCCCGCCAGGTCCTGCCCGTGCGACCCGGCAGGCGCCACGGTGTCGCGGCCGGGGCGGACCGGCGCGAGCGCCGCGGGGGTCTCGCCCGACAGGGCCTGGGCGAGCCCGCCCAGGACCGTCACCAGGCCGTAGCCGCCCGCGTCGACCACCCCCGCGCGGGCGAGGACGTCAAGCTGGCCGGTGGTGTCCTGGAGCGCCGCACGGGCGCCCTCGTACGCGGCGCGGGCCACCGCGGCGGCGTCGCCCGTGGCGCGCTCCGCGTTCTCCGCGGCGGCCACGGCGACCGTAAGGACGGTGCCTTCGACGGGGTGCGCGACGGCCAGGTAGGCGAGGTCGACCGCGCGCCGCAGCGCCCGCCGCAGCCCGTCCGCCCCGTCCGTGCCCGGGCCCTCCGCCGCCGTGCCGTCCGCCAGGACGTCCGCCATACCGCGCAGCAGCTGCGCCAGGATCGTGCCGGAGTTGCCCCGCGCGCCGATCAGCGCGCCATGGGCCATGGCGCGCACCACATCGGCGAGGGTGGGGCGGGACGCCGGGGCGGAGGTCGCGTGGCCCTCGAAGGCGGCGTCGACGGCCCGGGCGGCGGACTCGACGGTCAGATACAGATTGGTGCCGGTGTCCCCGTCCGCGACCGGATAGACGTTGATCGCGTCGATGTCCGCACGGGCCCGGCCCAGCGCGTCCAGCGCGAGCCCGCACCAGTTCCGTACCGCATCGGCGTCGAGCGTGTGCGGCACGTAACGTCCTCCTCGGAGGCTGCTGGGGCGGGGGTGGGCATCGCGTCACCGCAGGGTAGTCGCCGCCCTCGGCGGGTGCCGGGGCAGCCATGGTAGTTTCGTTGTACGGGAGTGGCCGTTGTATGCTGCTCCGGTTGCCCGATGCGAATCGGGCTATTCCCCCAGGCGCCGCCGATCCTCCACGATCCAGGCAACGTCCGGGGCATCCGTTCAGTGTCCTGTCTCCTCGCGAGAAGCGAGGCTGACCCGTCTTTGGAGTAACCCGTGGCTGCCAACTGCGACGTCTGCGGCAAGGGGCCGGGCTTCGGCAACAACATCTCGCACTCGCACCGCCGCACCCGCCGTCGTTGGAACCCCAACATCCAGACGGTGCGCGCTGTGGTCGGTCGTACCCCGAAGCGCCTCAACGTCTGCACCTCGTGCATCAAGGCCGGCAAGGTTTCGCGCTAGTCGTCTAGCCGCACGGCCTCCCCGCGCAAGCGGGATCCGGTACGCCAGGCCGGTCCACCACTGGAGTGGACCGGCTCCTTATTTTTTTGGGCTCGGTTCGCCTCCGGGGCGCTTTAGGCTCCCCCAGCTACCGCTGGGAGGTGCCCCCGGCCGGAAGACCCCGGCGCCCCCTCAGCCGGTCCGCTCCGACAACCACCCGTGGTCGACGGGGCCGATGCCGGTGCCCAGGGGGAAGCCCGCCGCGATGGCGCCCGTGACGTAGTCCTTGGCCGCCGTGACGGCCTGGGGGACCTCGTGGCCGCCCGCCAGGTATGTGGCGATGGCCGCGGCGAGGGTGCACCCCGTGCCGTGCGTATGGCGGTTGTCCTGGCGGGGCGCCCGGAGCCAGTGCTCCTCGGTGCCGTCCGTGAGCAGATCCACCGCGTCACCGCCGGGCAGATGGCCGCCCTTGATCAGGGCCCACCGCGGGCCGTGGCCCAGCACCGCACCGGCCGCCCGCCGCTGGTCGTCCTCCGACTCCACCCGGACGCCGGTGAGCTGGGCCACTTCGTCCAGGTTCGGCGTGGCGACGGTCGCGGTCGGCAGCAGCTTCGTACGGACCGCGTCGAGCGCCTCGGCGGCCAGCAGCGGGTCACCGTGCTTGGAGACCCCGACCGGATCGACGACCACCGGCGCCGTGAGGTCCGCGAGCAGCGCGGCGACCGTCTCGACCAGCTCGGCGGTCGCCAGCATGCCGGTCTTGACCGCCTGGACGCCGATGTCGTCGGCCACGCTGCGGAACTGGGCCCGTACGGCCTCGGCGGGCAGCTCCCAGGCGCCCTGGACGCCCAGGGAGTTCTGCGCCGTCACCGCGGTGATCACGCTCATGCCGTGGGCGCCCAGGGCCAGCATGGTCTTCAGGTCGGCCTGGATGCCCGCACCGCCGCCGGAGTCCGATCCGGCGACGGTGAGGACGCGCACGGGTGCCGAGCCGTCATGGGCGGGGCGGGGGAC
>NZ_JAEEAP010000157.1 GCF_016103465.1 Streptomyces sabulosicollis
GTCCCCCACGCGTCGGCCAGGGCCGCCACCAGGCCGAGGCCGCGGCCGTGGAGGCGGTCGCCCTCGGGGAGGCAGGCGGCGGTGGGGAGCTCGGCGGAGGCGTCGTAGACCAGGACGCGGAAGCGGGGAGGCTCGATCACCACGCGCAGCATCACGGAGTCGCCCTCGGCGTGCAGAAAGGCGTTGGTGGCCAGCTCCGAGGTGCACAGCGTCGCGGTGTCGACCAGTTCCTCCTGCCCCACGGAGTCCAGGACGCAGGCGACGAAGTCCCGGCAGACCTTGGCGGAGGTCGCATGGCGGTTGCTCTGGAGGGTGTAGACGTACGGATCCCTGGAGGGAACGGGCGGGCGACGTGGGGGATGGTCGTCGGACTCGTGATCGGAATCCATGGGGCAACTCCCTGTGAAGGGGCCGACAGCGCGCGTACCGTTACGGCGATCAACGCGCAGTAGCGGCAACGACACCTACGGTAGGGCAGTGGTGCAAACAACTGCTACGGTCCCGTTGAATTTCCCCGACAATTACTCCTTGAGGGTTACGGAGGACCATGCCACCCAGGAGCGTCCCGACCGCGCGTCAAGTCCGGCTCGGCACAGAACTCAGGAGGATGCGCGAAGGCGCGGGTCTCAGCATTCAGGAGGCCGCCGACCGGCTGGGCATCAACCGCACCCACATCACCAACCTGGAGCTCGCGCGCTTCGGCGTGAGCGAGGAGCGGGTCCGGGCCCTCGCCGCCATCTACGCCTGCCCGGACAGCGCGTACGTCGACGCGCTCGTCGCCATGGCCCGGGAGCGCAAGGGCGGCTGGTGGGAGGAGTACCGGGGCTATATCGCCACCGGCGGGCTCGACCTGGCCGAGTTGGAGTACTACGCCACGAGCCTGCGCGTGCTGGAAATCATGCACATGCCCGGCCTGTTGCAGACGGAGGAGTACGCGCGGGCGGTGCTCGGCTCCACCGTCCCGCAGTGGTCCGCCACGGACCTCAGACGCAGGCTCTCCCACCGCATGAAGCGCCGCGACATCCTGGACCGGGACGACCCGCCGCCGTGCACCTTCATCATCCACGAGGCGGCGCTGCGCATGCGGTTCGGAACGGAGCGCGTCCTGCGCGCGCAACTGGAGAGCCTGCTGGAGTCCTCCGAGCGGAAGAACGTCACCGTGCGCGTGCTGACCTTCGAGGCCGGAGGGTTCCACGTGCCCGGGCTCTCGGTCACCTATGCCCTGGGGGCCGTGCCCCAGCTGGACACCGCGCAGCTCGACGCCGCCCACGGCCCGGTCTTCCTGGACGCGCAGTCCCAGCTCGTCAACCATCGTGGAGTCCTGGACCGCACCACTGAGGCGGCCCTCTCCGTGGAGGAGTCACGTGATTTCATTCGTGACATCGCTCAACAGACATGAAGGCGTGGAGATGACCGAGGTCAACTGGCAGAAATCCTCCTATTCCAGCGCGGGGGACGGAAACTCCTGCATAGAGCTCGCCTTCATAGGCACCGCCGTCGCCCTGCGCGAGAGCGACGACCCCCGCACCGTCCTCACCACGAGCCCCGCGAAGCTGGGAGCCCTGCTCCAGTCGATCAAGGCGGGTGCGCTCGATCACCTCGCGGCGGTGCCGAAGACGTAACGGACCTACGCCCCAAGGACCAGGTGAGGCCCCCACCATGAGCGGAGGCCGGTACCGGGGCCGCGGCGTTACGGTCGGCAGTATGAAACCAGCCCGTATCGCCCTTGACCTCGACGCCTATCTGGCCCGCATCGGCTGGACGGGCGACCGGCGCCCCGCCCCCACCGTGCAGACGCTGCGGGCGGTGCATCGGGCCCACCTCACGTCCATACCGTTCGAGAACCTCGAGCCCCTCCTCGGCTCGGCCCCCTCCCTCGCCCTCCCCGACCTGGAGGCCAAGCTGGTCCGCGGCCGGCGCGGCGGTTACTGCTACGAGCACAACACGCTGCTGACCGCCGTCCTCACCGCCCTCGGCTTCCGCGTCACCGGCCTCACCGCCCGCGTCCGGGTCGGCGCGGCCCCCGGGACGGTCCGACCGCGCACCCACATGCTGCTGCTGGTCGAGATCCCGGGCGAGGAGCGGCGTCACGTGGCCGATGTGGGCTTCGGCAGCATCGGCGGCCTCCTGGAGGCCGTGCCGCTGATCGCCGACACCGAGTTCCACGACGGCACCCGCCGCCATCGCTACGTCCGCGAGCCGTACCCGGACGGGCTGGAGGACCTGTGGGTGTTCCAGGCGTTCCTCGACGGCTCCTGGCAGGACCAGTACGCCTTCACCCGCGAGCCGTTCGACGCGTCCGACTACGGGGTCATCAACTGGCACGTCGCCACCAACCCGCGCTCGCCCTTCCAGCACACCCTCTTCGTCCAGCGCACCGCCCCCGACCACCATCTCCAGCTGTCCGGGCGGACCCTCATCGACACCTGGTCCGACGGCACCCGCAAGGAGCGCCAACTCGCCGACAACGACGAGGTGCTGCGCGTTCTCGCCGCCGAATTCGGTATCCATCTGCCCTCGGACACGGTCCTGCCGGGCTGACGGCACAGGAGATACTCCGGGTGGCTCTCCACACCGGCCCGGGTCATGGCACGATCATCCCGCTAATGGCCCGATGGGAGGGTGGCAGGGACGGATGAAACATGAGTAAAGACAAACTGTCCGTATCGGACCAGGATCTGTCGGATCTCATCAAAGACCTTGAGGGGATGCTCAGTTATCTCGAGGAACAGATCGAGCGTCTCGGCCACCTGAGGCAGTCGGTGGACCCCGACGACCACAAGGGGCCCGCTGCCGCCGCCTACAAGAAGCTGGAGCGCGACGCCTATACGGACGCCGTGCGGATCAGGCAGCTGCTGACCCGCATCGAGGAGGCGGCCAAGGAGCGCGGGGAGACCCCGGGCGAGCGGTACGAGGAGCTGCGGACCCGCTTTCAGTCACTGCAGAAGCCGTCGGCGGAGAAGCCGTCGTCGTAGTCGGCGTCCGGACCGTACGCGTCCGGACCGCCGGAGCCCGCACCACCGGACCCCGCACCGCCGGTGTCGGGGCGGAGGGGGCGGAGTTCGCGGCCGACCAGGCGGTAGTAGTCGATCGCCTTGGCCATGCCGAGCGCTCCGGCGGCCGCGAAGACCAGGCCGATACCGGCGACAGTGCCGACGCTCTCCGTGCCGACGTCCGAGAAGACCGCGAACCCGCCCAGCGCCAGCCCGAGGCAGGCCAGCACGATGGACGGGCCCAGCCACAGGAGCGCACCGCCGGAGACCCGCCAGTGCGGCAGCGTCTGGGGATCGCGCTCCAGCTCCGCCCAGTCGCGGAGGCACGCGCCCACGAAGACATCGCGCCGGATGCCGGAGGCCATCCCGAGGCTGGAGGGGACCGTGGCGCCCAGGGCGAGACCCAGGAAGATCACGCCCAGGACGTGCTCGATGATCTCGCCCTTCACCAGGAACTGGAACCCCGAGACCGCGAGGCTCCACCCCAGCGCGAAGACGAGCGTGGACAGCCACAGCAGCAGCGCCCGGTGCGGCGCCAGGTACCACCGCGCCAGCGCCCCCATCGCCCGCGCCCGCTCATCGAGCAATCCGGCGCGGTCCTGCCACGGCCGCTCGTCCGGGGCGGGCGGCGGTGGCGGAAGCTCGTTGGGCGGCGTCATGGCGTCCTTCCTCATGGCACTCACGGCACTGCGGTGTACGCCGACGCAGTCTCTCAGCTCACGAGGGCAGGCCACTTGACCTTCTCACTTATGTGAGGGTTTCACGATGTCCACCGAGCGAAGCCGAACCGCCGTACAGATGAGGTGAGCCCTGATGGACAACCAGCTCTTCGACTACAGCCCCATCGTCGAACGCGAGCCGATCCACTGGCCGGACGGCGCCCGGGTGGCCTTCTACGTCGGGCTGAACGTCGAGCACTACGCGGTCGACCGCCCCTCGACCAGTATCTTCCCCGACACCAGGGCGCTGGCGCCCGATCCGCTGAACTACGGGTGGCGGGACTACGGCCCCCGGGTGGGGATCTGGCGGCTGATCGAGAGCCTGGACCGGCACCAGGTGCGGGCGAGTGTGATGCTCAACTCCGATGTCGCCGAGCGCTACCCCCAGATCATCCGCGCCGGGCGGGAGCGTGACTGGGTGTGGGCGGCGCACGGCAAGAACAACTCGATCCTCCAGGCGGACATGTCCCCCGAGGAGGAGCGCGCCTACCTCACCGAGGTGATCGGCACCATCGAGAAGGCCACCGGCCGCAGGCCGCGCGGCTGGCTGGGGCCGGCGCTGACCGAGACCTTCCGCACCCCGGAGCTCCTGGCCGAGCTGGGGCTGCGGTACGTGCTGGACTGGGCCAACGACGACCAGCCGTACCGGCTGAACGTACCGGGCATGCTGAGCGTGCCGTACTCGATCGAGGTCAACGACATCCAGCTGTTCGTCGGCAAGAGCCTCAGCGGGCCGGACTTCGTCCGGATCGTCAGGGACCAGCTGGACCAGCTCTACGCCGACGCGGCCACCAGCGGGCGGGTGATGTCGCTGGTGCTGCATCCGTTCGTGATCAATCAGCCCTTCCGGCACAGGTACGTGGACCAGGCACTGGAGTACGTGGTGAACCACCCCGGGGTGTGGGTGACGACCAGCGACGAGATCGCCGAGCACTACTCCGGGTCCCTCCAGGACCGCTAGCGGGCGAGGAGCTCCCGCAGCGCCTTGGCGATGTCGGCGGGTGCCTCCTCGGCCATGAAGTGGCCGTAGCCGACGGTGTGGTGCTCCAGGTCGTCGGCCCAGGCGCGCCACAGTTCCGCCGCGTCATAGCCGAGGGCGGCGCCCCAGTCCTGCTGGATCACCGTGACCGGCATCGTCAGCCGGCGCCCGCCGTCCCGGTCGGCCCGGTCGTGGTCGACGTCGATCCCGGCGGAGGCGCGGTAGTCGGCCACGATCGACGGCACCGCGGCGCGGCAGGCGTTCAGATAGGCGGCGCGGACCTCGGCGGGGATGGCCCGCGGATCGCCCGCCCACAGGTCGAGGAAGTGGCCGAAGAAGTCGTCGGGGCAGGCGGCGATCATCCGCTCGGGCAGCCCCTGGGGCTGGGCCATCAGGAAGAGGTGGAAGCCGACGGCGGCGGTGGTGCCGTGCAGCACGTCCCACATGTCGAGGGTCGGCAGCACGTCCAGGCAGGCGAGATGGGTGATCGTCGCGGGGTGGTCGAGACCCGCCCGGAAGGCGACCAGGGCGCCGCGGTCATGACCGGCCAGCGCGAAGCGGTCATGACCCAGCGCGCGGGCGAGGGCGACGATATCGGCGGCCATGGTGCGCTTGGCGTAGGCGGCCGGGCCGGTGTCGGTGTCGGTGTCCGCGTTGGTGTTGATGTTGGTGTTGGTGTCGGCATCGGCTGCCGGTTTGTCGCTGGCGCCGTAGCCGCGCAGGTCGGGGCAGATCACGGTGTGATCGGCCGCGAGGTCGGCGGCCACGTGCCGCCACATCAGGTGGGTCTGCGGGAAGCCGTGCAGCAGGACGACGGGGCTGCCCGAGCCCGCGACGGCCACGTTCAGGGACACGCCGTCGGCGACGGGGACGCGGCGGTAGTCGAAGCCGGGGATGACAGGGGACATGGGTTGACGCGCTTTCTGTAGAGGCTCCGGGCGACCGGACGGGGACCCGGCGACCGAATGGGCCAAGGGCGACCGGACGGGCACCCGGGACGGCCGGATGAGGGTCCCGGTGACCGGATGACCTGGCCGACCAGGAGCCGACCAGCAGGTGACCAGGTGCCTGTCACCCTGCCGGGTGCGGATGAGCATCCGATCAGCGCGCTACCGTGACCGCATGCGGGTCGGTTTCGGGGTGCTGGGGCCGGTGGTGGCCTGGGACGCGGACGCCGACGGGCGCGCGATCGCGCTCAAGGGGCCGCGGCACCGCGCGGTGCTGGCCCGGCTGATCGTCGCCCGCCGCCGCGTCGTGCCCGTCTCCCGGCTGGTCGAGGACCTGTGGACCGAGCCGCCGCCGGGCGCGGTGGGCGCGGTGCGTACGTTCGTGGCCGCGCTGCGCCGCGCGCTGGAGCCACAGCGCCCGCCGCGCGCCCCCGCCGGGCTGCTGGTCACCGAGGGGCCGGGGTACGCACTCCGCCCCGGCCCGGACGCGGTGGACGCCTGGTGCTTCGAACAGGACGTGGCCGCCGCCGCGACCCTGCCGCCGGACGGCGCGCTGCCCCGGCTGGAGGCGGCGCTGGGCCGGTGGCGCGGGCCCGCGTACGCGGAGTTCGCCGACGAGGGCTGGGCCCGGGGCGAACGCTCCCGCCTGGCGGAGCTGCGGCTGCACGCCGTCGAGCGGCAGGCGGAGGCCCGGCTGGCGCTGGGCCGGGCCGCCGAGGCGGTGCCGGACCTGGAGGCACATCTGGCCGAGCACCCCTGGCGCGAGGGTGCCTGGCGGGCACTGGCCCTCGCGCTGTACCGCACCGCCCGCCAGGGCGACGCGCTGGCGGTGCTGCGCCGGGCCCGGACGCTGCTGGTCGAGCAGCTGGGCGTGGACCCGGGCCCGGAGCTGCGCCGACTGGAGACGGACATCCTCGGCCAGGCACCCCACCTCGACCCCGCCGCGGCGCGGGGCGGAGCCGCGGCCCAGGTCTGGGCGGACGCGACCGCCGCGTACGACCGCACCGTGGCCTCCGGCGCCCGGACCCGCCTGGAGTCGACGGCCGCCCTGCTCCGCGACCTCTCGATGACCGGGGGCGGCGGGTTGCTGACGGCCCGCCGACAGCGCGTGGCGGCCGTCGCGGCGGCGGCGGAACTGGGCGATCCGGAACTGACCGCCCGAGTGATCGGCGCCTACGACGTCCCCGCGATCTGGACCCGCCTGGACGACCCCGAACAGGCGGCATCGATCGTCGGGACAGCCGAACGCACGCTGGCCGCGCTCGCGGCCGCCTCCGGGCCGACCGGCCAGGACGCCATACGGGCCCGGCTGTTGGCGACGATCGCCGTCGAGTCGCGGGGTGGGCGGTCCGAGCGGGGGCGGCAGGCGGCTCGCCAGGCGGAGGAGATCGCCCGGCGGCTGGACGACCCGGGGGTGCTGGCGTTCGCGCTGAACGGCGTCTTCATGCAGAGCTTCGAGCGCGCGGGGCTGGCACCGCGTCGGGACGCCACCGGGGCCGAGCTGATCGCGCTGTCGGCGCGGCACGGGCTGGTCGCCTTCGAGGTGCTCGGGCATCTCATCCGGCTCCAGGCCCGGAGCGCGCTCGGGGACTTCGCGACGGCCGACCGGCACGCGGCCGCCGCCGAGCGCCTGGGCGAGCGCCACGAACGGCCGCTGGTGGGGGTGTTCACCGCGTGGTACCGGGCGCTGCGGCTGGCCGCGACCGGGCGGGCGGACGAGGCCGAAGCCGAGGCGGCCTACCGGGACGCGGCCGCGCGGCTGGACGGCGCCGGGATGCCCGGCCTGGAGCGCGGCCTGCTGCCGCTCGCGCTGCTCTGCCTGCGCGTGGAACGGGGACGGCCCGCACCGACCGACCCGGGCCTCGACTGGGGGCCGTACGCGCCCTGGGCCCGCCCGCTGGTGCTGCTGGCCCAGGACCGCCGCGCCAAGGCCGCGGCGGCGCTGCGCACGGTCCCGGAGCCGCCCCGCGATCTGCTGCTGGAGGCCCTGTGGTGTCTCACCGGCCGGGCGGCCATCGCCGTCGGCGACCGGGAGACGATCGCGCGCGCCCACGCGGCGCTGGCCCCGGCGGCGGCCGAGCTCGCCGGCGCGGGCAGCGGGCTGCTCACCCTCGGCCCGGTCTCCCGGCACCTCGCCGATCTGGCCGAGGCCCTGCGGTAACGGCACGGCCGGGTGCCGCGCGGCCGGGCGCCGTACAGCCCGCAGCGCCGTACGACCGGGCCCGGTCCGGCCCAGCGCCGTACAGCACGGGCCCGCACAGCCCAGCGCCGTACAGTCCGGGGCCGCACAGCCCAGCGCCCTACAGTCCGGGGCCGCACAGCCCAGGGCCCTACAGTCCGGGGCCGCACAGCCCAGGGCCCTACAGTCCGGGGCCGCACAGCCCAGCGCCGTACCGCTCAGCCCTCGTCCGTGACCGCCTCGAAGCGCCAGCGGTGCACTGCCCGCCGCGCCAAGTCCTCCCCCGGCTCCGGGAGTTCCGGGAGCCCCTGGGTGTCATAGGCGCCGTCCCACCAGGTGATGACGAGGACGCGGTCCTCGGGCGCGCGGAAGGTCTCGCGGCGGAGCGGGGCCGGGTCGAGGGGCTGGCGGGTGGCCCAGGCCAGCAGTTCCGCGCCCTTTCCGGCGACGGCCCGGGCTTCCCACATCAACGCGACGGTCATGCGTACAGGTTCTTCCGGCTCAGCTCGTGCACATGGTCGTGGGTGTGCCCGGCGGGCGCCGGGACGTGGGGGTCGGTCACCGGGAGGGACGAGTCGGCCGACAGGTCCCACGCCGAGGCCGACCGCCCCCGCGCCACCATCTCCGCGCCGAGCGCCGCGACCATCGCGCCGTTGTCCGTGCACAGCTTCGGCCGCGGCACCCGCAGGGTGATGCCCGCGTCCTCGCAGCGGCGTTCGGCGATCGCCCGCAGCCGGGAGTTGGCCGCGACACCACCGCCGATCATCAGGTGCTCCACGCCCTCGTCCTTGCAGGCGCGGACGGCCTTGCGGGTCAGCACGTCCACGACCGCCTCCTGGAAGGAGGCCGAGACATCGGCGATCGGGACCTCCTCGCCCGCCGCCCGCTTCGCCTCGATCCAGCGGGCGACCGCGGTCTTCAGCCCGGAGAAGGAGAAGTCGTACGCGGCGTCCCGCGGACCGGTCAGCCCGCGCGGGAAGGCGATCGCGTCCGGGTCGCCCTCGCGGGCCATGCGGTCGATGACGGGGCCGCCCGGGAAGCCCAGGTTCAGCACCCGGGCGATCTTGTCGAACGCCTCGCCCGCCGCGTCGTCGATGGTCGAGCCGAGCGGGCGGACGTCGGCGGTGATGTCGGGCGCGAGGAGCAGCGAGGAGTGGCCGCCGCTCACCAGCAGCGCCATCGTCGGCTCGGGCAGCGGGCCGTGCTCCAGCTGGTCGACACAGATGTGGGAGGCGAGGTGGTTGACGCCGTAGAGCGGCTTGCCGAGGGCGTAGGCGTACGCCTTGGCGGCCGAGACGCCGACCAGCAGCGCGCCCGCGAGCCCGGGGCCCGCGGTGACGGCGATGCCGTCGAGGTCGGAGGCGGCGACCCCGGCCTCCTTCAGCGCCCGCTGGATCGTGGGCACCATCGCCTCCAGATGGGCACGGCTGGCGACCTCGGGGACGACCCCGCCGAAGCGGGCGTGCTCGTCCACGCTGGAGGCGACGGCGTCGGCGAGGAGGGTGTGGCCGCGGACGATGCCGACGCCGGTCTCGTCGCAGGAGGTCTCGATGCCGAGGACGAGGGGTTCGTCAGCCATGGGTCTCGGTTCCTTGTACGGAGGTCGCGGGGTTCGCTGTGTTCGCTGTGTTCGCTGTGGACGCGGCGGTGTCGGCGGTATCGGCGGTATCGGCGCTCACCGTCCTGACGCCGGACGTCGCCGGGTCGGCCAGCCGCATGACCAGGGCGTCCACATTGCCGGGCTGGTAGTAGCCCTTGCGTATGCCGATGGGCTCGAAGCCGAAGCGCTCGTACAGCCGCTGGGCGCGGGCGTTGTCCACCCGTACCTCCAGCAGTACCTCACGGCACTCGAAGGCGGTGGCGGCCGTAAGGAGGTCGGTGAGGAGGCGGGCGCCGAGGCCGGTGCCCCAGTGGTCGCGGGCGGCGGCGATGGTCTGGACGTCGCCGGTGCGGTCGACGACGGCGAGCCCGGCGTACCCGACCAGCCGGGGCCCGCTCTCCGCCACCACATAGTGGCGGGTGGCGTCCCGGCCCCGGGCGTGCGCGAGCTCGGACCAGAACATCCCCCGCGACCAGGCGTCCTCGGGGAACAGCTCCTCCTCGAGCGCCATCACCCGCTCCAGGTCCCACCAGCGCATCTCGCGCAGGGTCACGGTCGTGCCGGTGCCGGTCACTTCGGGGTGACCACCTTGTAGTTGGCGGGCACCTTGGCGTCGGGGCGGCGCAGGTACAGCGGCCGCGGCGGCGGCAGCTCCTCGCCGCGCGCCAGCTTCTCGGCGGCGAGCGAGGCGAGCGCCCCGGCCGACTGGTGCTCCGGCATCCCGGGCGGTACGTCGGCGAAAGCCGCCGGGTAGAGCAGCGCGCCCGCGCCGACGGCGGGCAGCCCGGCGACCCGTTCGGCGAGATCGGCGGGGTGGTCCACGGCGGGCTCGGTGACACGGGTGCGGGCGTCGTCGTAACGCGCCCAGTAGACCTCCTTGCGCCGGGCGTCCGTGGCCACGACGAAGGGGCCCTCCAGACCGGCCCGCCCGGCGGCGTACGCGATCCCGTCCAGCGTGCACAGCCCGTGGACGGGAACGCCGAGGGCCGACCCGAAGGTGGCCGCGGTCACCAGGCCCACGCGCAGTCCGGTGTACGGGCCCGGGCCCGCGCCGACGACGATCTCGGTCACCGCGCCCAGCTCGGTGCCCGCGGCTTGCAGCGTCCGGTGGACGGCGGGCAGCAGCAGCTCGCCGTGGCGCCGGGCGTCCACGTCGGAGGACTCGGCGATCACTGCGGAGCCGTCGTGCAGGGCGACGGTCACGGCGGGGGTGGCGGTATCAAGAGCGAGCAACAGCACGAGGACAGCCTACGGCGCGCCGGGAGGTCGTTCTTTCGTACCGAGGGTGGAACAGCTCGGCCACCGGACGGCCGGAGCGCGGCCGGGCGGCGGCCGCCGGTGCTACCGTCACCGTAAGTGTGGACGGGCCGTCAGCACGTACTGACCGCAGGAGAGGGAAGCCGCCGTGCCAAGGAGCAGTACCGGGCCAGCCGTGGCCGTACTCACCGCCGCCGCGCTGGGCGTCGTCGGGTTCCTCGGCTACCAGGCCGCCGCGACCGCTCCCGACCACCCGACCCAGGCCCGGCCCGGCTCGCATTCCGCCCAGTCCAAGAAGAAGGACAAGGACGACGCGGGGTCGAAGAAGAAGTCCACCGCCCTCCCGGCCCGCTCCGGCACCGGCGTACGGGTCGTCTACGCGCTGGGCGACAAGCGGGTCTGGCTGGTCGGCGCCGACGGCAAGGCCAGCCGCACCTTCGAGGTGGGCCCCAGTCCGGCGAGCCCGGCCCCGGGGACCTACACGGTGACCTCGCGCAACAAGGGCGGGGTCGGCTCGGACGGAGTGCAGGTCGAGCACGTCGTCGTCTTCCACTCGGAAGGGGGAGTCGTGTTCGGTTTCAGCGCGGCGGTGGACGGGTCGATGCCGGACCCGAACGCGCGCAAGCGGACCGGGGCCGTCCGGGAGAGCCGGGCGGACGGTACGGCGATGTGGGAGTTCGCGCAGGTGGACACGAAGGTGGTCGTCGTCCCCTAGTGGTGCCCCGGGGCCTGGGACCAGTGGTGCTGCGGGGCACGGGGGCCCGGGGCCAGCGGTGCCCGGGGGCCCGGGGGCATGCCAGGGGACCTGGCTGACGTAGCTGTGCGCGGTGCGCGGTTACGCCGCGTCCCGCTCCTCGTCATCCGCCTCGGGCTCACCTTCGACGGACGCCGGGGGCTCCTCCTCGACCGGCCGCGGGGGCGTCGAGACCGCGCTCGCCGCCGCACACGCCGCCAGGAGCTCCGACATCGACGGTGACCGGTCGTCGCGCGCGGCGCCGGTCCCGGCCACAGGGTCGTGGGCCGACATGGATGCCTCCTGAGGGTCCTGGGGCAGTCGAGCGGAGTTAGGCAGACCTAACCCACGCTTTCTCCCACCATGTGACCACGGCTGATGCCTGGAACGCAACAGCATGCCGACGGCTTGTCGGAAACTACCCGGCATCTGCACGCGAGCTCTACGCCGCGGCGTTGCCCGGCCCGCGCCACCTCCCCCGCGGCCCCGCGCAGCAGCCCCGCGCAGCGCCGCCCAGCAGCGCCACACGGCGGTCCCACCCGGCAGGCACCGCCCGTCCCACTACCCTGCGAGCGACGCCAGGTCCTCCCCGGCCCAGCGGGGACCCACGCCCGTCACCACGACGTCCCGTACGTCGTCCACGTCGGCGGCCATCGTGTCCGTGACGGCCATGTCGCTGCCCACCGTCCGCTGGATCACCACGTGCAGCCGGTCCTCCGCCAGCCCCTCGACCTTCCCCTCGCCCCACTCCACGGCCACGACCGAATCGGACAGGGAGACATCGAGGTCCAGGTCCTCCATCTCGTCGAGGCCGCCGTTCAGCCGGTAGGCGTCGACATGGACCAGCGGCGGGCCGTCGCCCAGCGGGGGGTGCACCCGGGCGATCACGAAGGTGGGAGAGGTGACGGCGCCCCGGACGCCGAGGCCCTCGCCGAGGCCCCGCGTCAGGGTCGTCTTGCCCGCGCCGAGTTCACCGGTGAGCAGCACCAGATCGCCGGGGCGCAACAGCTTGGCGAGTCTGCGGCCCAGATCCCGCATCTGGCCGGGAGAGGTGACGGTGATGCGCGTGCCTACGTCCATACTCGCCGATGGTACGGGCCCGAAAAGCCCGCCGCGGACCAGTGGGCGGCCACCCCGAACGCCCCGGCCGGACGGCCGGACAGCTTGGGCGGCCGGGCGGCCGAACGGCCGGAGAGCCGGACAGCCGGGCCGTCAGCCCGTCACGCCCCGCCTCTCCCGGTCGCCGACCCCGTCCACCGCCCGGGAGAGCAACTCCGTCAGGTGGCCGTTGACCACCTCCGGGTGCTCGAGGATCACCAGGTGTCCGGCCTCCTCGAGGATCACCAGCTCCGCCCCCGGAAGCAGCTCCGCGATCGCCTCGCTGTGTTCCATCGGCGTGATGAGGTCCTTGTCGCCCGCGAGGACCAGCACCGGCAGGCCGTCGAAGTGCGGCAGCGCCGCCGCCTTGTCGTGGGCGATGAACGCCGGGTAGAACTCCGCGACCACATCGATCGGCGTCGCCTCGATCAGCCGCTCGGCGAACCGCGCGACCCCCGGGTCCACGTCCTTCGAGCCGAACGAATAGCGCTTGATCAGCCCCGCGAACAGATCCGCGGTCGCCCGCCGCCCCCGCTCGACCAGGTCGGCCTGCCAGCCCAGCGCCTTCAGCAGCCCGGGCAGCACCCGTCGCACCGCGTTCACCCCGACCACCGGGAGGCCGAAGCTGACCTCGCCCAGCCGGCCCGCCGAGGTGCCGATGAAGGCGGCGCCGATGACCCGCTCCCGCACCAGGTCGGGGTACTGCGCGGCCAGCGCCATCATCGTCATGCCGCCCATGGAGTGGCCGACGAGCACCAGCGGCCCCTCGGGCGCCGTCGCGTCGATCACCGCCTTCAGGTCGCGGCCGAGCTGGTCGATGCTGATCGCCTCGCCGTCCGCCTGGGCGCAGCCGCGCGCCGAGCGGCCGTGGCAGCGCTGGTCCCAGTAGACGGTGCGGACGACCTCGCGCAGCGCGGAGCGCTGGAAGTGCCAGGAGTCCTGGCCCAGGCAGTAGCCATGGCTGAAGATCATGGTGACGGGGGTGGGGGCGCGGCGCCCGAACCGCCGCTTGCGGCGCGGCGACGGCGCGGCGGCGTTCTCCCGCACCTCCTCGACCTCGTAGTAGAGCTCGGTGCCGTCGTCGGCGACCGCCGTGCCCGGTGTGCCACGCAGCGTGCCGTACGGGCCCTCGGCGTCCAGGGCGAGCCGGGCCTTGCGCCGTACGCCGCGGCCGACCGTCAGCCGCTCGAGCGCGACGCCCGCGGCCGCCCCCGCCGCCAGGACGCCGATCGCGGCACCCGCGAATCCGGCGCCCCGGCGCCAGCTCACGGCTGTGGCCCCCGCCGCGACTCGTGTCGCCATCTCTGCCGTGCTGACGGCCGTGCTCTCGTCGCCCATGGTCAGTTCCCTGTGCCCCCGTCCTCACCTACATAAACGCGGGGGATCCGGGCAGAGATCCTGGTCACGATCTCGTAGGCGATCGAGCCCACGGCCCGCGCCCAGTCCTCGGCGGTCGGCTCCCCCCGGTCCCCCGGACCGAACAGCAGCGCCTCGTCCCCCGGGGCGGCGGTGTCGCCGCCCAGATCCACCACGAACTGGTCCATGGCGACCGTGCCCGCGATGGTCCGCCACTTGCCCGCGACCAGCACCGGCCCGGTCCCCGAGGCATGGCGCGGAATGCCGTCACCGTAGCCGACGGGCACCAGCGCGAGGGTCGTCTCGCCGGGGGTCACATAGCGGTGGCCGTACGAGACGCCGTGACCGCCCGGCACCCGCTTGACGGAGGCGAGCGCGGCGGAGACGGTCATCACCGGGCGCAGCCCGAAGTCGGCGGCCGTGCCGAGTTCGGGGCTCGGGCAGATGCCGTAGGTGGAGACGCCGGTCCTGACGAGGTCGAAATGGGACTCGGGCACGGTCAGGGTCGCCGCGGAGTTGGCGATGTGGCGCACCTCCGGCCGCAGCCCCGCCCGTTCGGCGTGCGCCACCATCTCGCGGAAGGCCGACAGCTGGGCGGCGATGGACGGATGGCCCGGCTCGTCCGCGCAGGCGAAGTGGGACCACAGCCCCGTCACCCGAATGGCCCCTTCCGCCTCGGCCGCGCGGGCCTCGGCGACGAGGGCGGGCCAGTCGGCGGGCTGGCAGCCGTTGCGGCCGAGCCCGGTGTCCGCCTTCAGGTGCAGCCGCGCGGTGCGGCCGCACGCGCGGGCCGCGGCGGCGGCCTCGCGCAGCGCCCACACCCCGCTGGCGGAGACGTCGACGTCCGCCTCGACCGCCTGCCGCCAGGGGCCGCCGGGCGTCCACAGCCAGCACATCAGCCGGCCCGTGTCCCCCGCCGCCCGCAGCGCGAACGCCTCCTCGGGCGTGGCCACGCCCAGCCAGTCCGCGCCCGCCGCACGGGCGACGCGTGCGCACGGGACCATGCCGTGGCCGTAGGCGTCCGCCTTGACCACGGTCATCAGCTGGGCCGTGGGTGCCGCGGCGCGCAGCGCCCTCACGTTGGCCCGTAGGGCGGCCAGGTCGACCACGGCACGGGCGCGCATCGGTGTCTCGTCCATCTCCGTCAGTCTCTCAGGCCGGTCACCCGATCGAAGTGTGTGCTTCCCCGCACGGAGTGCCTCGCTTCCACGCAAGGAGTGCCCTCTGTTCGGGAGACTATGGGCATGAGGATTGCCTACAGCGTCGAGACCGTACGGGCCGCCGAGCGCGAACTGATGGCGCGGCTGCCCGAAGGAGCGCTCATGCAGCGCGCGGCAGCGGGGCTCGCGGCCGCGTGCGCCGATCTGCTGGGCCGGGTGTACGGCTCCCGGGTGGCCCTGCTCGTCGGCAGCGGCGACAACGGCGGCGACGCGCTCTACGCGGGCGCCCGGCTCGCCCGCCGCGGCGCCGGCGTCACGGCGGTACTGCTCACCCCCGACCGCGCCCACCCGGGCGGCCTGGCCGCCCTCCGGGCGGCGGGCGGCCGCGTGGCGACGGCGAGCGAGGCGAACGGTGACGCCGAGGCGGCCGTGGCCCGCGCCGATCTCGTCATCGACGGCATCGTCGGCATCGGCGGCAAGGGCGGGCTGCGGCCCGACGCGGAGCAGCTGGTCCGGGCGGTGCGCGGGATCGTCGTCGCCGTGGACCTGCCGAGCGGGATCGACGCCGACACGGGCGAGGTACGCGGCACCGCCGTGGACGCCGACGCCACGATCACCTTCGGCGCGTACAAGCCGGGGCTGCTCATCGACCCCGCCCACACCCACTCGGGCGCCCTGCGGCTGATCGACATCGGCCTGGACGCCCAGCTCCCCGCCGACCCCGACGTGGAGGCGCTGCAGCACGAGGACGTGGCGGCGATGCTGCCCCGGCCGTCGGCGGAGAGCGACAAGTACCGGCGCGGCGTGGTGGGCGTGGTCGCGGGCTCCGCCCGCTACCCGGGCGCGGCCGTACTGGCCGTCTCGGGCGCGCTGCGGGGCGGTGCGGGGGCGGTGCGCTACGTCGGTCCCGCGGCCGACACGGTCATCGCGCGCTTCCCCGAGACCCTCGTCCACTCCGGGCCTCCGGCCAAGGCGGGCCGGGTCCAGTCGTGGGTCGTCGGCCCCGGCCTCGGCGACGGCGCGGCGGCCCGGCACTCCCTGGAGGACGTCCTCGCCTCCGACGTCCCGGTTCTGGTCGACGCCGATGGGCTCCACCTGCTGCCCACCGGGAGCGACCTGCGCAAACGCGAGGCGGCCACGGTCCTCACCCCGCATGCGGGCGAGGCGGCGGCGCTGCTCGGCGTGAGCCGCGAGGAGGTCGAGGCGGGTCGGCTGGCCGCCGTAAGGGCGCTGTCCGAGCGCTACGGCGCGACCGTACTGCTGAAGGGGTCGACCACGCTGATCGCCGCCGAGCACCAGCCGGTACGCGTCAACCCCACCGGCGTCGGCTGGCTGGCCACGGCGGGCAGCGGCGATGTGCTGTCCGGCCTGATCGGCTCCCTGCTCGCCACGGGCCTCCCCGCCCGCGACGCGGCCTCGGTCGGCGCCTACCTCCACGGCCTCGCCGCCCGCCGCACCACGGCCCCGCACGGCGCGCCCATCGCGGCGTACGACGTGTCAACGGCGCTGACGGACACCTGGCGGGACGTGCTGGCCTGAGGATTCCGCTGGATGCGGGTGCGTGGACGGTGCGCCGGGGGTGCGTGGGTGGTACCGGGTGCGGGGCCTCCGGGACGGCGCCCTGGACCGTATATTTACGGCGCCGCCATTAGCCGGCGACTTGCGTGGACCGGAGATTGGCGCCGCACATACGCCCCTGGCCTTCGGCATGGGGAACCCCGAGCGTCCAGGACACGACCCCTCCGACCCCCCTCCCGCCGTCTCGCGGCTACCCGACCGATCCGCGTAGGTCGAGCACCATCACGTCATGCAGCACCGCGGACGACGACGAATGGCTCGCCCTGGGATTCGACGTCGTGGACGCCCGCCGGTCGGACTTCCGGGTGCAGGGCATGGGCGGACGCGGACTCCATCGCGATCGACGCGTTCGCCGCCGCCACCCGACGCATGCACCGATCGCGCGCCGACCGGTATCCCGAGGTCGCCTGGCTCGAAGCGATGGCCGCAGCCGCAGGGGCGTGGGCCGTCCACCGGGGCGTGGCCGAGGTGCCTGGCCAGGCGATGACATGGGCATGCACGCTGATCGGCCGCCCGCGCCACCGGGCGGGCAGCCGCCGACGAGACGGGAGGGGGTGGGG
>NZ_JAEEAP010000158.1 GCF_016103465.1 Streptomyces sabulosicollis
CCCCGGAGCACCCGTCACCCCGGGGCACCCGTCGCCCCGGGTGACGGGTGCCCCGGGGTGACGGGTGCTCCGGGGTGACGGGTGCTCCGGGATGGCGAAGCCCCTTTCCCGGGCGGGCCGCCGACGCCCGGGGCGGGCGGCCGGTAGCGTGCCTCCATGGACATCGGTGATGTGGTCGAGGACTTCGAACTGCCGGATGAGAGCGGCACCGTCCGTTCGCTCAGCGGGCTGCTGGCGGACGGTCCGGTGGTGCTGTTCTTCTATCCGGCGGCCTTCACCCCCGGCTGTACCAAACAGGCATGCCACTTCCGCGACATCGCGGCGGAGTTCAAGGAGCTCGGTGCCCAGCCGGTCGGGGTCAGTGCCGATTCGGTCGAGAAGCAGGCGGAGTTCGCCCATGCGTATTCCTTCGGCTATCCGCTGCTGTCGGATCCGGAGGGGACGGTGCGGGAGCGGTTCGGAGTGAAGCGCGGGATCGCGGCGGTGCCGACCAAGCGGGTCACCTTTGTGATCGACACCGATCGCAAGGTGCTGGAGATCATCAAGAGCGAGTTCCGGATGGGCGTGCACGCGGACCGGGCGCTCGATGCGCTGCGCGGCAGGGCCGGGTAGGTCCGTACGGCCATCCACGGCGGGCGGAAAACACTTGCGGGGGCTGCCTCTTGGGCGGCCCCCGCTGACATGGGTGCCCTCTAGCAAGCGCTTGCCGGGGCGGCGTATGGTCAGGCGGCCGACCGTGGCTTCCCCGCCATCGGCGGACCTCCATCGCCGAACCTCATCGCCGAACTGAGCCGAGCCGAGGAGCACCCATGAGACGCGCCGGTACCGCACTGCTGGCCGCCACCGCCTGCCTCGCCGCCCTGCCGGGCGCCCCGGCCTGGGCCGGGACCCCCGGGACCACCGGAGGCCCAGCCGTGGCGACGGCCACGGCCGCCCCGCGGTGCACCGGCACCGCACCCATCCTCTGCCATGCCGACGTCCCGCCGGGGACGTACGACGTGACGGCGGTGCTCGGCGGCGCCCGGTCGGGGAGCACCAGCGTCACCGCCGAGTCGCGGCGGGCGATGCTCGCCGCCACGCCGACCGCCGCCGGGCAGCGGCTCATCCGCTCCTTCACCGTCAACGTACGGGAGCCGGAGGGCGAGCCCACCGGGCCCAGCGGCAGCCCCGGGCTCGACCTCGCCTTCGGCGGCGCCGCGCCGCGCCTCGCCGGTCTGAGGGTCACGAGAGTCCTGAAGATCACGAAAGTCCCGAAGGTCACGAAGGTCCCGGAGGTCACGAGAGTCCCGGAGGTCACGCAGGTCGCCGAGGCAGCTCAGGCCGCCGAGGCCGCCCCCAGCCGCCACCACCAGCTGTTCCTCGCCGGGGACTCCACCGTGTGCGACCAGCTCACCGCCCCCTACACGGGGTGGGGCCAGCAGCTGCCGCAGTTCTTCCGGCGCGGGCTGTCGGTCGCCAACTACGCCGACTCGGGCGAGAGTTCGGGCTCCTTCCTCGCCGATCCGCGGCTCTTCGCCACCATGCGTCCGCTGATCCGCGCGGGCGACACCGTGCTCATCCAGTTCGCCCACAACGACAAGCAGACGACCGCCGCCGACTACCGCGCCCACCTCGGCGCGCTGCTCGACGGCATACGGGCGCGCGGCGGCAAGCCCGTACTGGTCACCCCCATCGTGCGCCGCTGGTTCAACGACGACGGCACCCTCGACAACGCCACCGCCCTGCACATCAACGGCCTCGGGGTGAACCTGCCCGCCGAGACACGCTCGCTCGCCGCCGAGCGGGGGGTACCGCTCATCGACCTGACCACGCTCACCAAGCGACGCGTGGAGGAGCTCGGCCCCGAGGAGTCCAAGCGGCTGTACCTCTACGACGAGGCCCGCGACAACACCCACACCTCCGCGCACGGCGCCACCGAGTTCGCGCGGCTGGTGCTCGGCGAGCTGCGCGCCCAGCACCTCGTCCCGGCAGGGGTGCTGCGATGACCGGCCACACACCGCACCCCGCGCCGCGCCACACACCGCACCCCGCACCGCGCCACACACCGCACCCCGCGCCGCGCCACACACCGCGCCTCGCGCTCCCCCCGGAGGACCGCGCCCTCAGCCCCCGCACCGGCTGGACCCGCGCCCACTGGGAGGCCGCCGCCGACGGCCTGCTCGCCGCCGTGGCGCCGTACGCGACCCCCGGCGGCGCCCTCTACCCGCTCCCCGGCGACCGGCCGAGCTGGTCAGGCCCCCGCTCCGACGGCCTGGAGGGCTACGCACGGACGTTTCTGCTGGCCGCCTTCCGCGTCGCGGGCGCGCACGGCGCCGACCCCCGCGGGCTGCTGGAGCGGTACGCGCACGGGCTCGCCACCGGCACCGCGCACCCCGGCGGCGACGGGCCCGAGGACTGGCCCCGGATCACCGACCGCGGCCAGCCGCTGGTCGAGTCCGCCTCGATCGCCCTCGGGCTGCGGCTCACCCGCCCCTGGCTGTGGGACCGGCTCGACGACGGCGTGCGGGAGCGGGTGGCGGCCTGGCTGCTGGACGCGCTCACCGCCGAACCCGTGCCCAGCAACTGGGAGCTGTTCCCCGTCGCCGTCGGCGGCTTCCTCGCCGAGGCGGGCGTCGAGCCGGAGGCCGCCCGCGCCGCCGTGGCCCGCGGGCTGGAGCGCATCGAGCCGTGGTACTCCGGCGACGGCTGGTACAGCGACGGCGCGGGCCGCGCCTTCGACTACTACAACGGCTGGGCGTTGCACCTGTATCCGGCGCTCGAGGCATGGCTGTCCCAGGACGGCGAGCGGCTCACCCGCTACGGGGGCCGACTGGCCGCCCATCTCGCCGACTACGCCCACCTCTTCGGCGGCGACGGGGCCCCGCTGCACCAGGGCCGCTCCCTGACGTACCGTTTCGCCGCCGCCGCGCCCCTGTGGCTGGGCGCCCTCACCGGCCACACCCCGCTCGACCCCGGGACCACCCGCCGCCTCGCCTCCGGCGCCCTGCGCCACTTCCTCGACCGGGGCGCGACCACGGACCGCGGGCTGCTCACGCTCGGCTGGTACGGCCCGTACGACGGCGTCCTCCAGCCCTACTCCGGCCCCGCCTCCCCGTACTGGGCCGCCAAGGGCTTCCTGGGGCTGCTCCTCCCGGCCGGCCACGAGGTCTGGACGGCGCGCGAGGAGCCGGGGCCCGCCGAGCGGGCGGACGCGGCGCGCGCCGTCCCCGGCCCCAACTGGCTGCTGCAGTCCACCGCGAGCGACGGCCTGGTCCGGCTCCACAACCACGGCAGCGAACACCTGCCGCCACCCGGCGATCCCGACCAGGACGACCCCCACTACGCCCGCCTCGCCTACTCCACGGCCACCGGTCCCTTCCCGTACGGTGTCGCCCCCGACAACCACTTCGGTCTGGTCCACGGCGGCCGGATCTCCCTGCGCACCGCGCTGGAGCCGCTGGGCGCGGGTGACGGCTGGGCCGCCTCGCGCCACCGGGCGCGGCTGGTGGGGGAGGAGCCGGAGGAGGGCGAGGAGGTCCGTGTCACCTCGTTGGTGCTGGTACGCGGCGCCGTGGAGGTCCGGATCCACCTGGTGACCGGTGCCGCGCCGGGCCGCGCCGTCCGCCAGACGGGCTGGGCGGTGCCGGAACCCCCGGCCGAGGGGGAGGGGCCGTGGTCCGACCTGCTGCCGCTCCACGGCCTGATGAGGGACTGCGCCCTGCCCGCCGCCCCCACGGCCTTCGCCCGGCGCGCCGTCTCCCCCGCGCTGGCCGGTGAGACGACGGGCCGCGCCGGAGGCGACCTGTTCCTCTGCCTCGCCCGCCTCACGGCCGACCCCGGCGCGCCCCCGCTGGCCGGTCTGGTCCGCGCCGCGGCGGGCCCGGCCGAGGACGGGACCCATCTGCTCACGGTCACCTGGTGGGACGGCGAGGTGCGGCGGGCGCGGCTCGGACCGGCGGGTGCGGTGCGGGTGGAGTAGGCACAACGGTCCGGGGCCGGTCGCCAGGACCGGCCCCGGACCGTACGCCCGTCAGCTCAACCGCGAGAAGGTGAACGAGAACTCGGCGGGGGCCGCGTCCAGGCGGTGCTCGTCCAGCACCCCCGGGCCGCAGGACTGGCTGCCGATGCCCTGCTGTCCGTGGTCCAGGTTCACCCACACCGTGTCGAACGACGGCTCGAGATCCGGGGTGTGCTCGGCCGCGTCGAGCTGCTCGGTGGTCCAGCGGCGCGCGGTGAACCAGAACGCCGGCTCACCCTCGATCCGCACCCCCGATCCGTCCGGCCCGGTCAGCCGCACCCAGCGGACGTCGATCCGGGCGCCGTTCTCCTGCGGACGGACGTACGGCGTCTGGAGCTCGTCCACCGACAGCGCCCACCGTCCGACCCGCGCGGCGGCGCGGGTGTCCGGGTACGCCTCGCCGGGGCCGCCGCCGAACCACTCGGCGTTCCCCAGCGCGGCCGGGACCCCGAGCCGCAGCCCCAGGCGCGGCAGCGGGCAGCTCCACTCGCCCAGCGGGGTGACGGAGACCGCCAGGCTCAGCCGTCCGTCCCCGTCGGCGGTCCAGCGGTGGACCGTCTCCAGGCCGAGGTCCACGGCGGCGGGCGCGACGCGGGTACGGACGGTCAGGGCACCGTCCGGCGTCGTCTCCACCGCGTCGGTGCGGTGCCGCATCCGGTGCAGCCCCAACCGGCGCCAGATCAGGCCCCAGCGCTCGTCCGGCTGCCAGGAGGCGCCGTTGTCGTTGTCGGTGGGCGCGCGCCAGACGTCCAGCCGGGGCGGCTCGGTCAGGGGGAGCCCGCCGAGGGAGGTCAGGGCGCCGGTGGCCGCGTCGAAGACGCCGGGGCCGAGGACGATCCGGTCGCCGTCGCGGCGCGGCGCCTCTCCCACGGCGAGGGCGCGCGCCCGGCCGGTGCCGGGTACGGCGGCGGGGAGCTGGGCCCAGGCCACCGTATGGCCCGCCCCGGCCCACGCCGTCGCGGACGCGAGCCGCGCCTCGACCGTCCACCACGCCTCCGCTCCCGCCGCGGCGTCGGGCGGTGCCGGGAGCTTCAGATCGGCGGACTCGCCCGGGGGCAGCGGCGGCACCGCCAGCTCACCCGAGCCGATCGCCTCGCCCTCGGCCTCGTAGGTCCAGGAGAAGACCAGATGGGACAGGTCGGCGAAGTCATGGCCGTTGGTGATCCGGACCGTGCCGTCGGCCCCGTCACCCTCGATCCGCACCGGCTCGATGACCTTCTTGTACTCGATCAGGCCGGGGGAGGGGGTGCGGTCGGGGAAGACCAGCCCGTCGCACACGAAGTTCCCGTCGTGCAGCTCCTCGCCGAAGTCGCCGCCGTACACGTGGTAGAAGCGGCCGTCGGGGGCGCGCCGGGTGAAGCCGTGGTCGATCCACTCCCAGACGAAACCGCCCTGGCAGCGCTCGTGTTCCTGGAACAGCCGCTGGTACTCGCTCAGCCCGCCGGGACCGTTGCCCATGGCGTGCGCGTACTCGCACTCGATGAACGGCAGCGCCCGGCGCTTCGCGTCCAGCTCCGGGTCGCCCCACGGAGGCTCGGCGCGCCGGCCGATCTGGTCGACCTCCTCGTGCGGCGCGTACATCCGCGAGTAGACGTCCGTGTCGGCGCAGGACAGATCGCCCTCGTAGTGGATCACCCGGGACGGGTCGCGCTCCCGGATCCAGTCGGCCATGGCGGACAGGCCGCGCCCGGTCCCGCACTCGTTGCCCAGCGACCACATCACGACGGACGGGTGGTTCTTGTCGCGCTCGACCATCCGCTCGGCGCGGTCGAGCAGCGCCGGGGTCCAGCGGTCGTCGTCCACCGGGTTGTTCCGCCAGTCCAGGTCGACGAAGCCGTGGGTCTCCAGATCGCATTCGTCGATGACCCACAGCCCCAGCTCGTCGCAGAGCCCGAGGAAGGCCGGGTGCGGCGGATAGTGGCTGGTGCGCACGGCGTTGATGTTGTGCTGCTTCATCAGCACCAGATCGCGGCGCATGGTCGCGAGGTCCACCGCCCGTCCGCTCGAAGGGTGGAACTCATGCCGGTTGACGCCGCGGAAGAGCACCCGCCGGCCGTTGACCTTGAGCAGCCCGTCCTCGACCACCACGGTACGGAAACCCACCCGCAGCGAGACGCTCTCGCCCACGGTGGTCAGCCACGCCTCGTACAGCCGGGGCGTCTCCGCCGTCCACGGCTCGACGGGGACGGTGGCGCTCTCCCCGGTGGCCAGGTCAAGACCCAGCTCGGGGACGGTGACCCGGCCGCCGGGGTCGGAGTCGATCCGCAGCGTGCCCTCGCCGGTGGTGTGGTCGTACGAGGCGTGGACGAAGTAGTCGTCGAGCGCGCCCTCGGGGCGGTGCTCGAGGGTCACCTCACGGAAGATCCCGGGCAGCCACCACTGGTCCTGGTCCTCGAGGTAGCTTCCGGAGGACCACTGGTGGACCCGTACGGCCAGGACGTTGCCCGACGGCTGGAGCAGGCTCCCGACCGCGAACTCGTGCGGCAGCCGGCTGCCCTTGAAGGTGCCCAGCTCCTCGCCGTTGAGCCAGACCCGGGCGCAGGACTCGACGCCCTCGAAGCGCAGGACCGCGTCCCCGCCGGCCGGCCAGTCGCCGGGCAGGTCGAAGACGCGCAGGTGGTCACCGGTCGGGTTCTCGTCGGGGACGCGCGGCGGATCCACCGGGAAGGGGTAGCGCACATTGGTGTAGATCGGCGCCCCGTGGCCGTGCAGCACCCAGTGGCCGGGCACCGGGGTCTCGTCCCAGCCGCGGGCGTCGTAGCCGGGGCGGGCGAAGGAGTCGTCCTCGGCGGTGGCGGTCGGCGACAGCCGGAAGGACCACGTCCCGTTCAGGCTCAGCCGCGCGGCGTCGGAGGACGGGGTCCAGGGGCGGGGCGGCAGCGTTCCCGCGCCGGGGGACACGTCCTCGTAGTAGGGCAGTGGCGTGTGCTGCGTGGAGCTCATCGACTCTCCTCGGTCAGCCCTTGATACCGGTCTGTGCCACACCCTGCACCAGCCAGCGCTGCAGGAACACGAAGACCAGGACAAGTGGCAGGATCGAAACGGCCGTCGCCATGAAGATCAGGTGGATGTTGATGGTCTGTGCGGTCATGTACGAGGACAGCGCGACCTGCACGGTCCACGAACTCTGATCCTGGCCGATGACCAGGGGCCACAGGAAGGCGTTCCAGCCGCTGATGAAGGTGATGACCGAGATCGCCGCGAAGAAGTTGAGCGAGTTCGGCACGACGATGCGCCAGTACGCGCCCCAGTAGCCGAGCCCGTCCACCCGGGCCGCCTCCTCCAGCTCCTTGGGGAAGCCGAGGAAGTACTGGCGGAAGAGGAACGCGGTGAACCCGCTGAACAGCCCCGGGATGATCAGACCGCGCAGCGAGGAGACCCAGCCCAGCGAGGACACCAGCACATAGCTCGGCACGAAGGTCACCGCCGCCGGGACCATCAGGGTGAACAGCACCGCGTACAGCACCTTGTTGGCGTGCCGGTACGGGATGCGGGCCAGGCCGTACCCGGCCAGGGAGCAGACCAGCAGGGTGCCCAGGGTGTGCAGCACGGCCACCACCGTGGAGTTCCACAGGGCCTTCGCGAACGGCACGGAGGGGTCCTCGAACAGCTCCTTGACGTTCCCCCACTGGAGGTCGGCGGGGAAGAACCGCCAGCTCTCACCGGTGATGTCGGCGTCGGTGGACAGCGCGTTGCGGACGATCAGATAGAAGGGCACGAGGAACAGCAGCGTGGCCACGCCGAGGGCGAGGTACAGGCCGGTGTTGCTCATGACCGAGCGCGCGGAGCGCTTGCGGGCCCCGGCGGGCCCGGGCGTCGTGACGGTCACTTCTCGTCACCCCTTCCGAAGACGGTCACTTCTCGTCACCTCTTCCGAAGCCGAGGAACCTGCCCTGCGCCAGGGTCACCAGGGCGATCAGCAGGGCGAGGATCAGGGCGCCCGCGCTGGCGTGGCCGTAGTCCTGGTTGGCGCCGAGCGCCTGCAGATAGAGGTCGACCAGGGGCGGCCGGCCCCAGGTGGCCCGGCCCTCGTCGAGGATGTTGTAGAACTCGTCGAACGCCTGGTACGCCGCGATGAGCAGCAGCAGGACGACCGCGACCGAGGTGGCGCGCAGCTGTGGCAGGGTGATGTGCCGGAACGTCTGCCAGCCGGATCTCGCGCCGTCCACGGCGGCCGCCTCGTACAGCTCACGCGGGATGTTCTGGAGTGCCGCCAGGAAGAGGATCATGTAGAAGCCGCACTGCAGCCACAGCCGGGCGGAGCAGATCACCAGCCAGTACCAGGGCGGATGCGGGGAGGCGAGCCAGGCGACGGAGTCGACGCCGAACCAGCCCAGCACGGTGTTCATCATCCCGTACCGCAACCCGTTGAACAGCGACATCTTCCACACCAGCGAGGCCACGACGAAGCTGCAGGCGGTGGGGAGGAAGAAGACCGACCGGAAGAACGCCTTCATGAAGCGGATGCGGTGGACCAGCAGCGCGAGGGTGAGGGAGAGGGCGTAGGTGATCGGCACGATGATCGCGGCGAAGACCGTGAAGTTGACCAGGCTGTCCACGAAATCGCCGTCGCCGAGCATATCGGCGTAGTTGGCCAGACCGACGAACTCGGTGGGGGTGACGGTGCCCTGGGCGTTGTGCAGGCTCAGCCACAGGCTCCAGCCGATCGGCACATAGACGAAGACGATCAGCCCGATCAGGAACGGGCCGGTGAACAGCCAGAAGTTGAGGGTGCGGCCGCGGGAGCCGCCGAGACCCCGCGGTCGTCGTCGGACGGGGGCCGCTCCGCGGGGCGCTCGGCCCCTCGCGGCGCTGTGGGTGGGTGTGGTGGTCGCCATGGCGCTTCCCGTCGCCGGCCTATCCGAGCTTCTTCAGCGCGCGCTCGATCTTCTTGTCGGCGCTGTCGAGTTCGGCTTCCGGGTTCTTGTTGTCGCGCACCGAATTGACCACCGCGTCGAGCAGGATGTTGAACATCCCCTCGGTCCAGTACGGATCGTCGAAGACGCCGTGGGTGTTGAACAGCTCGACCGCCTCGGCCGCCACTCCGCTCTTGAGCTTGTCCGCCCCGGCGGCGATGCTCTTGCGCGCGGGGATGTGGAACCCGTAGTCCAGCGCCCACTCCTGCTGGTACTTCTTCTGGTCGATCCACAGCCACTTGACGAATTCCTTGGCCGCGTCGACGTCCTTGGCCTTGGCGGACACATAGGTGGACCAGCCGCCGTTGTAGACCACCTGGCGTCCCCCGGCCCCGGACTTGGGGAAGGGGAAGATCCCGAAGTCGTCGCCGAACGCCTTCTGGACCGCCGGTATCGCCCATATGCCGCACCACTGGATGGCGCACAGGCCCTGGAGGAAGCTGGCCGGGTCCCAGACCTCGGTGGGGGCGCCCAGCAGCAGTGACTTGCTCTTGTACAGCTCCCGCGCCTTGGTGAGGGTCTCCACGAGGTTGTCGGTGTGGTAGGCGATCTTGTGGTCCGCGTCCAGGTAGTGCGGACCGGTGGACCACACCAGCGGCTTGCTGATGGTCTTGAGGTTCTGGCCGATGTAGAGCCCCTTGACCTTTCCGCTGGTGAGTTTGTGCGCGGCGTCGATCAGCTCGTCGAAGGTGGCCGGAGGCTTGACCCCCGCCTTCTCGAAGAGGGACTTGCGGTAGAAGAAGAACTGCGGATCGTCGATCATGCGGATGCCGTAGACCTTCCCGTCCACGGAATTCGCCGTGATGTCCTCCGGCAGGAAGTCGTCCTTGACATCGGCGATGAGGTCATCGAGGGGCACGATCTGGCGGGAGCGCACCAGCTGGAGATCGGGGTGGTACTCGAAGACGTCCGGTGCCCCGGACCCCAGCAGCGTGGTCGCCAGCTTCGACTCGTATTCGCCCGGCACCCATTCGATGGTGACCTTGGCCTTGTCATAGGCGTCGGCGAACTTCTTCGCCGCCTGCTGCGTGCCCTGCTCTCCATAGGCGTGGTACATCTGCTTGATCGACTTGTCGCCGCCGCCCGAGCGGCCGGTGTTCGAACCGCAGGCGGCGAGTCCGCCGAGGGCCGCCACCCCGCCCATCGCGCGCAGCACGCCGCGGCGGTCCCAGTCCCTGCCCCTGCTGATGTCCGACATATGACGTCCTCGTCTCCGTCGCCGCCAGGTTCGGTCACGTTCCTTGGTGCAGCGGGACGTTAGCCATAGACGAAGGCTTCGGCAAGGGGTTGGACGAAGTGGGTGCGGTAAGGGGGCGTCTTTGACATGACACCCCTCCGGCGACGCGAAGGTGTGCTGCGGTTCCTGCGGGGGTACCGCGGTTTCTCAGGCCGTGCCGCGGCCTCTCGGCGTGGTGCGGCGGTTCTTCAGTCCCACCGACGCGAGCGAGCCCTCCAGGGCGAAGGTCGCCGCGCCGAGGCTCACGGGGTTGGACGGGATCGGGCACAGCACGATCTCGGTGTTCGCCAGCGGGCGGCGCAGCGCGCGCACCGCCACCGCCGCGCGCACCTCGGCGAGCAGCGGCTCTCCGAGGGCCGCCGCCACCCAGCTGCTGAGCACGATCACCTCCGGGTTGAGCAGATTGATCAGATCGGCGAGGGCGGCGCCGAGATAGCGCGCGGTGGCCCGCACGGCCTTCCCGGCCACCGGATCGCCCTCCGCGAGGCCCCGTCCCAGCGCCTCGATGGTGGCCGTCTGGTCGCCCGGGTGCAGCAGCGGGCTGTCCGGGCTCAGCTCGCTCAGGTTCCGCATGATGCCGGGGGCGCCGACGTAGGTCTCCACACACCCCTGGTTGCCGCAGTGGCACTGCCGTCCGTCCAGGATGAGGGTGGTGTGCCCCCACTCCCCGGCGCTGTTGCTGACCCCGCGGTGCAGGGTGCCGCCGAGCGCCAGCCCCGCCCCCACGCCCGTACCGAGGTTGACCACCACGGCGTCGTTCCGCCCGCGCGCCGCGCCGAACCACTGCTCGGCCACGGTGCAGGCGCGCAGCGGGTTGTCCAGGTGGAGGGGGTAGGGGATGTGCTCGGCCAGCAGCCGCAGCAGCGGGACGTCATGCCAGTCCCAGTTGGGGGCGAAGACCGAGACCCCGCCCTCGCGGTCCACCTGCCCCGGCATGCTGACGCCGACGCCCAGCACCCGGTCCGCGGCCACGTCCGCCTGCTCGACGACCGAGGACACGGCGGCGGCGATGTGCGCCACCACCTTGGCCGGGTCGTTCTCCTCGGGGCGCAACTCCTCGTCGGCGCGGGCCAGCACGGTGAGCGCCAGGTCGAACAGCTCGACATGGATGTACGTCTCCGCGACGTCCACGCCGATCAGCGCGCCGCCCGAGGAGTTGACCGCGACCAGCCCGCGCGGCCGGCCGCCGGCGGAGTCCTCGTAGCCGACCTCGACCAGCATCCCGAGGTCGAGCAGCTCACCGACGAGATTCGCCACGGTGGCCAGGCTCAGCTCGGTGGCGGCGGCCACCTCCTGCCGGGAGACGGGGGACCGGGCGACGATATGGCGCAGCACCCCGTAGCGGTTGGCGGTGCGTATATCGCGGGACGTGCGCTTCACGCCGGAATCCCCTCTGCGCGGGCAGGTGCTGCGGTGTCGCGGGTGCCGCGCCAGGCTAGAGCGTGGGCCAGACCATGGACAACCCCTTCGCCCAACCCCTGTACGAAGCGTTGGGGCAGCTGGGGGAGTGCTGACCGGAGGCTCAGCCCGCCTCGAGCACCGCGCGGACGACGGGTCCGGCGGCATCCCCGCCGTGTCCACCGCGGGTGACCACGGCGGCGGCCGCCATGTCGTTCCGGTAGGCGGTGAACCAGGCGTTGGTCCTGGGCTGGCCGTCGATCTCGGCCGAACCCGTCTTGGCCCCGATGTCGCCCGTGAGCCCGGACATCGCCCGGGCGGCGGTGCCGCTGGTCGCGGTCAGCCGCATCATCGCCTTCAGCTGCGACACGGTGGCCGGGCCGAGGCTGCGGTCGCTGGTGGCGATCTCGCGGTGGTCGACGGAGCGCGGCACGAGGACGGGCTGCCTGAAGGTGCCCGTCTGGGCCGTGGCCGCGACGGAGGCGATGGTGAGCGGGTTCATCTGGACCGTGCCCTGGCCGATCATGGCCGCGGCCTTGTCGTCGCCGCTTCCGTCCGGCACCTCGCCGTCGAAGGTGGTGACCCCGACCCGCCAGTTCAGCCCCAGCCCGAACACGGTCCGCGCCTCGTGGGCCAGCGCGCCATCGGGCACGGCCCCGGCCAGCGAGACGAACGCGGTGTTGCAGGACGCCGCGAAGTCCTGCGCGAAGGTGGCGGCGGGGTTCTCGCTGTCCTCGACGTTGTGGAACGTCATGCCCTGCGCGTACGCCGCCGTCTTCGGGCACGGCACCGGGCGGTTCGGGCTGACCTTGCCCGCCTCCAGCAGGGTGGCCGCGGTGACTATCTTGAACGTCGATCCCGGCGCCGTCTGCCCCTGCAGCGCGGCGTTGAACTCGGCCCGGTCGGAGTTGGCCACCGCCAGGATCTCCCCGGTGCTGGGCTTGAGTGCCACCACGGAGGCGCCGTCCCGTGCGGCCACGGCCTTCTCGGCGCTCTTCTGGACCCCCGCGTCGAGGGTGGTGCGCAGCGTGCCCGGCGTGCCCTTGGTCACCACATGGAGCGTGGCTCCGACGGTCCCGTCGGGCTTGACCGCCGACACCTCCACCCGGGCCCTGCCGCCCGCGTCCGCGCCGTATCGCGCGCGCAGCGCGATCAGCACCGGGTCGAGCGAGGGGTAGCGGCCCTGCCGCAGCTCTTTGCCGTCCCGGTCCAGCACCCGGACCGGCGGGTTGTCCGCGAGGTCCGTCCGCACGGACCCGTCGGCGCCCAGCTCGGGGTGGAGGACCGAGGGCTTCCAGTCGACCAGCGGCTTCTTGGTCGTCCTGCCGCGCACCACGGTCAGCCGTGAGGTGTAGGTCCAGTCGGACCGGGCCTTGCCGAAGACCACTTCGGCCTCGATGGTGAACGGGACCGTGGTGCCCCGCGCCGTGCCCGGGGTGGCCGTCACCTTCTTCACGTGCCCGTCGTCGCGGTAGCCGCTGAGGGCGCCGATGGCCGATTCGGCGTCGTTGGTGAGCCCGGCGGCCAGCATGTCATTGCCGTCCGCCCACGCGTCCAGGAACTCCCGGGCGGTCCGCCGGGTCTCGTCCGCGGTCACCGGACCGTCATGGGCGGCGGTGGTATCGCCGCCGGTCACGCCCGTGTAGAGGTTGTATCCGCCGTAGCCGGCGACCCCCAGGAGCCCCGCTGACAGTGCTCCTAAGACGACCTTCCCCACCGCCCGCATGGCGTCCCCCCGCTTTTCACCTGTGGTCGGCCGCTTTCTCCCCGGTGGTCGGCGCGGGCCGCTGTGCGCTCTGCGCCTGTGCCGCTCAGGCGGCCTTTTCGACCTCGCCGCGCAACGCCCGTGTGTAGATCTTCAGCAACCGGCTGTACTCGGCCCGCTCCGAAGGCCGCAGCGCCCGGCCTGCCCGGGCCCGCAGGAAGACGCGTATCGCCTCGTTGGCCTGGTCGGTGGAGAGGGTGGTCAGTAAGGCAGGTTGGTGAGGAGGAGTCGGACGCATGACCATAAGAGTAGAGGCCCCTACCGACAACGGCATCGGCGTAAACCGCCCAACAGCGGTGTTACCGGCGGTATGTGAGGAAGACCGCATCCCCCGCGCAGGTGTTCCCCTCTATGTCCCCATGGCATATGCCCCGTTGCGGCAGGGGTATGCCTCCCGGGGTCTCTTGCCGCTCCGTCAGCTCCGACCAGCGGATTCCGCTCCGGTGAGGATCACTTCGAGGGTGCGGGGGCCGTGGACGCCTTCCACGCGGTCGAGTTCGATGTCGCTGGTCGCCGACGGGCCCGAGATCCAGGTCAACGGGCGCGCCGGGTCCAGCCGGTCAAGCGCCTCGGGGACGGAGCCCACCACCTGGTCGGGCACGCGGATCACGCAGATGTGGTGGTCGGGCACCAGGGTGATCCGGCGACGGCCCTGGTCGGGGGCGGCGTCCAGGACCACGGTGCCGGTCTCCGCGATGGCCACCGCACAGCCCGTCACCACACTCGACACCGCGTCCAGATCGTGCGGGGTCAGCTCCGCCGTGTCCGGAACCCGGCGCACCGCGTCGGGGACGGCGGACAGCCACCTGTCGGGGAGGCCCGGGGGCACGGCCACGCTGGTCGCGCCGCGGTCGGCGAGGAGGCGGGCGATCAGGGCCGGGAGGGACGACGGGGCGTCGGTGCGGTGGACGATCGCACGGTAGTCGGCCAGGTTCTCCGCGAGGAGGTCCGCGGTCCCGGCGGGGGTGCGGTCGCCGTGCACGCGGTGGTAGGTGCGCTCGACCGGCACCTCGCCGGGTGTCTCGGCGCGCGGCACATCGGCCAGGGCGCGGCGGATGCGGGCCATGACCAGGGCGCGCGAGTTCCGCGTGCTCGGGCCGCTCCGGGCGCCGGAGCCGGGCGCGCCGGGGTTCGGGGAGCCGGGGTCTGGCGGGGTCATGTGGTCTTCTTCCTTCCCTCCGTGCGGCTCCCGCCCCCGGTGCGTTGCCACCAGTCGCGGAACGACTCCTCCGGCACCCTCGGCAGCTCCCGCGTATCGCTCCACGCCCGCCCCGGCCCGGGCAGCCGCCGCGGATGGAAGCGGCGGGTGCGGGAGGCCAGCCGCTGGCCGGTGCGCAGCAGCCGGGGGTGGTCCAGGGCCCAGCGGGCGGCGCGCATCGCGGCGCGCTCGGCGGCGTGGCCCTTGGCGGGCTTGATGACCGCGCGGGTGCCACGGACGGAAACGGGGCCGCCCTCGACCACGCGCTCCCGCAGGTGGACCAGGATCTCCGGGATGTCGATGGCGACCGGGCACACCTCGTAGCACGCCCCGCACAGGGACGAGGCGTACGGGAGGGAGGCGTCCAGTTCGCTCTGGGTGCCGCGCAGTTGGGGGGTGAGGATCGCGCCGATGGGGCCCGGGTACGCCGATCCGTACGCATGGCCGCCCGCCCGCTCGTACACCGGGCACACATTGAGACACGCCGAGCAGCGGATGCAGCGCAGCGCCTGCCGGCCCACGGTGTCGGCGAGGGTGTCGGTGCGGCCGTTGTCGAGGAGCACGAGGTGGAAGGCGCGCGGGCCGTCCGCGTCGGTGGTGCCGGTCCAGGTGGAGGTGTACGGGTTCATCCGCTCGGCGGTCGAGGAGCGGGGCAGGAGCTGGAGGAAGACCTCCAGGTCCTGGAAGGTGGGGACGACCTTCTCGATGCCGACGACGGAGATCAGCGTCTCGGGGAGGGTCAGGCACATCCGGCCGTTGCCCTCGGACTCCACGACCACGAGCGTGCCGGTCTCCGCGACCATGAAGTTGGCGCCGGAGATCCCCACCTTGGCGTTCAGGAACTTCTCGCGGAGGTGGAGCCGCGCGGCCTCGGCGAGGTCGGCGGGCGCGTCGGTCAGCCCCGGCGGGGCCGGGCGGCCCCACTGGGACATCTTCTCCGTGAAGATGTCGCGGATCTCGCCCCGGTTGCGGTGGATCGCCGGGACCAGGATGTGCGACGGGAGGTCGTCGCCGAGTTGCACGATCAGCTCGGCGAGATCGGTCTCGTACGCGGTGATCCCGGCGGTGGCGAGGGCGCCGTTCAGGCCGATCTCCTGCGTGGCCATCGACTTGACCTTGACGACCTCGCGCTCGCCCGTGGCCCGCACCAGCTCGGTGACGATCCGGTTCGCCTCGTCCGCGTCCGCCGCCCAGTGGACATGGCCGCCGGCCGCCGTGACCGCGCTCTCCAACCGCTCCAGATAGTGGTCGAGATGGCGCAGCGTACGGTCCTTGATGGCCGCGCCCGCGGCGCGCAGCCGCGACCAGTCGTCCAGTTCGGCCACGGCCGTGGCGCGCTTGGCGCGGATGGTGTGGGTGGCGTGGCGGAGGTTGGCGCGCAGCTGGGTGTTCCGGGTCGAGGCGTCGGCCGCCCGCGGGAAGGCGGGCATCCCCAGGTAGGTGGCCTGGTGGGTTCCGCTCACCAGACGTCTCCTTCCGTGCTGGCCAGGATCTCGGCGAGGTGGACGGGGCGGACCGTGGAGCCCTGGCGGGCGAGTGTGCCGCCGATGTGCATCTGGCAGGAGTTGTCGAGCGTGCACACGGCCTCGGCGCCGGTCGCCGTGATGTTGCGCGCCTTGTCCGCCCCCATGGCCGCCGAGACGGCCGCGTTCTTGACGGCGAACGTACCGCCGAAGCCGCAGCACTCCTCGGCGCCCGGCAGCTCCACCAGATTCAGCCCCTTCACGGCGGCGAGGAGCGAGCGCGGGCGGTCGCCGAGCTTCAGCATCCGCAGCCCGTGGCAGGTGGGGTGGTAGGTCACGGTGTGCGGGTAGTACGCGCCGACATCGGTGACCTTCAGGACATCCGTGAGGAACTCGGTGAGTTCGTACGTCTTGGGAACGGCCTCGGCCGCCGCGTCCGCGAGCTCCTGGCCACGCCCCTCGGCGGCGGCCTTGGCGCCCATCCGGGGGTAGTTGTCCCGCACCATCGCCGCGCAGGACCCCGAGGGGGTCACCACGTATGCGTAGTCGCGGAACGCCGTGGCATAGCGGCGCAGCAGCGGTTCGGTCTCATGGCGGTAGCCGGTGTTGAACTGCGGCTGCCCGCAGCAGCTCTGCGCCTCCGGGAAGCCGACTTCCACACCGAGCCGCCTCAGGAGCGTGACCACGGCCTGGCCGGTGCGCGGGTAGAGGGTGTCGTTGACGCAGGTGATGAAGAGCGCTACGCGCACGGTTCCTCCTCGTCGCCCTGGCCGGTGGCGGCCCTTGTGACCGGTGCGTCTGCGAGCCGGGCGGCTGCCCGGTCCCACGCCGAATGATCACCTGTGGGCTCATACTGCCTCAGTGGCTGGGTGCTGTGAAGCAGGGCGCGCAACTCTGGCAGACCACCGGTGATCGCTCCGGCCGTCCGGGCCTGGACCAGTACGTTTCCGAGCGCCGCCGCCTCGGCCGGGCCCGCGATCACGGGCAGGCCGCAGGCGTCGGCGGTGAGCTGGCACAACAGCGTGTTGTGCACACCGCCGCCGACGATGTGCACGGCGCCGACCGTACGGCCGGACAGCCGGGCGGCGTCCTCGATCGCGCGGCGGTGGGCCAGGGCGAGGGAGTCCAGGACGCAGCGGGTGGTCTCGGCGGGGGTGCGGGGGCTGTCTCTTATACACA
>NZ_JAEEAP010000159.1 GCF_016103465.1 Streptomyces sabulosicollis
GTCACCGGGCGCGGAGGGGGCCGGGGCCCGGTTCGGCGTCCCGGCCGCGCCCTGCTCCGGTCCGGTGGACGGCGAGGCGCGGACGACCCCCAGGGCCAGCACGGCATGCAGCAGCGTGGCCGCCAGCAGCAGGAGGACGGCGGCCGCGCGCGGGCCGCCGCACACCGCGGGGCGGTTCGTCCTGCGGCCGTACACCATGCGGCCTCCCTCGCTGATCCCCCTCCAGGGAACCCCGCACAGCGGAAGACGGCACTCCGATTACCGGGAAAAGTCCGTACTTTCACCCGTGTCGGTTATCCGCCCGAACACCCATATCGCCGCTTTTCGAGGAATCACCGGCCGCCTGGTGTGATCATTCGAGCAATGAGGCCGGTGCGGCCTGCCGCCAGGAGTCGAGCAGGATGTCCCGCAGCTCATCGAGGTCGTCCAGCGCGGCGAGCCGCACCCGCACCCAGGCCGAACTGGCCTCGTGGCCGGCGACCCAGAACTTCTCCGGCTCCGCCAGCACCAGCTCCGCCCGCTCCTCCTTGGGACATCTGACGGCCATCGAGGTCTCGTCCTCGGGCAGGGTGGCGAACATCTTCCCGGCCACCCTGAAGGTGGGCATCGACCAGGCGATCTTCTCTGTGGTCTCCGGCAGCGACAGGGCGATGGCACGGACATCATCGGAGGTGGTCATGGCCAGACGGTAGAACACCCCACCGACAAGTCCCCGGCCACGTCCGCCCCGTCCCCCGCTGTCCTCACGTCCGGTAGACGTACGGTGTGGTGGTGGTCAGGGACACGAAGCCGAGCCGGCGCAGGATCGGGCGGCTCAGGCTGGACGCGTCCACCTGCAGATGGCGATAGCCGCGGTCGGCGGCGATGCGGGCCCGGAACGCGACCAGGGCGCGGTAGACGCCCCGTCCGCGCCACTCCGGCACGGTGCCCCCGCCCCAGAGCCCGGCGAACGGCGCGCCCGGCGGCAGCTCCATCCGCGCCGCGCTGACCGGCCGGTCCCCGTCCATGGCCACCACCGCGACGACCGCGTCCGGCCCCTCGGCGAGCTGGACGAGGAGCCGGTGCCGGAGAGCCGTGCCGTCGTCGCCGAACGCCCGCTCATGGACGGCCACCACCCGTTCCACACCGGCCGCGTCGGTCACCGGGAGCAGCCGGATGCCCTCGGGCGGTTCGACGGCGGTGTCCAGTTCCGCCACGTGGGCGACCATCAGCGTCTCCTCGGGCTCGGCGACGAATCCGGCCGCCCGGAGCCGTTCGCCGAGGTCGCGGGGGCGGTCGTGCGCGTACAGCTTCCACTCGAACGCGCGGTCGGCGCCCGCGAAGTGCCGGATCTGCGCGGCGATCGCCGCGTCGGCGGTGGCGTCGTCCAGATCCGACCACAGGACGCCGTTCCAGTCGTCGCGGCCGCCGGTCTGCCGCACCACCGCGCCCACGCGCTCGACCCGGACGCCGGGGCCGTCGGCCCGCGCGCCCAGTCTCATCTCCCGGTCGTATAGCTCACGCACCACATCATGGTCCATGCGCCCACCCCAGCACCGGGCCCCTTAAGGCGGCAATCGGTTATCGGGGCCTCGAGGCGGGCGCGTCACGATCCGCCCTTCGCCCCGGCGGCGTAGTGGAGCGCGATCCGCGCCCCGAGGCGCGCGTTGTTCTTGACCAGGGCGATATTGGTCCGCAGGCTCTCCCCCTCCGTCAACTCCACGATCCGGCCCAGCAGATACGGGGTCGCGTCCTTGCCACCGATCCCCGCGTCGGCCATCTCGGCGAGGGCCCGCTCGATGATGCCGTCCATCCGGTCGGCGGGGATCTCCTCGGCCTCGGGGACCGGGTTGGCGATGCTCAGCCCCGCCGTCATGCCCAGCTCCCACTGGGCGCGCATGGTGGCGGCGATCTCCTCGGGCGAGTCGACCCGCAGCGGGGAGCGGAAGCCGCTCACCCGGGAGTAGAAGGCCGGGAAGTCGTCGGTACCGTAGGTGAGCACCGGAACGCCCAGGGTCTCCAGCTTCTCCAGGGTCAGTCCGATGTCGAGGATGCTCTTGACCCCGGCGCTGATGACGGCCACCGGGGTGGTGGCGAGCTCGGTGAGATCCGCGCTGATGTCGAAGGACCGCTGCGCCCCACGGTGCACTCCGCCGATGCCACCGGTGACGAAGACCCGGATCCCGGCGAGCGCGGCGAGCCGCATGGTGGACGCCACGGTGGTCGCGCCGTGGCCGCCGCGCGCGATGACATGGGCGAGGTCGCGCACGCTGACCTTGCCCACCTCCGGGCTGGTGGCCAGCAGTTCCAGATCGGCCCGGTCCAGACCGGCGCGCGGCCTGCCGTGGAGGACGGCGATGGTGGCGGGGACCGCGCCCTCGGCGCGGATGATCTCCTCGACCTCGGTGGCCATCTCGACGTTCTGCGGATACGGCATGCCGTGGCTGATGATCGTGGACTCCAGCGCGACCACCGGACGTCCGTCGAGCAGGGCCTCCGCGACCTCCTCGGTGAGGGTCAGCCGGGGGTGGGGGGTGGTCATGTGGTCCTCCGCAGCGGGGCGTCGAGCGCGTCCTCGATCAGACGCGGGGTCAGGTCGGGTCGTACGGTGGCGGGGGTGGCCACGGTCAGCGCGGCGGCGGCGTGACCGTAGCGGGCGGCGTCCACCGGGTCGGCGCCACCGAGCAGGGCGTGGGCGAACGCGCCGAGCATCGCGTCACCGGCCCCGGTGACGTCTCGCACCTCGGCCGGCGGCGCCTGCAGCGGCACCCGGCCCTCGTCCAGGGTGCTGAGCAGGGAGCCGCGCGCCCCGAGCCGCACCCACACATGCCGCGCCCCGCGCTCGTGGAGGACGGCCACGGCCCGGAGCAGCTCCGGGTCGTCCGCGTCCGTGGCACCGTCGAGGTCGCGGCCGGCGAGCGCGCCCAGCTCCGCCACGTTGGGCGTGACGGCGAAGACCGGGCGCCCGGCGGCGAACAGCGGGGCGAGCAGCGCCGCCTTGGGGACGCTCACCGGGTCGATCAGGGTCTGGACGCCGGCGGCGGAGGCGAGGTCCAGCACGTAGGAGAGCACCCCGGGGGAGAGGTTCCCGTCCAGCACCAGCAGACCGGCGTTGCCGATGAGTTCCCGCGCGGCGTGGAGGTGCTCGGGGGCCAGCGCGTCGGTGGCGGCCATGTCGGCGATGGCCACGACCAGATCGCCGTCGGCGTCCAGCACCGCCGTATAGGTGCCGGTGGGATGGGGGCCGCGGTGCACATGGTCGACGCGCACCCCGGCGGCCCGGGTCTCGCTCAGCAGCCGCTCCCCCGCCGCGTCCTGACCCACGGCGGCGATGAGATGGGTGGGGGTGCCGAGCCGGGCCAGATTCTCGGCGACGTTGCGGGCGACCCCGCCGGGGCTGGTGTGGGACCGCCCCGGGTTGCTGGTGCGGTACGCCACGGGGGCGAGGCTGCGCACCTTGATGTCCACATTGGCCCCGCCGATGACCACCACCGCGTGCTCCTGGCGCAGGATGTAGCCGCGCCCCAGGATGGCGCCCTTCTTGCCCAGGTTGGAGAGGTGCACATTGACCGCGGCCCGCGTGGTCCCGAGGGCGTCGGCGAGGGACTGGGCTCCGGCCAGCGGGTCCCGCCGCAGCAGCGCGAGTATTTCCCGCTCCCGGCGCGTCAGTGTCATGTTCAGCAGAGTAAAGCAAACTTAGCCCGGTAAACAGGTCCCGTCAGGGCCCGGTGAACGGGCCACCGACGGCCATGGGTTGGCCCAGGAGATCGTAAAAGAACGGCGGATGACATGCTGAGGAGCCATGGCGCGCCGGACACTCTCGGCAGCAGCCCCGGGAACCTGTCCGGTGACGAGGAAGAAGGCCGATGAGACTCTGCTTTCTGGTGGAGGAGCGCTATCGCCACGACGGCATGCCGCGTGAGGTGATCCGTCAGCTCTCCGCCTGGGGCCACCAGGTGGACGTGGTCCGGCCGGGTCGTTCCCTGATGCGGATGTCCGACGCGGTGCGGGCGGGCAGCCATGACGCCTGGGTGCTCAAGACGGTGTCCGGAGGACCCGGGCTGACGCTGCTGGAGGCCGCGGCGGCGGTCGGGCTGACCACCGTCAACGACGCCCGGTCCATCCGTGGCGTACGGGACAAGGCGCTGGCCGCCGCCATCGGGCGCAACCGTGGCCTGCCGATGCCGCCCACCTACGCGGCGGCCCGCCCGGAGGCGCTGGAGGAGATACCGGAGGCGGAGTTCCCGCTGGTGGTCAAGCCCGCGGACGGCAGCTCGGGGCGCGCCGTGCGGCTGGTGCCGACCCCGGACCGGCTGCGGGCGCTGCGCGCCGAGCTGGCGGCGGAGGGCCTGCTCATCGCCCAGCCCTATGTGCCGAATTCGGGGATCGACCTCAAGGTCTACTGTCTGGCCGGGGAGTTGTACGCCACCGAGCGGGTGTCACCGCTCGGTCCCGACGCGGGCGCACGCGGCCGGCGGGTGCCGCTGCCCGCCGAAGTGGCGGCCATCGCCGCCGAGGTCGGCGCGGTGTACGGCCTCGATCTGTACGGGGTGGATGTGCTGCTGGGCCCGGACGGGCCGGTCGTCGTCGACGTGAACGACTTCCCCAGCTTCAAGGAGGTGCCGGACGCGGCGGCCCGGGTGGGGCGCGCGGTACTGGAGCTGGCGCGCAGGGGCGGCGCCCGGCCCCAACCCGCGTTCGCCGGCGCCCTCGCCGGGGCCGAGCCGCCGGTACCCGCACCGGGGCCGGTCCCGGTCACGGGCCGGATGACCGCCACGGTGAGCGGCGGCCGATGAGGGTCGGCCTGATCACCGCCGACCCCGGCCATCAACTCCTCGCCGACGTGGCGGCCTTGCTCACCCCGCGCCACGAGGTGGTGGCGCTCGATCCGCACGGCCACGACGGGGCGGGGACGCGGGACCCGGCCTTCCCCGGAGAGCTCGCCGATGTCTATCTGCTGAAGGCCCGGACACCGCGGGCGCTGGCGCTCGCGGTGTCCCTGGAGCGGCGTGGCGCCCCGGTGGTGAACTCCGCCGCGGCCACCGCGCGGTGCCAGGACCGGACGGCGATGGCCGAACGGGCGCTCCGCGCCGATCTGCCGTTCGCCCCCACCCGTACCGTGGCCTCGCTCGCCGAACTGGTGGCGGAGCCGCCCCGTCGCCCCGTCGTCGTCAAGAGCCGCCACAGCCGCCGCCATGACCTGGTGGCCCGCGCGGACGACGCCGTACGCCTGCGCGCCCTCACCGCTGACTGGGCGGATGAGCCCGTGGTGGTGCAGGACTTCGTCCCCAACGACGGCTGGGACCACAAGCTGTGGGTGGTCGCGGGGCGGGTGTTCGCCGCGCTGCGCCGGTCGGAGCTGGCCGCTGGCGGCCGTGGCCCGAACCTGCCGCTCGACCCGGACGCCCTGCCTCCGGGCTGGCTGGATCCGGTGCTCCGGGTCGGTTCGGTGTTCTCGCTGGACGTCTACGGGGTGGATCTGATCGACGCGGGAGGCGGCGCCCCGCTGATCGTGGACATCAACGCCTTCCCCGGCATCCGAGGGCAGGCCGGGGCTCCCGAGGCGCTGGCGGACCTGGCGCTGCGGACGGCCGAACGGGGCGGAGTCACTGCCTCCGCCACATGACCGACACGAGGGAAATACTAGGGGACTCCCGGCCGAAATAGGGGTGGCCGCAGGTCGGATGGGACCGGCAGGGTGGTCTACTGGTCTGCGCGCGACCCGAGGCACGCGCGTGCCAGCCACCCGACAGCCGCCGCAGAGCGAGCGGGACGAAAGGACATCACGTGACCGCAAACCCCACCGGCACAAGCCTGTGGATCAGGCAGTTCCACCCCGCGCCGACGGCGGCGACGCGACTCGTCTGCCTGCCCCACGCCGGCGGGTCCGCCTCCTACTACTTCCCGGTCTCCAAGGCCCTCTCGCCCGCGGTCGACGTACTCGCCGTGCAGTATCCGGGGCGCCAGGACCGGCGCAACGAGAAGTGCATAGACAACATCCCCGAGCTGGCGGACGCGCTGGTGCCCGAGCTGCTGCCCTTCACGGACAAGCCGGTGGCGCTTTTCGGCCACAGCATGGGCGCCACACTGGCCTTCGAGGTCGCCCTGCGCCTGGAGCAGAAGGGCGTGGTGCCGGTGGCGCTGTTCGCCTCGGGGCGGCGCGCCCCGTCCTGCCACCGTGACGAGTCCGTCCACCTCCGCGACGACGACGGGCTGATCGCCGAGGTGAAGGCGCTCAGCGGCACCGACACCCAGCTCCTCGGCGACGACGAGATCCTCCGGATGGTGCTGCCCGCGATCCGCAGCGACTACAAGGCGGCCGAGACCTATCGCTACACCCCGGGGCCGCAGCTGGCCACGCCCATCCACGCCCACGTGGGGGACGACGACCCCAAGGCGAGCGTGGAGGAGGCGCGTGCCTGGGGCGGGCACACCACCGGTGGCTTCGACCTCCACGTCTACTCCGGCGGCCACTTCTACCTCAACGACCAGGCGCCGCGGGTGATCGCGTCGATCCGGGACGTGCTGACCGCGACGTCCTGAACCACCGCCCGGCCAGGAGCACGGGGTGCCTCCGCCGCTCGCAGGGCCTCCTCGTCGAGCCGGTCGGCGGCGACGGCCCGGCTCACCGGTCCGGGGGCGCGCGGGTCAGCCGTGGGGCCGGTCCGCCAGGACGGTCCGTATGTAGTCCTCGACGGTGGCGTCCAGGCCCACGTCCCGGCCGGCCCGCTCGGACAACAGCCAGCGGTGTTCGAGCAGTTCGTAGTAGATCTGGGCGGTGTCGGTGGCACCGCGCAGCTCCTTCGGCACGGTCCGCACGGTGGGGCGGAAGACATCGCGGACCCACCGGTGGGCGAGCACCTCCGGGCGCGCTCCGAGCGGATCGCCGGGCGCGTAGTCGTCCTGGGTGGCCATCCAGGTCTCCAGGTCGTTCAGGAGACTGCGGGCCTGGTTCTCCTCCGCGTCGAGTCCGGTCAGCCGCAGCAACTGCCGCTGGTGGTGGCCCGCGTCCACGACCTTGGGCACGAAGGTGACGGTGTCGCCGTCGGGCGAGCGCTCGATCTGCATCTCCGCCACGTCGAAGCCGAGGTCGTTCAGGCGGCGGACGCGCTGGTCGATGGCGTGGCGCTGAGCGAGCGGATAGACCGACTGGCGGGTCAGCTCATGCCACAGGTCGCAGTAGCGGTCGACGATGGCCTGGCCGAAGAGCACCGGGTCGACCGAGGGGTGCAGGGAACCGCTCGCCTCCAGGTCCATCAGCTCGCCCGCGATGTTCACCCGCGCCACCTCGACGTCGTACTCCCGCTGCCCGCTGGTGAGCCTCGGCTGGATCTGCCCGGTCTCGGCGTCCACCAGATACGCGGCGTACGCGCCCGCGTCGCGCCGGAAGAGGGTGTTGGACAGCGAGCAGTCGCCCCAGGCGAACCCGGCCAGGTGCAGTCGCACCAGCAGCACGGCGAGCGCGTCGAGCAGCCGCCTGATGGTGCTGGGCCGCATGGTCGTCTGGAACATCGACCGGTACGGCTGCGACCCCACCAGGTGGCGGGTGATCAGCGCCGGTTCCAGCGGTTCGCCGTGCTCGTCGGTGCGCCCGGTCACCACCGCGAGCGCGTCCACCGCGGGGACCGCGAGCCGGTCCAGATCCCGCAGCAGCCCGTACTCCCGCACGGCCGCCCACTCGCCGACCTCCTTGACCGCGACGATCTCGCCGCCCGCCTGCGCGAAGCGGACGACATGGCGGGAGATGCCCCGGGGCAGCGCGACCAGATGCTCCTCCGGCCACTCCTCCAGCGGGACGTTCCACGGCAGATCGAGCAGGGACGCCGGATGCTCGGGCGAGGTGGCGGTGATCTGCAGCTCCATGACACCCCAGTGTGCGGTACGGACGTGTCGTCGGAGCCGGTCGGACGGCGACCCGACGGGCGATCAAATGGACAGAATCTGTCCGGATACATACGCTGAAGATCCAATCGGACAAGATCTGTCCGCTCAGGGAGGCCGCCGCGACAGGACCGCCACTTCGAAGGGAGCCCGTGCATGAGCCATCTCGCCGGCACCACCGCGGTGATCACAGGAGCCAGCGAGGGCCTCGGCTACGCCATCGCGGACGCCTTCGCCGCGGCGGGCGCCGACTTGGTGCTGCTCGCCCATGACCGGGACGAACTGGAGCGGGCCCGTCACGCCTTGGCCGCACACGGCACCACGGTACGCGGCCTCCGCGTCGACCTGGCCGACCCCGGCGCCGCCACCGCCGCCGCGCGTCAGGTGCTCGCGCTCACCGAGCGGGTGGACACCCTGGTCAACAACGCGGGCACAGCACACTTCAGCCCGCTCGCCCAGACCTCGGCCGACTCCTTCGACACCATGCTCCACCTCAATGTCCGGGTGCCCTTCCTCCTCGCCCAGGCGCTGCTGCCCGCACTCGTCGAGGGGCGCGGCAGCATCATCAACATCAGCAGCTACCGGGCCCACACGGCGTCCGCCGACCGCCCGTCCGCGGCCTACTCCGCCACCTGCGGCGCCATCAACGCGATGACCCGGGCGCTCGCCAGTGAGCTGGGCCCCTCCGGTGTCCGGGTGGGCGGCATCGCACCCGGCGCCGTACCCGCCCCGGCCTGTGAACGGGACCGTCTCGTCCCGATGGGCGCCGGGCGGCGGCCCGGAGCCGATGACGGCCACGCCCCGGCCGCCCCTCCCCCGGACCGGACCGGAAAACCCCACGAGGTGGCCGCCGCCGCGGCCTTCCTCGCCTCCCCACGAGCCTGCTGGACCACCGGAACCATCATGAACGTGGACGGCGCACTGGCCGTCCGCTGACGGCCGTGGCGGAAATCCGCGCCCCGGCCACCGGCTCCGGCGGCCGATACCATGACGTGCGATGCCGAGAATCCGCCACACTCCCCGGGCGACGACGGGCCAGCGTCCGCTGCCCGCCGGTGGTGGCATCGACGCCCACCGGCACGACGAGCACCAGATCGTCTACGCCGGACGCGGGGTGCTGGCGGTCACCACCGACGCCGGCAGCTGGATCGCGCCCGCCAACCGGGCGCTCTGGATTCCGGCCGGGACCGTCCATGAGCATCGCGCGTACGGCGCCACCGACCTCCATCTGGTGGGGCTGGCGGTGGAGGACAACCCGCTGCGGCTGGAGCAGCCCGCGGTCCTCGGCGTCGGCCCGCTGCTGCGCGAGCTGATCATCGAGTACACCGCGCGGCCGGCGGACCTCGGCGCCGAACGCCGCCGGCTGCGGGCCGTACTGCTCGATCAGCTCCGCCACTGCGCCGAGCAGCCGGTGCATGTGCCCGCCGCCAAGGACCCGCGCCTGGCGGCGGTGTGTTCCCTCCTCCACGAGGATCCGGCGGACAACCGGACCCTGCGGCAGCTCGGCGCCGCGGTCGGGGTCGGCGAGCGCACCCTGACCCGGCTGTGCGGGGCGGAGCTTGGGATGACCTTCCCGCAGTGGCGCACCCAGCTGCGGCTGCACCACGCCCTGCGGCTGCTGGCCGAGGGCGTCCCGGTCACGTCGGTGGCGCATCGCTGCGGCTGGGCGTCCAGCAGCGCCTTCATCGATGTCTTCCGCCGGGCCTTCGGCCACACCCCCGGCGCCCATCGCGCGCTCGGCTGACGTTCGCGCCCGCGTTCAGTCCTCGGCCAGGACCACGACCGTATCGCCCTCCTCCAGGGTCAGCGGCGCGGTCTTGGACGGGTTGAGGTGGACCCCGTAGAGCGGTGGCTCGTCGCTGTGCCGGGCCAGCCGGTAGCCGATGGCCGTCTCACCGCGCTGGCGGGCGGCCTCGATGACGGTGGCGAAGTTGGCCTCCGCGCCCGGTATCAGATAGCTGGGCGCGGGTTTGAGATAGATTTCGGACCCCTGCGGGTCGAAGAGGTCGGCGAAGACCGCGTACAGGTGGCGGTTCTCGGTGAGCTGGGTCAGCAGCAGGCTGATCACCTTGGTGGAGACGATGAAGTCGTCGGCCTTGGTGACCTGCGCGACCTCGCGGTTGGCGTCGTCGTGCATCTCGGTGACGATGGAGTACGGATCGCCGAGCTGGATCTCGATGTCGCGCAGGTGGAGCAGGGTGACCAGGGTGCGGTCGTCGGCGCGCCCGGGGTCGATCCCGTCGTCCGTCAGGACCACGATATGGCGGTAGCCGTCCAGTCCGAGGGCCTCCAGCGACGGGCGGCGGGTGGGTTCGCAGTACTTGAAGCCGACCGTGAGGTTCTTCAGCTCCCGGTTCGCCTCCTCCCGGGGCGGGCGCGCGGCGGCGATGTCCACCACCGACCCGGGTTTCACCAGCAGGTCGAGCTGCGCGATGATCTTCTCCGCGCGGGAGTTCCAGCCGATCAGCAGCGTCCGGTCCGGCAACGGCGGCTGGAACTCGGCCGTGGCCATCGCCGAGCGCACGATCCGCGGCCGGGTGGCGTCGGCCTTGATGAGCAGATCGTCCTCCGCGATCATCAGCAGCCGGTCCCCGCGCCCGATGATGGTGTCCATGGGCGGATTGACCAGCACCTCGCCGTCCGCGCGGTGCACGCCGATGGGTATACCGAGTGCGAAGGCGTTCAGCGACTCCCCGTAGCTGGAGCCGGTCAGGGCGGGCTCGTCCCAGGGGTAGATCTCATTGCCGATGAAGCTGAGCAGTTCGTTGAAGACGGTGGACAGGCCGGACTGGCGGTGGGACTGCACGATCAGCCCGACCGCGATGTCATCGGCGTCGATCACCAGCGCGGTGTCCCCCGCGGCCAGCCGGGCGGCCGCCAGGTTCGCCGAACTCTGCACGGCCGCCACCACATTGGGCCGGGTCCCGGTCCAGGTGCGGCTGTTCAGCAGCAACAGCGACTTGATGACGTCGATGTCGCTGTCGTCCCCGATGGGCGAGAGCACCATGATGGCCTTGGCGCTGTCCGGGCTCACCAGCTCCAGGTCGCCGCGCTGGAGCGGATTGCCGGAGCGGCAGATCACCCGGGTCTTCCCGGTGTCCGGGATGCGGCGCCGGATCTCGTCCTCCATGTCGACCTTGTCCCGGTCGGCGAGGATCACCACGCATGAGCGCCGCTCGCTCTGATTGGCCTCCACCAGCTCCGCTATCACCGTGTAGACCTGTTCCGACCAGCCCAGCACGATGGTGTGGTGGTGTTCGATCAGCCGTGAGGTGCCCTTGCGCAGCTGCTGGATCCGGGCCTCCAGACCGGTGGTCATCACACCGATCAGCGCGCTGACGATGAAGATGCCGCCGATGGTCACCGTGAGCATGAGGATCAGGAACAGCGGCCGGCCGCTGTCCCCGCCCATCGTGCCCGGGTCGAGGGTGCGCAGCAGGCTCATCCAGACGATGCCCGGCCAGCCGCCGTTCTCCTTGGTGTCCTTGTGGGCGAAGGCGACCACCGCCCCGGAGACCAGGGTGATCAACGCCAATGAGGCCAGCCCCAGCCAGCCGATCAGCGCCGGGGTGCCACGGTCCATCGTCCCGTCGAACCAGTACCGCAGCCGCTCCCGCAGCCTCTTGCGCATGCCGCATTCCTCCATAGCCATCGCGCCGCCGGGCCCAACGGCCCGTGGTGAGCGGCGCTTTACGCCATGAGGGTGTCGTCTGACGGGGCTTCGGCGCCAATCGGGGTCAGCCGGGGAGGTCGGCCCACTGGTCGAGGAGGTCGTCGCCCGTGCGCTCGCCCAGCGGTGGCACCGGGGCGGTCAGGGGCTGCTCGGCCCAGATGATCTTGCCGTTGGGGGTGTAGCGGGTCCCCCAGCGCTGGGCGTACTGGGCCACCAGGAAGAGCCCTCGGCCGCCTTCGTCGGTGGTGGCGGCGCGGCGCAGGTGCGGGGAGGTGCTGGAGCCGTCCGCCACCTCGCAGATGAGGGTGCGGGCGCGCAGCAACCGGACGCGGATGGGGCCGCATCCGTAGCGGATGGCGTTGGTCATCAGCTCGCTGAGGATGAGTTCGGTGGTGAAGCCGACCTCCTCCAGCCCCCATGCGCTCAGCTGCCCGGCGGCCTCGTTGCGGATGCGGGCCACCGCGGCGGGGTCGGAGGGCAGCTCCCACTCGGCGACGTGCCCGGGGTCCAGCAGATGGGTGCGGGCCACGAGGAGGGCGATGTCGTCGCCGGGGTGGGAGGACGCCATGGTGTCGAAGACGGCCTGACAGGTCTCCTCCGGAGTGCCCCCGGGCAGTCCGGCGAGGGTGGTGCGCAGGACGCCGAGCCCCTCGTCGAAGTCCCGGCCGCGGTCCCGGATCAGCCCGTCGGTGAACAGGGCCAGCCGACTGCCCTCGGGCAGCTCCAGCTCGGCGGTCTCGATGGGCTCGCCGCCCAGGCCCAGCGGCGGGCCGAGGGGAACCGGAGGGAAGGTCACGGTGGAGTCGGGGAGGACCACCGCCGGTCCCGGGTGACCGGCGCCCGCCATCGTGCAGCGGCCGGAGACCGGATCGTAGACGGCGTACAGACAGCTGGCGCCGCTGATCCCCGGGGCGTCGGTGCCCGCCGCGGCCTGGTCCTGGTCGAACCGGCTGACCAGTTCGTCGAGATGGGCCAGGAGTTCATCGGGCGGCAGGTCGAGGGCGGAAAAGTTGTGCACGGCGGTGCGCAGCCGGCCCATGGTGGCGGCGGCGTGCAGGCCGTGGCCGACGACGTCGCCGACGACGAGGGCGACCCGGGCGCCGGGCAGGGGGATGACGTCGAACCAGTCGCCACCGGCCCCGGCCCGGGCGGGCAGATAGCGGTGGGCCACGTCCAGGGCGTCCTGTTCGGGCAGGCCCTGGGGCAGCAGGCTGCGCTGCAGGGTGGCCGCCATGGCGTGTTCGCGGGTGTAGCGGCGGGCGTTGTCGATGGCGACCGCGGCGCGGGCGACGAGTTCCTCGCTGAGCGCCACGTCGTCCTCGTCGAACGGTTCGGACTTCTCCGAGCGCCAGAAGGTGACGACCCCCAGGGTCACGTCCCGTGCCCGCAGCGGGACGGTGATCATGGAGTGGATGCCATACTTGACGATCTTGGTCGCCTGCTCGCGGTCCTGCTCCTGCCATCCCCCGTAGGTCCGCAGATCCGCCTCCAGCACCGGCCGTCCCGCGCCGAACCCCAGCGCCTGGGGCACGGTGCCGCTGTAGGTGATCATCTTGCCGGCCCGCCACAGCGGATGGTCGGAGCGGATGCCACAGGTGGCGGTGCGGCGCATGGCGCTGCCCACCGGCTCGTCCCCGCGCAGCACGGGGTCCACCAGGTCAACGGTGGCGAAGTCGGCGAACCACGGGACGGCGAAGCGGGTCAGCTCCTCGGCGGTCCGTACGACGTCGAGGGTGGTGCCGACCTTCGCACCGGCCTCGTAGAGCAGCCTCAGCCGCCGCTCCGCCACTTCGGCCTTGCCGGACAGCGCACGCAGTTCGGTGGAGTCGCGGAGCGTGGCGACGCTTCCGGACATCCCGCCGTCCCACCGGGTGGCGCGCTGGTTGACGGCGAGCAGCCGCTCCCCGGCCAGGTGCACCTCGTCGGTGGCGACCCGGCCCGAGGCGAGCAGCTCGGCGGTGCGCGGCTCGATGCCGAGCTCGGTGACGCGGCGGCCCTCGGCGTCCGGGGGCAGGTCGAGCAGGCGGCCGGCCTCGTCGTTGGCGAGGACCAGGCGGCCGTGGCTGTCGACGATGAGCACGCCTTCCTTCACGGAGTGCAGGACGGCGTCGTGGTGCTCGTACATGCGGGTCATCTGGGCGGGGCCGAGCCCGCGCGTCTGCCGCCGCAGCCGCCCGCCCACCAGCGCCGTCCCCCCGGTGGCGAGCGCGAGCGCACCGGCGGCGGAGCCGAAGACCAGCGGCAGCTGGCGCTCGACCCGGCCGCTCACATCGGAGGCGGTCATCCCGGCGCACACCACACCGGCCACGGTGCCGTCGGCCCTGGGGATCGGGACGGTGGCCTGGACCTCCCGGCCGAGGGGCCCCTGTACGGACTCCGTGACGATCTTGCCCTTCACCACGGGCCGCCAGTCGGCCACCAGCGTCTTGCCGATGTACTGCGGCTTGGGGTGGGTGTAGCGGATGCCGTGGGTGTTCGCCACCACCACGAAGTCCAGATGCGCTCGCCGGCGGGTCGCCTCGGCGCGCGGCTGGAGCAGGTTGGTCGGATTCTCGGTGCCCATCGCGGAGGCGGTGCCAGGGGAGGTGGCGAAGGTCTGGGCGACGGCGGTGGCGCGGTTGAGGGCCTCTTGCTCGCTGTCGATACGGGCCTGGAGGATGAGCGCCGTCGTCGCCGCCACGATGAGCAGGCAGACGAGCACCACCTGGACAGCGAAAACCTGCCCGGCGATGCTGCGCACGCTCAAGCTACGCAGGCTGAGGAGCGAGCGGAAACGCGTCCGGGAGGGGGTGTGCGGGGCAAGTCTTGATCGACTGAAAACTCCGATCACGCACCCTTCCTACCATTTCCCCCCCATCGGCCGGGAAGCCTGGTGACGCACGATCGGCGGCCGTCCCGATCCGTGATACACGTCGGGACGGTGCGTGGCGCCTCGGCCACGCGGCGCTCGCCGTTGCCTTCGACGGGCGTCACCGGCCCGTCGGGGACCAGGGGACACGATCACACATCGAGCCGGAGTGCCACCTCGCGCATCGTCGCCCTCGCGGCGTCCAGATCCGTCCGCGCCCGGTCGGCCACCAGATAGAGGAAAACGCCCTGGCTGGTGCGCTGACTGAGCGGACGGATCAGGTGGTACTCGGTGTCCAGCGTGACGACGATGTCCTCGAGGCGCTCCGGGCTGTAGCCGAGCAACTCCAGAGTGGACATCTTGGCCCGCAGCACATCGGTGTCCCCGTAGGCCACCTTCTCCAAGTCCGGTCCCTGCGGGGTCTGGACGGCGCCCAGACTGATCCGGCTCAGATAGTCGACGAGCGAGGCCGCCAGCGCGCCCTCGCACTCCATCACCTCGCGCAGCGACTCCTGGATATCGGTCATGGCTGTCGCCCTCCCGGGACCTGTGAGGCTGTCGCCCTCCCGGGGCCTGTGAGGGGCGCGGGCAGCGCCGGACCCGTCCGCCGCGCCGGGACCCTGGAGGTCATGTCCACATTTCATCCTTGCACAGGGTCCGTCGGCGCACCCCCGCACGCGGCCGCCCCGGCGCCGTGCGGCGCTCCCCGTGGTGGCGGGGCGCCGATCGTCCTATCCTGCGCAGGCGTTGATCGACTTTGGATTGAATCGTTTGTTCCCCGCTGGAGGACGCATGACCGTCGGCAGCACCCCGTCCCGGGCCGTGGTGGTGGGCACCGGCTCCCGGGCCCAGATGTTCACCGAGGCGCTGGCCCGGCGTCCGCGGCTGAGGGTCGCCGCGCTGTGCGATCCGAACCCGGTGCGCATCGCCCACCACCAGCGGCTGCTCAAGGAGGCGGGCGAGCCGGAGGCGGCCGCCTGGAGCCCGGAGGAGTTCGAGCGGCGGCTGCGCGCGGACGATATCCAGGAGGTCGTGGTGACCTGCGTGGACGCGCTGCACGACGCGTACATCGTGCCCGCGCTGCGGGCGGGCTGCCGGGTGGTCACCGAGAAGCCGATGACCACCGACGCGGCCAAGTGCCGCCGCATCCTGGAGACGGTCCGGGAGACCGGCAACCATCTGGCGGTCGCCTTCAACTACCGCTTCAACCCGGTGCACGAGGAGGTCCACCGGCAGCTGTCCGGCGGCGCCATCGGCGAGGTGCTGTCGGTGCACTTCGAGTGGCTGCTGGACACCCGGCACGGCGCGGACTACTTCCGCCGCTGGCACCGCGAGAAGGAGCACAGCGGCGGGCTGATGGTGCACAAGTCCAGCCACCACTTCGACCTGGTCAACTGGTGGCTGGGGGCCCGGCCGGAGGAGGTGTTCGGCTACGGCCGGCTCGGCTTCTACGGCCGTGCGGCGGGCGAGCGCAGCGGCTACCGGCGCGAGTACGAGCGGGCGCACGGCGCGGCCGCCGCACGGGACGACCCGTTCGCGCTGGAGCTCGCCGAGAACGACGCGATGCGCTCGCTGTACCTGGACGCCGAGGGCATGGACGGTTACCACCGCGACCGCAATGTGTTCGGCGACGACATCACCATCGAGGACGACATGGCGCTGCTGGTCCGCTATGACACCGGCGCCACCATGACGTACCACCTGACCGCCTACTCCCCCTGGGAGGGCTACCGGGTGATGTTCAACGGCACCCGGGGACGGCTGGAGCTGGAGGTCGAGGAGAGCGCGTGGCAGCCGCCGCTGCTGGGCACCTCCTCCGGCCGTGGCACCATCCACGGCGACCAGGCCCTGGCCAACGCGGGTGGTCCGCGGCTGGTGCTGCGGCCGCTGTGGGAGCCGCCGCGGGAGGTGGCGCTGCCGGAGTTCGACCACGCGGGGCACGGTGGCGGGGACGAGCGGATGCTCGAGGTGCTCTACGGCCCGGTGGATCCGGCGGCGGCCACCGGGAAGGCGGCCGTGGACGCCTCGGACGCCTCCCGTCGGCGGGCCACCGAGGAGGACGGGGCGCTCGCGCTGGTCACCGGGCTCGCGGCCAACCAGTCGTTCGTCAGCGGAAGGCCAGTGGCCACGGCGGACATCGTGACGCCGTGAGCGGGGCGTTCGCACGCCGTGACGCACCACAACCGGGGCGTTCGCACGCCGCGACGCACCACAACCGGGGCGTTCGGTCCAACGCGGCTCCTTCCGCCCGACGTTGGGGCAGGATGAGCCGCATGGACACGGACGCGATCACCCCACCCCCGGCCGCGATCACGACACCCCGGGCCGCGATCACGACACCCCGGGCGCCCCGGCTCCGGGGCGCCGCCCGGCACCGCCGAAGACGGCTGCTCGGCTCGCTCGCGGCGGCCGGTCTGCTCACCGCGTGCGGTACGCAGTCCCCGTCGGGAGTGGCCGCGGTGCCCGACGAGGCCACGTCCCGTCCGGCGGGCCCCACCGCCTTCCCGGACACCGC
>NZ_JAEEAP010000015.1 GCF_016103465.1 Streptomyces sabulosicollis
GACCGCGTCGCCACCCTCCCCACACCCCACATCGAGCGCCTGCCCCGGCGGCAGATCGGTGACCTCGCTGACGAGCACTCCGTTGGGCGCCCCGCTGAAGAGCCGATCACGGCTGCCATACATCTCGTCCCAGAACTGCCTGTCCATGCCCACAACCTGCTCCCGCCCAGGACGACCTCGCAAAGTTCTTTGCGAAAGCGGCAAAGAATCAGGTCTGGGCCATGTCCACGAAGCGGGAGTAGTGGCCCTGGAAGGCGACCGTGATCGTGGCGGTCGGGCCGTTACGGTGCTTGGCGACGATCAGGTCCGCCTCGCCCGCGCGCGGTGACTCCTTCTCATAGGCGTCCTCGCGGTGGAGCAGGATGACCATGTCGGCGTCCTGCTCGATGGATCCGCTCTCCCGGAGGTCCGAGACCATCGGCTTCTTGTCCGTGCGCTGCTCGGGGCCTCGGTTGAGCTGGGAGAGCGCGATGACCGGCACTTCCAGCTCCTTGGCGAGCAGCTTCAGGTTTCGCGACATGTCCGAGACCTCCTGCTGACGGCTCTCGGGGCGCCGGGCGCCGCCGGACTGCATCAGCTGGAGGTAGTCGATGACGACCAGCTGCAGATCGTTGCGCTGCTTGAGACGGCGGCACTTGGCGCGGATCTCCATCATCGACAGGTTCGGGGAGTCGTCGATGTAGAGCGGGGCCTGGGAGACGTCCGGCATCCGCCGGGCCAGCCGGGTCCAGTCCTCGTCGGTCATGCTGCCGGAGCGCATGTGGTGGAGCGCCACCCGGGCCTCGGCGGAGAGCAGACGCATCGCGATCTCGTTGCGGCCCATCTCCAGCGAGAAGATGACGCTCGGCATGTTGTGCTTGATCGAGCAGGCGCGCGCGAAGTCGAGGGCCAGGGTGGACTTACCCATCGCGGGGCGGGCGGCGATGACGATCATCTGGCCCGGGTGCAGCCCGTTCGTCAGGGAGTCCAGGTCGGTGAAGCCGGTGGGGACCCCGGACATCTGGCCACTGCGCGAGCCGATCGCCTCGATCTCGTCGAGCGCGCCCTCCATGATGTCGCCCAGCGGCAGATAGTCCTCGCTGGTGCGCTGCTCGGTGACGGCGTAGATCTCGGCCTGGGCGTTGTTGACGATCTCGTCGACGTCCCCGTCCGCCGCGTATCCCATCTGGGTGATGCGGGTGCCGGCCTCGACGAGGCGGCGCAGCACGGCGCGCTCGTGGACGATCTCCGCGTAGTACTCGGCGTTGGCGGCGGTGGGGACCGACTGGACGAGGGTGTGGAGATACGAGGCGCCGCCGACCCGGGCGATCTCTCCGCGCTTGGTCAGCTCCGCGGCGACCGTGATCGGGTCGGCCGGCTCGCCCTTGGCGTAGAGGTCGAGGATGGCCTGGTAGACGGTCTCGTGGGCGGGCCGGTAGAAGTCATTGCCCTTGAGGACCTCCACCACATCGGCGATGGCGTCCTTGGAGAGCAGCATGCCGCCGAGCACGGACTGCTCGGCGTCGAGGTCCTGGGGCGGAACGCGCTCGAAGCCGGAGCCCTCCCAGGGGGCACCGCCGCCTCCGTCGCGGTCGTCCCGGCCCCGGCCGCCGCCGTCACCGCGGCGGAAACGGGGGGACGGGAACCGCTCGGACGGGCCGGAGTCCGCCCATGGGTCGTCCATGGGCTCGGGCACGCTCACCCCGCCACCTCCTCCCGTCCGCGAAGCGAACCTCGCCGTGCCCGTCCTTCTTACGGCACGGCTATGACACAACTGAGCGGCCGGCTTTCCGGACACGGCGCATCGGAGGCTGGGGGTTCCAGGGGCCGGATCGGGTGGCGGGCGCCGGACCACGGTAGGCCCGTCGGCACCGCCAGCCAACTTGGTTATCCACAGGGCATGTGGATGATGGGATCCATCCTGTGGGTAAGTCGCGCGAACCTGTGCACGGGCCGGGGGACAGCGCTGTGGACAAACACACAATCACCTTGAGACGTGCCATCTGACCTGCGGTTTCTCTATCCAGTGGCTGTGCAGAAGAAAAACTTCCGCACCCAGCGCAAGATCACGACAAAGGGCGCAGAGAAGATCGTCCCGCACGCCGCCTTGTAAGGATCGGAGGCAGCTTGTGTCTCTTACCTGTGGACGATTACATTGCCCTCATGACACAGGCCCCCGCGAGCGCGCGGAGCACCCCGCGCCGGCACGACCGTGAGATCGTCGCACTCGCGCTTCCCGCCTTCGGCGCACTCGTGGCGGAACCCCTCTTCGTCATGGTCGACAGTGCCGTCGTCGGCCATCTGGGCACCGCCCAGCTGGCCGGTCTGGGCGTCGCCGCCGCCCTGCTCGCCACCGCGGTCAACATCTTCGTCTTCCTCGCCTACGCCACCACCGCGGCGGTGGCGCGCCGGGTCGGCGCGGGCGACCTCGCCGGGGCGATACGGCAGGGCATGGACGGCATCTGGCTGGCCCTGCTGCTCGGCGCCGCCGTCATCGCCGTCGCCTTTCCCACCGCCCCCGCCCTCGTCGACCTCTTCGGTGCCTCGGACACCGCCGCGCCCCACGCCATCACCTATCTGCGGATCAGCACCCTCGGCATCCCCGCGATGCTGGTGGTGCTCGCCGCCACCGGTGTACTGCGCGGCCTCCAGGACACCCGCACCCCGCTGTATGTCGCCATCGGCGGCTTCGGGGCCAACGCCGCGCTCAACGCCACCCTGGTCTATGGGGCCGGGCTGGGCATCGCGGGCTCGGCCTGGGGCACGGTGATCGCCCAGAACGCCATGGCCGCCGTCTACCTCGCCGTGGTCATCCGGGGCGCGCGGCGCCATGGCACCTCGCTGCGGCCCGATGCCGCGGGGATCAGGGCCTGTGCCCACGCGGGGGCACCGCTGCTGATCCGTACGCTCTCGCTGCGCGCCGTGATGCTGATCGCGACGGCCGTGGCGGCCCGTCTCGGGGACACCGATATCGCCGCCCATCAGATCGTGCTCACCCTGTGGAGCCTGCTGGCGTTCGCCCTGGACGCCATCGCCATCGCGGGTCAGGCGATCATCGGACGCTATCTGGGCGCAGGTGACGAGGAGGGGGCCCGGGCCGCCTGCCGCCGCATGGTGCGGTGGGGCATCGCCTCGGGCGTGGCGCTGGGCCTGCTGGTGGTCGCCTCCCGGCCGCTGTTCATCCCCCTGTTCACCACCGATTCCGCGGTACGGGACGCCCTGCTGCCCGCCCTTCTGGTCACGGCCCTCATCCAGCCGGTCTCGGGTGTGGTCTTCGTCCTCGACGGCGTCCTGATGGGCGCGGGCGACGGGCCGTATCTGGCCTGGGCGATGATCGTCACCCTCGCCGTCTTCGCCCCGGTGGCGGTGCTGGTGCCCTCGCTGGGCGGAGGGCTCACCGCTCTGTGGTGCACCATGGCGCTGATGATGTCGGTCCGGATGGCCACCCTCTGGCTGCGCACCCGCTCCGGCCGCTGGATCGTCACCGGCGCGGTCCGAAGCTGAACCCACGCCCCACCGGCCAGTCCCCGGCGCGGTGGAAGGCCGACCCGAGGAAATCCCAGCACGGCGGAAGGCCGACACGGCGGAGGGCCGCACCCACAGCTGGGTGCGACCCTCCGGTGCACTGTGCACGGCGCCAGTGGCGACCGTCACGGCCGTCGTCAGGCGGCGACGACCTCGACGCCGACCTTGGCGGCAACCTCGGCGTGCAGCCGGACCGAGACCTGGTGCGCGCCCAGGGTCTTGATCGGGGCCTGCACCTCGATACGGCGCTTGTCCACCTCGGGGCCACCCGCGTCCTTGATCGCCGAAGCGATGTCGGCCGGGGTGACGGAGCCGAACAGCCGACCGGCGTCGCCGGCCCGGGTCTTCAGGCGCACCTTGACGCCCTCGAGCTGAGCCTTGACCTCGTTGGCCTGCTCGATCGTGGCGATCTCGCGGATGCGACGACCGCGGCGGATCTGCTCGACGTCCTTCTCGCCGCCCTTGGTCCAGCGGAGCGCCAGACCACGCGGAACCAGGTAGTTACGGGCGTAACCGTCCTTGACGTCCACGACGTCACCGGCGGTGCCGAGGCCGGAGACCTCGTGGGTGAGGATGATCTTCATGATTCGGTCACCCTTCCCTTATCGCGCGGTGGAGGTGTAGGGCAGCAGCGCCATCTCACGGCTGTTCTTCACGGCCGTGGCGACGTCACGCTGGTGCTGGGTGCAGTTGCCGGTGACCCGGCGGGCACGGATCTTGCCGCGGTCGGAGATGAACTTCCGCAGCAGGTTCGTGTCCTTGTAGTCGACGTAGGAGATCTTCTCCTTGCAGAACACGCAAACCTTCTTCTTAGGCTTGCGAGCAGGCGGCTTCGCCATTGTCTCTCTCCAGTGTGATCAAGAAGTGTGTGCTGGTCGCCCTGACCAGACCGCGCGCTGTTTCACGTGAAACAACGCCTCGGGTCTAGAAGGGCGGCTCGTCCGAGTAGCCCCCGGAGTTGCCGGAGCCGCCGCCCCAGCCACCACCGCCGCCGCCCTGGCCGCCGGCCGGAGCGCCGGTCGCCCATGGGTCGTCGGCCGGAGCGCCGCCGCCCTGCTGACCGCCGCTGGGGCCACCGCCCCAGCCGCCGCCGCCCTGGCCGCCACCACCGCCGTAACCACCCTGACCACCGCGACCGGTGGTCTTGGTGACCTTGGCTGTGGCGTTGCGCAGGCTGGCGCCGACCTCGTCGACATCCAGCTCATAGACCGTGCGCTTGATCCCCTCACGGTCCTCGTAGGACCGCTGCTTCAGACGGCCCTGCACGATGACGCGCATGCCGCGCTGAAGGGACTCGGCCACGTTCTCCGCGGCCTGCCGCCACACCGAGCACGTGAGGAAGAGGCTCTCGCCGTCCTTCCACTCGTTGGTCTGCCGGTCGAAGGTACGGGGAGTGGACGCGACGCGGAACTTCGCGACCGCCGCACCGGACGGGGTGAAACGCAGCTCGGGGTCGTCGACGAGATTGCCGACGACCGTGATGACGGTCTCGCCTGCCATTGGGGGAACCTCTCGGCGGGTACTGCTGGGCTGCTTGCTACTCGTTGCGATTCGGCCCCGATGACCGCTGAACGCTTACGCGGTCAGTGGGTCTCGGGACGGAGGACCTTGGTCCGGAGGACCGACTCGTTCAGGTTGAGCTGGCGGTCGAGCTCCTTGACGACCGCGGGCTCGGCCTGCAGGTCGATGACCGAGTAGATGCCCTCGGGCTTCTTCTTGATCTCGTACGAGAGACGACGACGGCCCCAGGTGTCGACCTTCTCGACCTTGCCGTTGCCCTCACGGACGACGGAAAGGAAGTTCTCGATCAGCGGGGAGACAGCGCGCTCCTCGAGATCGGGGTCGAGGATGACCATCACCTCGTAGTGACGCATGTGGAACCCACCTCCTTTGGACTCAGCGGCCACGGTCGTTCCGTGGCAGGAGGGTCGTGATGCGTATCCGCTTCGGCGTCAGTACAGACACCACCGCGGACGGTACACAGTACCCGCCTCCGGCCGCCCGCTTGAAATCCGGGCGTCTTGGCCCGCAATCTGTACACATCGGGTGTGAGCGGCGTAACAGATCGCCGCCTTGCTCTATGTGCCTACCTGGAGGTGCCCCATGGCACAGGCAGCACGATCCCACCACGGCTTGTTCACCTTCCTGGACACCGACGGCAAGTCGCATCCCGTAGAGAACACGATCGCCGTGGTCACCCTGGTGATCGGCGTGATCGCCTTTGTCACGGCTCATTTCCCCGACCTCCACCTGGTCAGCTCATGGGTCGGGCTGATCGGGATGATCAGCGGTGCCTGGGGCCAGCTGAGGTCCGTGACCACCGGTGAGCGATTCCTGCTGATCATCGGGCTCGGTGCCGCCGGGGTCGGCTTCTACCTCGGCATGGCGCATGGCGGACTCTTCGGCGGCGTGCTGGGCTGAGCCCGCCCGGAGCCCGGTTGTCCCCGGGCCCGAACGGGGCGTGTCCCGGTCGCAGTAGGCTTCGGCGCGAGAGCCGGAGCCCCGACCCTGGGGACAAACCTGCCGAGGAGCGCCCCACATGAGCCTGACCCTGAGGACGATCAGCCGAGAGCAGCATCTGGCGTACATCCAGAGCCTGCCGGCGGCAAGCCACATGCAGGTGCCTGCATGGGCTGACGTCAAGTCGGAGTGGCGCTCGGAGAACCTCGGCTGGTTCGACGCCACGGGTCAGCTCGTCGGCGCCGGTCTCGTCCTCTACCGTCAGCTGCCCAAGATCAAGCGCTATCTCGCCTATCTCCCCGAGGGCCCGGTCATCAACTGGTACGCGCCCAACCTCGAGGACTGGCTGCGCCCGATGCTCGCGCATCTGAAGCAGCAGGGCGCCTTCTCCGTGAAGATGGGCCCGCCGGTCATCATCCGCCGCTGGGATGCCGCTGCGATCAAGTCCGGCATCCAGAACCCCGACGTCAAGCGGCTGCGCGATGTCGAGGCCACCTTCATCGAGCCGCGCGCCTTCGAGGTGGCCGACCGGCTGCGGCGCATGGGCTGGCAGCAGGGCGAGGACGGCGGGGCCGGCTTCGGTGACGTCCAGCCGCGGTACGTCTTCCAGGTGCCGCTGGAGAACCGCTCCCTGGAGGATGTCCACAAGGGCTTCAACCAGCTGTGGCGCCGCAACATCAAGAAGGCCGAGAAGGCCGGTGTCGAGGTCGTCCAGGGCGGCTACGAGCATCTGCCCGAGTGGCAGCGGCTCTACGAGATCACCGCGGAGCGCGACCACTTCCGGCCGCGCCCGCTCAGCTACTTCCAGCGCATGTGGACGGCCCTCAACACCGAGGACCCCAACCGGATGCGGCTGTACTTCGCGATGCACGAGAACGAGGCCGTGGCCGCCGCCACGATGCTGATCGTCGGCGGCCATGTCTGGTACTCCTACGGCGCCTCCGCCAATCACAAGCGCGAGGTCCGGCCCTCGAACGCGATGCAGTGGCGGATGCTCCGCGACGCCTACGCGCTGGGCGCGACCGTCTATGACCTGCGCGGCATCAGCGACTCCCTCGACGAGACGGATCATCTCTTCGGTCTGATCCAGTTCAAGGTGGGCACCGGCGGGCAGGCTGCCGAATACCTCGGCGAGTGGGACTTCCCGCTCAACAAGCTCCTGCACAAGGCGCTCGACATCTACATGTCGCGCCGCTGACCACGATTCGCTGTTTCCCATACCTCCAATACACCGCGGCTACGAGAAAGGTTCCGGGACCGGCCAATGGCGCTCACCCTCTACGTCGACACCGCGCGCTGGCGGGCGCATCAGCAAACGGTGATCCAGCAGTTCCCGGGGATAGTCCCGGTCTGCAAAGGCAACGGCTACGGCTTCGGCCATGAGCGGCTGGCCGAGGAAGCCGCCCGCGTCGGCAGCGACATCCTCGCGGTCGGGACCACCTACGAGGCCGCCCGGATGAAGGACTTCTTCAGCGGTGATCTCCTCGTGCTCACCCCCTTCCGGCGCGGTGAGGAGCCGGTGCCGCTGCCGGACCGGGTGATCCGATCGGTCTCGTCGGTCGACGGCGTCTACGGCCTGGTGAACGCGCGCGTGGTCATCGAGGTCATGAGCAGCATGAAGCGGCACGGCGTCACCGAGGAGGACCTGCCCAAGCTGCACGCCGCGATAGAGAACGTCCGGCTGGAGGGGTTCGCCATCCACCTCCCGCTCGACCGCACCGACGGTCTGGACGCGGTCGAGGAGGTCATCGCCTGGATGGACCGGCTGCGGGCGGCGCGGCTGCCGCTGCACACGATGTTCGTCAGCCACCTCAAGGCCGAGGAACTGGCCCGGCTCCAGCAGCAGTTCCCGCAGACGCGGTTCCGTGCGCGCATCGGCACCCGGCTGTGGCTGGGCGACCACGATTCGACGGAGTACCGGGGCTCGGTGCTCGACGTCACCCGGGTCGCGAAGGGCGACCGCTTCGGTTACCGCCAGCAGAAGGCCGCCTCCGACGGCCACCTGGTCGTGGTCGCGGGCGGCACCTCTCACGGCGTCGGTCTGGAGGCGCCCAAGGCGCTGCACGGGGTGATGCCCCGCGCCAAGGGGGTCGCCCGCGCCGGTCTGGCGACCGTCAACCGCAACCTCTCGCCGTTCGTGTGGGCGGGCAAGCAGCGGTGGTTCGCCGAGCCGCCGCACATGCAGGTGTCCATCCTGTTCGTGCCCAGTGACGTCCAGGCTCCCCAGGTGGGGGATGAGCTGGTGGCGCATCTGCGGCACACCACGACGCAGTTCGACCGGCTGCTCGACCGCTGAGCCCACGCCGCCGGGAGGGGCCCCGCGCCGCCGGGAGGGGCTCCCGTCCGGGGCTCACTCCCGGTGGACGCCCCAGTCCACCAGCGCAGCGCCCTCATAGCGGGAAGCGCGCCGCGCCTCTCCCAGCACGAACGCGTCCGGAGCCCGGTCCAGCACGCCTCCTCCGGGGTCGTCCGACCCGTCCCGGCGCACCGGGTCCCGCTCCGGCACCAGCGCGTCCCGGACGATCAGCGCGCACAGATAGAGCGTCCCGAGCAGGTGTACGGCGATCGCCAGCTGATAGCCCTCCGCGGGCAGGCCCCGGTGCTGGTCGCCGCTGCCCGTGTACGCGAGGTACATCCAGATCCCCAGGAAGTACATGACCTCGCACGCCTGCCAGATCAGGAAGTCCCGCCAGCGCGGCCTGGCCAGTGCCGCCAGCGGGATCAGCCACAGCACGTACTGCGGTGAGTAGACCTTGTTGGTGAGCACGAACGCCGCGACGATCAGGAAGGACAGCTGGGCCAGGCGCGGACGGCGCGGGGCGCACAGGGCGAGCACCGCCACCCCGATGCAGGCCAGGGCCATCAGCACGGTCCCGTAGGTGTTGACGTCCTCCAGGGGGTTCCCGGTGCGCTGGGAGATGATCAGCCATACGGAGCCGAAGTCCACGGGGCGCTCCTGGCTGAAGGTGTAGAACGTCTTCCAGCCGTCCCGGATGTGCAGACCGCCCTGCGTGCTGACCATCACGGGGAGGTTCACCACGAGCCAGGCGGCCACGGCTCCGCCCGCCGCCGTCCAGAAGGCCCGCAGCCGCCCCGCCCGCAGACAGAGCACCAACAGCGGGCCGAGCAGCAGTCCCGGGTAGAGCTTGGCGGCCGTCGCGAGCCCCAGCAGCACACCGGCGGCCAGCGGGCGGCTGCGGGACCACATCAGCAGGGCGGCCGCCGTAAGGGCGACGGCGAACAGATCCCAGTTGATGGTGGCGGTGAGCGCGAAGGCGGGGGCGAGGGCGACCAGCAGCGCGTCCCAGGGGCGGCGGCGGTGCGTACGGGCCACACAGACCGCGATGACCGCGGTGCAGACCATCAGCATGCCCGCGTTGACCAGCCAGTAGATCTGCTCGCGGTCCTGGATGGAGCCGCCGTGCGGGGTCATCCAGGAGGCGACCTCCATGAAGAGGCCGGTGAGGACCGGATACTCCAGGTACTGCATCCCGCCCGAGACGCTGTCCGGTATCCGGTCGAAGTACGGGACGAGGTCGAGGGCGAAGCCGCGGCCGTTGTAGAGGTGCGGTATGTCGGAGTAGCAGGCGTGGGTGTACTGGGCCGTGGCGCCGTAGAACCAGCCGCCGTCGTAGCAGGGCAGCTTCTGCGCCATGCCCAGGGCGAACATGCCGATGGCGACGATCGCCACGATCCGCACCGGGGTCCACCAGCTCGTGCCGAGCAGGGCCCGGCGCCCGGCCGGCCCACCGATCAGCTCGCTGCCGGCCGCGGCCACCGGATCCTCGGCGGTCGGCCTGACGGGCTGGGCCTGTGGGTCCTCGCGCACGCTCATGGCCCCCATCCTGCCGTACGAGCCCCGGCGGAGGAGTCAGGACCGCCCCAGCGGCCGCTGAGCGCGCCGCGGACACCCGGGCGGGGTTCTTGGCCGGGGAGAGGTGCGCCGGGGGCGCAGAGGGCCGTCCAGGGCCAGGAACGGCGCCGGCCGCGCCGGAGCGGGTTCGCTCCGGCGCGGCCGGTGAGTGGTGAGCGGGTCGTACGGGACCGCGGGCTATTCCTCCCTGCGGGCCCCGGACGGGCCGCCGAATATGCCGCCGGGGCCGCCGGGCGGCTCGGTGGTCGGCGACGAGGTCGGGTCGTCCGGACCGCCGTTCCCGCCGTTGCCGTTGCCGCCGTTGCCGTTGCCGCCGTTGTCCTGGCAGTCGAGGTCCAGCGGGTCACAGGTGTCCGTCGGGGTCGGGCTGCCGGACGGCGACTCCGAGGGGGACTCCGACGGAGTTTCCGAAGGCGACTCCGAGGGGGACTCGGACGGCTTGTCCGTCGTCGGGGTCGGGCTGGGGCTCGCGTCCTCGCCGAAGACCTTCTCACCGATCGGGGTGGCCGCGGGGAAGTTCTTGACCGGCACGCCCTTCAGGGCACCGCGCATGTAGTCGGCCCAGATCTCCGCCGGGAACGACGCACCGTGGATCGTCTCCTGGCCGCCCACACCGCGCATGGACAGGAACTTCTGGCTCTTGGCCTGGTCGTTCACCCGCCACATGCCGATCGCGGTGGACAGCTGCGGGGTGTAGCCGGAGAACCAGGCCGACTTGTTCTCGTCGGTGGTTCCGGTCTTGCCCGCGACCGGGCGGCCGATCTTGGCCGAGGTGCCGGTGCCGTGCTGGACCACGTTCTCCAGGACGTCGGTGACGTTGTTCGCCACGTTCGAGTCGAACGCCCGCTTGAGCTCGGCGTCCTGCTTGTGGTTGTAGACGGGGCCGTTCTTGTCCTCGACCCGCTCCACCGAGTACGGCTCGGCCTGCTGGCCGCTGGCCGCGAAGGTGGCGTACGCACCGGCGAGCCGGATGGCGCTGGGCGCGGAGGTGCCGAGCGAGAACGTCGGGGTGATCGAGGCCAGCTGCTCCTTGCTGAGGCCGGCGGCCAGGGCCGCGTCCCGCACCTTGTCGGTGCCGACGTCCATGCCCAGCTGGATGAACGGGGTGTTCACCGAGTACTGCATCGCGGTGCGCAGGCTGATCGGGCCCTTGTCCTCGTCACCGTCGTTCCGCTGGTGCCACTCCTTGCCGTCCTTGTCGTGCCAGACGGTTCCGTCGTAGTCCCGCAGGGTCACCTTGTTGTCGCCGTTGTAGACACTGCTCGGCGAGACCAGGGTGCGCTCGGAATCGGGCTGCTCCCGCGGGCCCTTCGGGTCGCGGACGCCATTGGTCATCGCGGCGGCCATCACGAAGGGCTTGAAGGTCGAGCCCACCTGGACACCGGTGTAGTCGGCGTTGTTGCGGTAGTGCTCCAGCGCGTTCTTACCGCCGTAGATGGCCAGGATCTTGCCCGTCTTGGGCTCCACCGAGGCGCCGCCGAACTGGACGTACTTGTCCACGTCGCGCTGTTTCGGCTTGATGTTCTCCTTGGAGACCTTCTCGACCGCCCGGGTCAGCTCACTGATCTTCTTCCGGTCGAAGGTGGTGTGGATCTGATAGCCGCCCTTGTCCAGCTGCGACTTGCTGATGCCGGTGTTGGCGATGATGTAGTTGTCGGCAAGGTCGGTGAGATAGCCGATCTGGCCCTGTTTGTTCGTGGCCACCTTCGGGTTCTGCGGCATCGGGAAACCCTTGCCGATCCACTCCTGGGCCTCGGCCTTCGGCATCCGGTGCACGGCGACCTCACGCCGCAGGATCCACTCCCAGCGCTGCTTGGCCCGCTTGGTGTTGGCCTCCTTGGTGGCGGCGGCGCCGTAGCCGCCGTTGGGGTCGTAGAGGTTGGGGCCGTTGAGCGTCGAGGCGAGGAAGGCGCTCTGGCTGGGCGTCAGGTCCGAGCAGTCCCGGTCGTAGTAGGCGCGGGCGGCCGCCTGGCAGCCGTAAGCACCGCGTCCGTAGTACGCGGTGTTCAGATAGCTCCCGAGGATGTAGTCCTTGTCCTTGGTCGCGCCCACCTTTATGGAAATGAACAGCTCCTTGACCTTGCGCGTGATCGTCTGCGACTGGTCCAGGTAGGTGTTCTTCACGAACTGCTGGGTGATGGTCGAACCACTCTGGGTCGCTCCGCCCCGGGCCATGTTGACGACCGCGCGGGCGATACCCATCGGGTCGACGCCGCTGTCCTCGTAGAAGCTGGCGTTCTCCGCGGAGATCACCGCGTTCTGCATGGACTTGGGAATTTTGCTGAGGGGGACGATCTGGCGGTTCAGGTCCCCACCGCCGGAGACGACCATCTGCTTGCCGTCCGCCCAGTAGTAGACGTTCTTCTGGGTCTGGGACGCGGCCTGGGCGGTGGGCACTTCCACCAGCCACAGCCCTATGCCGACGGCGCCGAGCAGCACCGCGAAGAAGAAGATGAAGGTCCCCGTCACCAGCTTCCAGGACGGAACCCAGCGCCGGGCACCCGACTTCCCCGCTCGCGGGTAGTCGATGAAGCGCTTCTTACCGGGGTGACCATCGCCCCCCGAGCCACGTCCGCGGCCGCCGCCGGTCCCCCGCCGGCCGCCTCCTCGGCCGCCAGGGCCCGCGCCGGACGCGCTCGGCTCGGACGCTCGTCTACGGCCACCTCCGCGTTGGGCGGCGCGGCGGGCCGCCGCGCGGCCGCCGTAAGGACGCTCCTCCCCCTGCGGGGTGGCGCCCGACCCGGCTGCGGCGTTGTGCGTCGGTGCTGCGCGGCGGCCGGACGACTGCTGTCCGGCCCGCCGGGCCGCTGCTCGTCCGCCGCCTTGGGGTTGCGGCGGCTTGCGACGGTGCTCGCTCATGGAACGACTTCTCCTCGGGCAGGCGCTATCGCCTGAAAGCGGCAGATGGCTTCCGGTCCCCCCAATGTGCGATCCGGTCGCACCAGGCAACCGGACGCACTGCATCCGGGACGAGGACGCATCTCGGCGTCACTTGGTTCCCATAGGTCTGCATGGCGAACAGAGTACGCACGGTCAAAACCCGCCCAGCCGCCACCTTCACTCCATAACCGTCAGATTGATTGCCACGAATTGATGATGTGACGGCGTTCACCGTGGTCCCTCTTGTCCCGCCCCGACCACGGTTCTATCGTCTGGATGTATCGAGTCGATACATCAGCTCGACATAGCGGGCTCGGAGGAGAGGGGAGGCGGGGAATGAGCAGACGCTCCGGCGTCCTGGAGTTCGCCGTCCTCGGCCTGCTGCGCGAGTCACCGATGCACGGATACGAGCTGCGGAAGCGGCTCAACACCTCACTCGGGGTGTTCCGCGCGTTCAGCTACGGCAGCCTCTATCCCTGCCTCAAGACGCTGGTCGGCAACGGCTGGTTGATCGAGGAGTCCGGCAGCGCCTCCCAGGACGCCCTAGCGGCGCCCCTCTCCGGCCGCCGGGCGAAGATCGTCTACCGGCTCACGGCGGCGGGGAAGGAGCGGTTCGAGGAGCTGCTCTCCCACACCGGGCCGGACGCCTGGGAGGACGAGCACTTCGGCGTCCGTTTCGCCTTCTTCGGCCAGACGTCACGAGACGTTCGGATGCGGGTGCTGGAAGGGCGGCGCAGCCGCCTGGAGGAGCGCCTGGACAAGATGCGTGCCGCCATGGCCCGCACCCGCGAGCGCCTGGACGACTACACCCTCGAGCTGCAGCGACACGGAATGGAGTCGGTGGAGCGCGAGGTGCGCTGGTTGAACGAGCTGATCGAGAGCGAGCGGGCCGGGCGCGATCGACGCGACGGCACCGCCGGGCAGGACCGGACGACCGAGCGGGACGAGGGCCGGCCGCCACAGCAGGACCAGTCAGAAGATGCGGACGGCCCGCCCCGGCACCGGGGTGGTTCCCGGCCGGATCCGTCCGATGACACCGCCAAGTGAGGCCCGGCGTCCGCGGGGCCTCGTCCAGTACACACAGGGAGCAACCGGAATGGGTTCGGTTCGTGTAGCCATCGTCGGCGTGGGCAACTGCGCCGCCTCGCTGGTGCAGGGCGTCGAGTACTACAAGGACGCCGACCCGGACACCCGCGTGCCGGGTCTGATGCACGTGCAGTTCGGCGACTACCACGTGAAGGACGTGGAGTTCGTGGCCGCCTTCGACGTGGACGCGAAGAAGGTCGGCCTGGACCTCGCGGACGCCATCGGCGCCAGCGAGAACAACACCATCAAGATCTGCGACGTGCCGACGACCGGTGTGACGGTCCAGCGCGGCCACACGCTCGACGGACTCGGCAAGTACTACCGCCAGACCATCGACGAGTCCGACGAGGCCCCGGTCGACGTCGTCCAGGTCCTCAAGGACAAGCAGGTCGACGTTCTGGTCTGCTACCTCCCGGTCGGCTCAGAGGACGCCGCCAAGTACTACGCCCAGTGCGCCATCGACGCCAAGGTCGCCTTCGTCAACGCGCTCCCGGTCTTCATCGCCGGCACCAAGGAGTGGGCGGACAAGTTCACCGAGGCCGGGGTGCCGATCGTCGGTGACGACATCAAGTCGCAGGTCGGCGCGACCATCACACACCGCGTGATGGCCAAGCTGTTCGAGGACCGGGGCGTCATCCTGGACCGCACCATGCAGCTGAACGTCGGCGGCAACATGGACTTCAAGAACATGCTCGAGCGGGAGCGCCTGGAGTCCAAGAAGATCTCCAAGACCCAGGCCGTCACCTCGCAGATCCCCGACCGCGAGCTGGGCGCCGACAACGTCCACATCGGCCCCTCCGACTACGTGGCCTGGCTGGACGACCGCAAGTGGGCGTATGTCCGCCTGGAGGGCCGCGCGTTCGGCGATGTCCCGCTGAACCTGGAGTACAAGCTCGAGGTGTGGGACTCCCCGAACTCCGCGGGTGTCATCATCGACGCGCTGCGCGCTGCGAAGATCGCCAAGGACCGCGGTATCGGCGGCCCGATCCTCTCGGCCTCCTCGTACTTCATGAAGTCGCCTCCGGTGCAGTACTTCGACAACGAGGCGCGGGAGAACGTGGAGAAGTTCATCAGGGGCGAGGTCGAGCGCTGAAGCGCCATGCGCTGATTCCCGCCGCGTGATCACGGGCCTCCGGGTAATACACCCGGAGGCCCGCGTGGTGTGTGAGGCTGACGCCATGCCTGTTGTGCGTGATCTCCGCGTACTGCTGCAACTGCGGGACTTCCGCCGCCTCCTGGCCATCCGTCTGCTGTCCCAGTCGGCCGACGGCGTCTACCAGGTGGCGCTCGCCACCTATGTGGTCTTCTCCCCGGAGAAGGAGACCTCCGCCGCGGCCATCGCCTCCGCCATGGCCGTCCTGCTGCTCCCCTACTCCCTGCTCGGCCCCTTCGCCGGGGTGCTGCTGGACCGCTGGCGCCGGCGGCAGGTGCTGCTCTACGGCAATCTGCTGCGCTCGGGACTGGCCGCCGGAACCGCCGTCCTGGTGCTGGGCCAGGTGCCGGAGTGGCTCTTCTACGTCTCGGCCCTCTCGGTGACGGCCGTCAACCGCTTTGTCCTGGCCGGTCTTTCGGCGGCCCTGCCGCGGGTCGTGGACAGCCAGGAACGTCTGGTCATGGCCAACTCCCTCTCACCCACCGCCGGAACGCTCGCCGCCACGGCCGGGGGCAGCCTCGCCTTCATCATCCGGCTGTCGGGTCCGGGAGGCACCTCGTCGGACGCGCTGGTGGTCCTGCTGGGCGCCGCGCTCTACCTCATCGCCGGGCTCACGGCCCTGTTGATGGCACCGGGTCTGCTGGGACCTGATCCCGCGGCCCTTCAGCCCCGTCTCTCCGCGGCCCTGATGAGCACCGCGCGGGGCCTGGTCGCGGGCGTACGCCATCTGCTGGAGCGCCGGGACCCCACCGTGGCGCTGACCGCGATGACGCTGATGCGCTTCTGCTACGGCGCGCTCACGGTGACGGTGCTGATGCTCTGCCGCTACGCATGGGCCGACACCGAGTCCCAGGGGCTCGCGCTTCTCGGGCTGGCCGTCGGCGTCTCGGGCGCGGGCTTCTTCGCCGCGGCGGTGATCACGCCGTGGGCGGTGCCCCGGCTCGCGACCCGTGCCTCCTCACGGCCGGACGGCCGGCTCTCCTGGGTGATGGTGTGCGCGGGGAGCGCGGCCCTCCTGGAGCCGGGACTCGGCCTGCCCTTCGAACCCGCCCCCATGCTGATCGCCGCGTTCGTCCTCGGACTGGTCACCCAGGGCACGAAGATCGCCACCGACACCGTGGTGCAGTCCGCCATCGCCGATGACTTCCGCGGGCGGATCTTCTCCTTCTATGACGTGCTCTTCAATGTCGCCTTCGTGGGAGCCGCCGCGGTCGCCGCGGTGATACTGCCGCCGGACGGCAGATCGGCCGCACTGCTGATCTGTGTGGCACTGCTCTATGCGGCCACCGCGATCCTGGTGAGGTTTCACGTGAAACATGACCGGCAGAACGCCCAGCGAGTCGATGTTTCACGTGAAACGTGAGGAGCTCAGTCCTGCGACTGAGCTTCCCACCACTCCTGGAGCGCGCCGATCGCGGCGTCGCGCTCCATCGGGCCGTGCTCCAGCCGCAGCTCCAGCAGATGCTTGTACGCCTTGCCGACCTTCGGCCCCGGGGGGATGCCGAGGATCTTCATGATCTCGTTGCCGTCCAGATCCGGGCGGATGGCGTCCAGCTCTTCCTGCTCCTGCAGTCGGGAGATGCGCTCCTCGAGGCCGTCGTACGCACGCGAGAGCGCCATCGCCTTCCGCCGATTGCGCGTGGTGCAGTCCGAGCGGGTCAGCTTGTGCAGCCGGTCCAGCAGCGGTCCGGCGTCACGGACATAGCGGCGCACCGCCGAGTCGGTCCATTCCCCCATGCCATAGCCATGGAAGCGCAGATGCAGTTCGACCAGGCGTGAGACATCCTTGATCAGCTCATTGGAGTACTTGAGCTTGGTCATCCGGTACTTGGTCATCTTGGCCCCCACCACCTCGTGGTGGTGGAAGGAGACCCGGCCGTCCTTCTCGAAGCGGCGCGTCTTGGGCTTGCCGATGTCATGCAGCAGCGCGGCCAGCCGCAGCGTCAGATCGGGGCCCTCGGTCTCCAGGTCGATGGCCTGGTCCAGCACCGTCAGCGAGTGCTCGTAGACATCCTTGTGGCGGTGGTGCTCATCGCGCTCCAGGCGCAGCGCTGGAAGCTCCGGCAGGACCCGGTCGGCGAGCCCGGTCTCCACCAGCAGCCGCAGGCCCTTGCGGGGGTGGTCGGCCAGGATGAGCTTGTTGAGCTCATCACGCACCCGCTCCGCCGAGACGATGTCGATGCGCTCGGCCATCGCCGTCATCGCGGCGACCACCTCGGGCGCCACCTCGAAGTCCAGCTGGGCGGCGAAGCGCGCGGCACGCATCATCCGCAGCGGATCGTCGGAGAAGGACTCCTCGGGCGTCCCGGGGGTGCGCAGCACCCGGGCGGCGAGATCCTCCAGACCGTGGTGCGGGTCGATGAACTCCTTCTGCGGAAGCGCCACCGCCATCGCGTTGACCGTGAAGTCCCGGCGGACCAGGTCCTGCTCGATGGAGTCGCCGTAGGACACCTCGGGTTTCCGGGATGTCCGGTCATAGGCTTCTGACCGATAAGTCGTGATTTCAATCTGGAAGCTCTGATCCGACCCGCTTCCTGCGGACATGCCTTTGCGGCAGCCGACCGTACCGAAGGCGATGCCGACATCCCAGACCGCGTCCGCCCAGGGCCGTACGATCTTCAGTACCTCGTCCGGCCGCGCGTCCGTCGTGAAGTCCAGATCGTTACCGAGCCGGCCGAGCAGCGCGTCCCGTACCGAGCCGCCGACCAGGGCCAGGCGGAAACCGGCCTGCTGGAATCGACGGGCAAGATCGTCGGCAACGGGAGAGACCCGCAGGAGTTCGGCCACGGCGCGGCGCTGCACCTGGCTGAGCTCGTTGGTCGACTGCGGGGGTCGGCTGTCATTTTTGGCGTTCGGCACAACAGAACAGGGTACGTGGCCGTGCGCCCCCGAGATTCCACCCCCAATAGGGCCACCACTGGGTAACGATCTTGTGGAGCCGTCCACAGCACTTCGTCACAGCGGGCATCGTTACCATTTCGTGGACGCACATTGCGACGACCACTGACGACCTACTGACGACAAGGGACGGGCGAGCGCGTGGCCGATGCGGCAGACCTCCGGGGGACAACTTCCGCTCGTGCCCGGCGATGGTTGCGGCGCACGGCGGCCCTGCTGGCCGCGGCGCCGATGCTCGCGGGCCTGGCACAGATTCCGGCGGCACCTGCCGCCCACGCCGAGAGCAAGGCCACCGGCTCGCGGTCGGTGGACGTCTCCATCACCTCACTGACCCCCACCGCGCCGAAGAAGAGCGACACCCTCACCGTCAGCGGCACCGTCACCAACGACACCAAGGGCACGGTCTCGGGGGCCCGGGTGGGCCTCCGAGTCGGTCCGACCATGAGCGGCCGCAACGCGATCGACACCACCGCCCACCGCACCGGCTACACGGAGGGCCTCGACGGCACCGAGCTCGACGGCAAATACGCCAAGAAGATCGGCAAGCTGCCGGCCGGCACCAGCCGTGACTTCTCCCTCTCCATACCGGTGGATCAGTTGCACCTGGGGGAGAACGGCGTCTATCAGCTCGGCGTCTCGCTCACCGGTGGCACCTCCAGTCAGCCCTGGCCCCAGGTGCTGGGCATCGAGCGGACCTTCCTGCCCTGGCAGTCGGGCCCCTCCCAGAAGAAGTCCCAGCTCACCTATCTGTGGCCGCTGATCTCCTCCACCCATGTGACCGCCCGCACCGACAACGACGAGGACCGCACCCCCATCTTCCGGGACGACCGCCTGGCCAAGGAGCTGGCCCCGGGCGGCCGGCTGCAGCAGATGGTCGCCCTGGGGAAGAACCTCCCCATCACCTGGGTGATCGACCCCGACCTGCTCGCCACGGTCGACGCGATGACCAAGAAGTACGAGGTCCAGAACCCCTCGGGCAACGGGACCAGGGCGGGCCACGGCCAGACCGTCGCCAAGCAGTGGCTGGACGCCCTGCAGAAGGCCGTGGACGGCAAGCAGGTGGTCGCCCTGCCGTTCGCCGACCCCGACCTCGCCTCCCTCGCCCACCGCGGTAAGAACGTCTCCGGCGCCCTCAGCCACCTCCAGGGCGCCACCGAGCTCGCCTCGACGACCGTGGAGACCATCCTCGGAACGCGGCCGCGCACGGACTTCGCCTGGCCCGTGGAGGGCGCGGTCGACTCCTCGATCGTGGACGTCGCCACCTCCGCGGGCGCCCACAACGTGATCGCCCGCAGCGACAGCCTGCGCGAGACCGGCGGGCTCTCCTACACCCCCACCGCGGCCCGCCAGATCGGCGGCGGCAATACGGCGGTGGTCGCCGACGCACGGCTGTCGACGGCCTTCACCGGCGACATGTCCAAGGCGGAGAACTCCACCCTCGCCATCCAGCGGTTCCTGGCCCAGAGCCAGATGATCAACCTGCAGGCGCCGGACAAGCAGCGCAGCATCGTGGTCGCCCCCCAGCGGACGCCCACCACCAGCCAGGCGCAGTCGATGGCGGCGGCCCTGGAGGGCCTCTCCGGGCAGTGGACGCAGCCGCTCAGCCTGGGACAGGCCGCGAAGGCCAAGCCCGACCCCAGCGCCACCCAGCGGGTGCCGAGCACCCGGTCCTACCCCCGGTCGCTGCGCGCGCGGGAGCTGCCCACCGAGGCGTTCAGCAGCATCCAGGAGACCCAGAAGACCCTGGACAATTTCGAGCCGATCCTGACCGCCAAGTACCGGGTGGTCACCCCCTTCGGGAACGCGATCAGGCGCGAGATGTCGACCTCGTGGCGCAGCGAGGCGCGGAACGCGGCCGGCTTCCGGCACGACGTGCAGACCTACCTCTCCGGGCTCAGGAAGAAGGTGCGCCTGGTCCCGAAGACGGACATGACCCTCTCCGGGCGCAGCGCGACCATCCCGGTGACCGTCCAGAACAACCTGGTGCAGGGCGTTGAGCTGCGGCTCGTCCTCCGCTCCCAGCAGGGCAACCGGCTGGAGGTCAGCGCCCCCCAGCTGGTCAACGTGGAGGGCGGCCACAGCCAGTCCGTGAAGTTCGGCACCACGGCCAACGCGAACGGCCCGGTGTGGGTCTCGGCACAGCTCTACACCCCGGACGGGCAGCCGTACGGCGACGAGAAGATGCTGTTCGAGGTGAATGTCACCGAAATCACGTCGACCGTGATTCTCGTGATCGCCGGCGGTGTGCTGCTGCTGGTCCTCGCCGGTGTCCGGATCTATATCCAGCGCAAGCGCGCGGCCGCCAGGAGCGGTGAGGACGGCGGGGACGGGGAAGACGCCGAGGAGGCGCACGGACAGGATGAGGACGACAGCGAGGCCCCGGAGACCGACCGGTGTGACCCCGCACACGCCCTCGTGCCCGAGCAGCCGAGTGACCCGGCGCCGGACACCGGATCGCAAAGCGCTGGCCCGTCCGGCTCGGGTGAGAAAGTGGACCATTGAGCAATGCCCGGGGCCGGTGGGCCGCAGCGGACGATGAGGTGGGGTAGCGATGAACGCGCCGTATGACGGTGATGGCCGAGTGCCACCGCCGCCGCAGCCGTCCCCTCATGGCCCCCACGACCCGTACGGACAGGAACCGCACCAGCGGGATCCGTACCTGGGCGACGCCCACCAGCCGCCCCCGGCCGATCCGCGCCAGTCGTACGGCCAGCAGTACTACGCACCGGACCCCTATCTGGACGACGCGTACGCCACGGGCAGCTTCACGCCCTACCCGTATCCGACGCAGGATCGCTACGCCCACGATCCGCTGACGGACCCCCTGTATGACCGGCGCTCCTCCCATGCGCCGCAACAGGACGGCTACCAGCAGCAGTACTACCAGCAGCCCCCCACGCCGCAGGGCCCCGACCCGCGCGCATGGCCCTCCGAGGCCACCGTCGGCCACCAGGGCGCGGCACAGCAGCCGTACACCGCCGATCAGGCGGGCCAGGGCTATCCGGGAGCCGGTGACGGCTACGGAGCGGGGGAGCAGCCGCAGCGGGACGCCTTCGCGCACCTCTACCGCGATCAGCAGCCCTATGAGCCCCGGCCCGGCCAGGGCCAGGGCTACCCGCAGGGAGCGCGGAACCACCCACAGGCCCAGGCACCCGTACAGGGGCAGGCACCGGTCCCCGGACCGCCCAGATCCGAGTCCGCCGGCGCGACGGCCGCCGCCCCCACGGTGGCCGCTCCGGTGGTGACCGCCCCCCCGACCGAGCCGGAGCCGAAGAAGCCCTCGGGGAGCAAGGGGCGCGCGTCCAGCGTGCTCCAGTCCAGCGCGCTGATGGCCGCGGGCACCCTGGTCTCCCGGCTCACCGGCTTCGTCCGGCAGATGGTGGTCCTCGCGGGTCTGGGCGCGGCCACCCTCGGCTCCACCTACGCCCTCGCGTACACGCTGCCGACGATGGTGTACATCCTCACCATCGGCGGCGGTCTGAACTCCGTCTTCGTCCCGCAGCTCGTGCGCGCGATGAAGGAGGACGACGACGGCGGCGAGGCATTCGCCAACCGGCTGCTCACCCTGGTGATGGTGGTGCTCGGCCTCCTGGTCGCGGTGACCGTGGTCGCCGCGCCGGTGCTGATCCGCGCGATGTCGCCGACCATCGCCGACAACCCCGCCGACAACGAGGTCGCGGTCACCTTCGCCCGCTACTGCCTGCCCACCATCTTCTTCATGGGCATCCACGTGGTGGTCGGCCAGATCCTCAACGCCCGGGGCCGGTTCGGGGCGATGATGTGGACCCCCGTCCTGAACAACATCGTCATAATCTTCACCTTCGGCCTGTTCATCTGGGTGTTCGGCACCGCGGGCAGCTCCAAGATGGACACCACGACCATCACCGCCGAAGGCATCCGGCTGCTGGGCATGGGCACCCTTCTGGGGCTCGTCGTCCAGGCCCTGGCGATGTTCCCCTACCTGCGTGCCACCGGCTTCCGCTTCCGGCCGCGCTTCGACTGGCGCGGCCACGGCCTCGGCAAGGCCGCCAAACTGGCGAAGTGGACCGTGCTGTTCGTCCTCGCCAACCAGGCGGGCGTGCTGGTCGTGACCCAGCTGTCCACGGCGGCCGGTTCCGAGGCCGAGAACCAGAACGCGCCGGGCATGAGCTTCGTCGGCTACTCCAGCGCCCAGCTCATCTGGGGCATGCCGCAGGCGATCATCACCGTCTCCGTCATGGCCTCGCTGCTGCCCCGGATCTCCCGGGCGGCCCACGACGGGGACTCCGGAGCGGTCCGCGACGACATCTCGCAGGGTCTGCGCACCTCCGCGGTCGCCATCGTCCCGCTCGCCTTCGGCTTCATCGCCCTGGGCATCCCCATGTGCACGCTGCTGTTCGGCGCCTCCGGCACCGAGGCGGCCGTCTCCATGGGCTACATCCTCATGGCGTTCAGCCTCGGTCTGATCCCCTTCTCCGTGCAGTACGTCGTCCTCCGTGGCTTCTACGCCTACGAGGACACCCGCACGCCCTTCTACAACACCGTCATCATCGCCGCCGTCAACGCCGCCGGATCCGGGCTCGCCTATCTCCTGCTCCCCGCCCGCTGGGCCGTCGCCGGTATGGCGGCCGCATACGGCCTGGCCTACGCCATCGGCGTCGGTGTGGCCTGGAAGCGGCTGCGCAACCGGCTGGGCGGCGATCTGGACGGCCCCCGCGTCGTGCGCACCTACACCCGCCTCGTCGGCGCCAGCATCCCCGCCGCCCTCCTGGGCGGCGGCGCGGCCTACGTCATCATGCAGACCCTCGGAATGGGCGTCGTGGGCTCCCTAGCGGCTTTGCTGGGCGGCGGTCTCGTTCTTATCGCGGTCTTCTACATTGCTGCGAAACGGATGCGCGTTGATGAGCTGACGGCCATGGTCGGTATGGTGCGCGGACGACTCGGACGCTGATCATTGAGCACAACCATCGTCCGCCACCGTGTGTCGTGCATAGCGGCGGACTGTGGGCACAATTGTCTTGGCTCGGAGTAGGCGCAACGGATGGGGAGGCAGGAACGACGGTGGCGGAACGGAGCACGGCTGCCGTCGACGTGGCCGACAGCGGTGGAGAGGAGCCGCTGACCGCCGAGGCGGGCAAGGCCACGGCCGACGGGGCGGGGACGAAACAGAAGGTCGGCAAGGGGACAGAGGCCGCGGTCACCGACGATACGGGCGCCGCGGCCGAAGCGAACCCGCTCGAGCTGCACAGCGGTCACAAACTGGCCAGACGCTACCGTCTGGAGGAGTGCGTCACCCGTCTGGACGGATTCAGCAGTTGGCGTGCCGTGGACGAGAAACTGCGGCGTGCCGTCGGGGTGCACGTCGTGCCGGCCGACCATCCGCGCGCCAGGTCGGTGCTCGCCGCCGCCCGTTCGGCCGCCCTGCTGGGCGATCCCCGCTTCGTCCAGGTCCTCGACGCCGTCGAGGAGAACGATCTCGTCTACGTCGTTCATGAGTGGCTTCCCGACGCCACCGAGCTCACCGCCGTGCTGGCCACCGGGCCGCTGGAGCCGCACGACGCGTACCAACTGGTCAGCCAGGTCTCCCAGGCCATGGCCGCCGCCCACCGCGAGGGCCTGGCCCATCTGCGTCTCAACCCCGGCTCCGTCCTGCGCACCGAGTCGGGTCAGTACCGCATCCGCGGACTCGCCGTCATGGCCGCCCTGCGCGGTATCAGCGTCGACCACCCCCAGCGCACCGACACCGAGGCGATCGGCGCGCTGCTGTACGCGGCGCTCACTCAGCGCTGGCCGTACGAGGCCGATGCCTACGGCCTCTCCGGGCTGCCCAAGGGCGTGGGTCTGATCGCCCCCGACCAGGTCCGCGCGGGAGTGCACCGCGGTCTGTCCGAGCTCGCGATGCGCGCGCTGGTCAACGACGGGGCCACCGCCTCACGTCAGGACCAGCCCTGCACCACCCCCGAGGAACTGGCCAAGGCCGTCGCGGCCATGCCGCGCATCCGGCCGCCGGAGCCCGCCTTCACCCCATCCCCGGCGTACCAGCGCACGACCTACCAACAGGGCGTGTACGGCCAGCCCCCGAGCCGGGGCGGCACCGCGCCCGCGGCCGCCTCCGTGCCCCCTCCGCCGCCGCTGCAGAGCCGCACGGGCAAGGTCCTCAAGTGGACCGTCTCCGCCCTTCTGATCGCCGCCCTCGGCCTCGGCAGCTGGCAGCTCGCCGACACCCTCCTCAAGGACGAGAACAAGACCGACCCGGGCAAGTCCACCAGTGAGAAGGACGACGGCAAGGGTCTGAAGCCCGTGGGCAAGCCGCTCAGCATCGAGAGCGCCACCGAGTTCTCGCCGCTGGACGCGCCCTTCGCCCCGGACAAGGTCGACGGTGCCGTCGACGGCGATGCGGACACCGCCTGGGTGACCAAGGAGTTCTACAACTACCCGAACTTCGGTAACCTGCCCAACCGCAAGCAGGGCAGCGGCATCATCGTCGACCTCGGCAGCGCCAAAAACGTCTCGAGCCTCGACATCGACTTCTACAGCGCCGGCCAGAAGGTGGAAGTCCTCGCCGCCGATCCCTCCGCCTCCGACCCCACCTCACTCAGCGCCTTCTCCAAGCACCTCACCGATCTGAAGAGCGTCGGGAAGAAGCTGTCCACCGTTCTCGACAAGCCGGTACGGACGCGGTACGTCCTGGTCCACATCACGGAACTTCCGGCCAGCACCGCTGATCGCTACCGTGGCGGCATCTCGGAGATCAAGGTCAAGGGCTGACCCTCTACGGTCGGCCGAGAGGGGAGGGGCTCAACGTTGGACGACGCCACCATCGGCGGAGCGAGCGACGGTGAGCTCCTCGCCCGACACGTCGACGGCGACCCGGACGCCTTCAGCGAAATAGTGCGGCGCCACCGCGACAGACTCTGGGCGGTGGCGCTGCGCACCCTCGGCGACCGTGAGGAAGCGGCCGACGCGGTCCAGGACGCGCTCGTCTCCGCCTACCGCGCCGCCCACACCTTCCGTGGCCAGTCCGCGGTGACCACCTGGCTGCATCGCATCACGGTCAACGCCTGTCTGGACCGCGCCCGTAAGGCCGCCTCCCGCCGCACCTCCCCCGTCGACGACACCGAGCGGCTCGAGCAGCTCCTGGAACCCCATGAGTCAGCCGCCGCTCCCGCCGAACGTGGCGATCTCCACCGCGAACTGCTCCAGGCCCTGCGCACCCTCCCTCCCGAGCAGCGCGCGGCCCTGGTGCTGGTCGATATGCAGGGCTACCCCGTCGCTGAGGCGGCGAAGATCCTGGACGTTCCCACCGGCACCGTGAAGAGCCGCTGCGCCCGGGGCCGCGCACGACTGCTGCCCCTCCTCTCACATCTCCACCCCAGCGGGAGGGGTAGCTCACCCTCGGGGATGGGAAGGAACCGGACGCAGGGGACGTCCGTCCCACCGACGGCAGGACCGAACGACACAGATGCCGTGAAGGGCGGAGGTGGGCGAGCGTGACATCCTCGACGGACACGGAAGAGCACCCTGAAGTCGCGGAGATCTCCGCACTCACCGAGGGTCTGCTCTCTCCGTCCCGCGCCGTCGATGTGCGCACCCACCTCGCGAGCTGCGTGCTGTGCGCGGACGTATGGGAGTCCCTGGACGAGATCCGCTCCCTGCTCGGGACGCTCCCGGGGCCGGTGCGGATGCCCGCCGATGTCGCGGGTCGCATCGACGCGGCACTGGCCGCCGAAGCCCTCCTCGACGCCACCGCCCCCGAGGACGCGGCCGTCGTTTCACGTGAAACCCCGGACCCGGACGCCGCGCCCACGCCTGTTTCACGTGAAACCGCGGACGATGCCTCCACTGCCCCCGGTTCCGACACCGTGGAGCCCACGGCCACGCCTTCCGTCGCGGCGGACCGGCCCGCCGGGCGCCCGCGTGGGGCCACCGGGCCGGGACGAGGAACCACCGGACCCGGCACCCGCCCCGGCCGCGCCCGACGCTGGCGCAAGGCCGTCCTCGGCGGCGCATGCGCCGCGGCGGTGATCGGCATCGGATCCTTCTTCCTCCAGAGCGGCTCCTCCGGCGATCAGAGCGACAGCGACACCCAGGCTCATGCCAGCCAGAGCGCCACCGGGAAGTCCACTCTCTCCTCGGGCACGCTCAAGGACCGCGTGCACGAACTGCTCGCCGACCGGAAGTCCACCGCGTCGGACGGCGTCACCGGGCAGGGCAACTCACCCGATGTGCCGCTGCGCGCCGACGACGACCCTGAGGTGCCGTCCTGTGTCCAGAGCGGCACCGGCCGCAAGGAGCCGGTCCTCGCGGCGCAGCAGGACACGTACGACGGCCAGAGCGCCTATATCGTCGTCCTCCCGCACCCCTCCGACAGCTCACTCGTCGATGCCTTCGTGATCGACGCGTCCTGCGTCTCGGCATCCCCCACGACTCCCGGGAAGCTCCTGGCGACCCGGACCTATCCACGGCGCTGAGGCACACCGCACACGGGGGCCTGCCTGACAGCGCTCGGGAATGCCTGACCCGTAGGATCCGTTGGGTGGGGTGGCAGCGGAATTCCGGGGGGACCTGGAGCCGCCCGCCCAGTCAGCAGTCCGGCAGTCGGCAGAGACAAGGAAGACATCCGTGAGCGACGTCCGCAACGTGATCATCATCGGTTCCGGGCCCGCGGGCTATACGGCCGCGCTCTACACCGCCCGCGCTTCCTTGAAGCCGCTGGTCTTCGAAGGCTCCGTGACCGCGGGTGGTGCCCTGATGAACACCACCGACGTGGAGAACTTCCCCGGCTTCCGGGACGGGATCATGGGCCCCGACCTGATGGACAACATGCGGGCCCAGGCCGAGCGCTTCGGCGCCGAGCTCGTTCCGGACGACGTGGTCGCGGTCGACCTCAGTGAGCAGATCAAGACGGTCACCGACTCCGCGGGTACGGTCCACCGCGCCAAGACCGTCATCGTGACCACCGGCTCTCAGCACCGCAAGCTGGGACTGCCGCGCGAGGACGAGCTCTCGGGCCGCGGTGTCTCCTGGTGTGCCACCTGTGACGGGTTCTTCTTCAAGGACCAGGACATCGCCGTCATCGGCGGCGGCGACACGGCCATGGAGGAGGCGACCTTCCTGTCGCGGTTCGCCAAGTCGGTCACCGTCGTCCACCGCCGGGACACCCTGCGGGCCAGCAAGGCGATGCAGGAGCGGGCTTTCGCCGACCCGAAGATCTCGTTCATCTGGGACAGCGCGGTCGAGGAGATCCACGGCGACGGCAAGCTCTCCGGTCTCACCATCCGCGACGTCAAGAAGGACGAGGCTTCCGAGCTGGCGGTCACCGGACTGTTCATCGCGATCGGCCACGACCCGCGCACCGAGCTGTTCAAGGGCCAGCTGGCGCTGGACGACGACGGGTACCTGAAGGTGGACGCGCCCACCACCCGGACGAACCTGCCCGGTGTCTTCGCCGCCGGCGATGTCGTGGACCACACCTACCGTCAGGCGATCACCGCGGCCGGCACCGGTTGCTCGGCGGCACTGGACGCCGAGCGGTACCTCGCCTCGCTGGGCCAGGGCGACGCCACCGTCTGACTCCGCTTCCCACCTTTGCACCAACTCACTAAGGAGATTGCCATGGCCGGTGCCACGGTCACCGTGACGGACGCCGACTTCGAGGAGAAGGTCCTCAAGAGCGACAAGCCGGTACTCGTCGACTTCTGGGCCGCCTGGTGCGGTCCGTGCCGCCAGATCGCCCCCTCCCTGGAGGCCATCGCGGCCGACCACCCCGACAAGATCGTCATCGCCAAGCTCAACATCGACGAGAACCCGGCGACGGCCGCCAAGTACGGCGTGATGTCCATCCCGACGCTCAATGTCTACCAGGGCGGCGAGGTCGCCAAGACCATCGTCGGCGCCAAGCCCAAGGCCGCCATCGAGCGCGACCTGGCCGACTTCATCGGCTGAGCACGCGCACGCGTCATCCTCCAGCACGAAGGGGTTGCCCGTCAGGGCAGCCCCTTCGTGTTTCACGTGGAACCCGCTACAGCGGCCGAAGCGCGGGCTCCTTCTGGACGGCGCCGAGCAGCCGGTCCAGCGCCAGCTCGACGTCCTCCTTCCAGGAGATCGTCGTCCTCAGCTCCAGCCTCAACCGGGGGTAGCGGGGATGCGGCCGCACGGTCTTGAAGCCCACGGCCAGCAGATGATCGGCGGGCAACACACACGCCGGTTCCTTCCACGTGGCGTCCCCGAATGCCTCCACCGCCTTGAAGCCCCGGCGAATCAGATCCTTGGCGACGGTCTGTACCATCACCCGGCCCAGCCCCTGCCCCTGGTATCCAGGCATCAGCCATGCCGTCATCAACTGAACGGCATCCGCCGCGACCGGACTGGTCGGAAAGGCCGTGGAGCGCGGCACATACGCCGGAGGCGCGTACAGCACAAAGCCCACGGGGACCTCATCGACATAGACCACCCGGCCGCAGGAGCCCCACTCCAGCAGAACGGCCGAGATCCATGCCTCCTTCTCCAGCTCCGGCCGGCCGGCCCTTACGGCTGCTTCGCCGCTGACCGGATCGAGCTCCCAGAAGACGCAGGCGCGACAGCGCTTGGGGATGTCCGGGAGGTTGTCCAGCGTGAGCGGTACGAGCCGACGCCCCATGAAGCCAGTCCTTCACTTCCGTGGCCAGCCGCGCCACGGGCGGCTGACAGCGCACTACGCTCCCTGAGCAGACTGCCGACGAAACCGCCGACAGCTCCCAGGCCCAATCCTGTGGCCAACAGTCCGGTGCGGCTCACCGATCGCATGGCCCTGCCCTCCACATGCGGCGCCTCCACATGGATCCGCCCTATCTGATCGCATCGTATCCGTGCCGAGAATGCACCGATACCGCCCTTGGGCAAACAGCGGGTCGCGTTCCGACCATGTCGGAACGCGACCCGCCCCGCGCTGCCCTTCCGTACGGCCCGGCCGCACGGACAGCGCCTCACTCGTCCTCGTCCGCCGTTCCGCCCTCGGAGGAGAGCGGCTGCTCCAGCACCGGGCCCTCACCGGGGGCCAGCGAGCCGAGGATCCGCTCCAGATCCTCTATTGAGGCGAACTCGACGACGATCTTTCCCTTCTTCTGACCGAGGTCGACCTTCACTCGCGTCTCGAACCGGTCGGAGAGACGTGAGGCCAGATCCGTGAGCGCGGGGGACACCCTCGCGCCCGCCCTCGGGCTCTTGGGCTTGGTCGTGCCGCCCGATCGCGATCCCATCAGGGTGACGATCTCCTCCACCGCACGCACCGAGAGGCCCTCGGCGACGATGCGATGGGCCAGCCGGTCCTGCTCCTCGGGGTCGTCCACGGAGAGCAGCGCCCGGGCATGGCCCGCGGAGAGGACCCCGGCGGCCACCCTGCGCTGGACGGACGGGGAGAGCTTCAGCAGCCGCAGCGTATTGGAGACCTGTGGACGTGAGCGCCCGATGCGGTCGGCCAGTTCGTCATGCGTGCAGTTGAAGTCCTTCAGCAGCTGGTCGTACGCCGCCGCCTCTTCCAGCGGGTTCAGCTGGGCCCGGTGGAGGTTCTCCAGCAGCGCGTCGAGCAGGAGCTTCTCGTCCTCGGTGGCCCGGACGATCGCGGGGATCTTCTCCAGCCCGGCCTCACGACAGGCCCGCCAGCGGCGCTCACCCATGATGAGCTCGTAGCGCTCCGGCGCCAACTGCCGTACGACGACGGGCTGGAGGAGGCCGACCTCCTGGATCGAGGTGACCAGTTCGGCCAGCGCGTCCTCGTCGAAGACCTCACGCGGCTGCCGCGGATTGGGGGTGATGAAGTCCAGCGGCAGCTCGGCGAAGTGGGCTCCGGCCACCTCCTCCGGCATGGTCGCCAGGGCGGCGGCCTCGGGCTCCTTCTCCTGCGGCGGGGGCTCGGTTTCCTGTGGAACGGTGTGTGTGGGCAGTCCGGCCACCTTGGCCGCCGCCACTCCGCGCTCCTGGGTGAGCACCGGGACCGCGGTCGGTGAGGTGGTGGCCCCGGTCGTCGTGACCGTTCCCGCCCCCGCCGAGGACGCGGCGTTGTCCGTCCCCTTCGGCGCGGGAGGGATCAGGGCACCGAGCCCACGGCCCAGTCCTCTGCGTCGCTCACTCACTGAATCCCCTCCTGCATGCTGCTGTGCTGGTCGTGCTGGCTGAGCTCGGGCAAGGCATGAGCGTGCTGGGCGTCGTAGTGCACGTTGACACCTCTGAGGGCGATCTCGCGGGCCGCCTCCAGATAGGAGAGCGCCCCACTCGACCCCGGGTCATAGGTGAGGACGGTCTGCCCATAGCTGGGGGCCTCGGAGATGCGCACCGATCGGGGAATGCTCGTCCGGAGCACCTCACCGCCGAAATGGCTCCGCACCTCGTCGGCGACCTGGGAGGCCAGCCGGGTGCGGCCGTCGTACATGGTGAGAAGGATCGTCGAGACATGGAGCTTGGGGTTGAGATGGCCCCGCACCAGGTCCACATTCCGCAGCAACTGCCCCAGCCCCTCCAGCGCGTAGTACTCGCACTGGATCGGGATCAGCACTTCCGCGCCGGCCACCAGCGCATTGACCGTCAGCAGGCCGAGCGAGGGCGGGCAGTCGATGAGGATGTAGTCCAGCGGCTGCTCATATGCCTCGATGGCCCGCTGCAGTCGGCTCTCCCTCGCCACCAGCGAGACCAACTCGATCTCGGCACCGGCGAGATCGATCGTGGCCGGAGCGCAGAAGAGTCCCTCGACATCCGGGACCGGCTGCACCACATCGGACAGTGGCTTGCTGTCGACCAGCACGTCATAGATCGATGGAACCTCGGCGTGGTGGTCGATCCCCAGCGCCGTCGAGGCATTGCCCTGTGGGTCGAGGTCGATCACCAGCACACGACCACCGTGCAGGGCGAGCGAGGCGGCCAGATTGACCGTGGTCGTGGTCTTTCCGACCCCACCCTTCTGGTTGGCGACCACGATCACCCGGGTCTGCTCCGGCCTGGGCAGCCCCTCACCGGCGCGACCCAGGGCTTCGACCGCCAGTTGAGCGGCACGACCAATAGGGGTGTCGTCCATCGGAGGCGGCGTTTCACGTGAAACATCCTCCCCCGGCGATTCGGTACGGGGGCCGGGGACCGGGTCGGTCATCGGCCCCGCGATGTTGGCGTCGGACCGCAAGGATTCACTCTCCTCGACATCAGGCTCGCAATAAGCAGAGCCTGCCATGCTTTTGGGGTCGTGAACCAGCGAGGCCCGTTCTCCTGTGGATGAATCCACGTCCAGACGGGGTCGGCGATCGCGGGGCAAGGCCGCCGCACGACCGCGACTGATGATTCCATGCAACAGGGAGCGACGTTTCACGTGAAACACGATGCACGGGAGGCGCCGTCGATGGGTCGCGACACTCCGGTATGTGTAGTTTTGCCAGCTTGTATGGAGCAATGCCCCTGAGTCAGGGTCGATCATGCCCCTGGTTCAGGGCCGACGGCGCGGCGACCGACGAGCCGCCTTGGCCCGCTTCGCCGCGAAGCGCACACCTCCGGGACTCTCCCCGACCTCGACCCGCACCACCGTCGACGGCGGGTCCACCACTCCCTCACCGACATGCAGCACCGAGGTCCCCACCACACCCAGCTTGCCGAGCGCGGCCCGGGCCTGCTTCAGCTCCTCCTCGGCGGTGTCGCCCTTCAGCAGCAGCATCTCGCCGTACGGACGCAGCAGCGGCACTCCCCAGCCGGCCAGCCGGTCCAGCGGGGCCACCGCCCGAGCCGTCACCACATGCATCGGGGTCAGCTTGCCGAGGACCTCCTCGGCGCGGCCACGCACCACCGTCACATGCTCCAGCCCCAGCAGCTCCACCACTTCCCGCAGAAAGTTGGTCCGGCGGAGCAACGGCTCCAGCAGCGTGATCCGGAGGTCGGGCCGGGTCAGGGCGAGCGGGATACCGGGGAGCCCGGCCCCCGAGCCCACATCGCAGACAGTGACGCCCTCGGGCACCACTTCGGAGAGCACGGCGCAGTTCAGCAGATGCCGCTCCCACAGCCGCGGCACCTCACGCGGGCCGATCAGCCCGCGCGTCACTCCCACATCGGCCAGCAGCTCGCCGTAGCGGACGGCCTCCGGGAAACGGTCACCGAATACGTCCCTTGCCTCGGGGGGCGCCGGGGGGAGCTCCGCTGCTTCCGTCACGGGGACCGTCCTTCCGTACCGAACACTGTGCTGAACGATGATGTAAGGCTGACAAGATTCGGCCCCGTCTGCGTGCAGACGGGGCCGTGTGGATCACGAGGCGGAACCGCTTCAGACCGGAAGCACGACCACGCAGCGCTGGGGCTCCTCGCCCTCGGACTCGCTGCGCAGCCCGGCGGCGGCCACCGCGTCGTGCACCACCTTCCGCTCGAAGGGCGTCATCGCCTTGAGCTTCACCGGCTGGCCGGTGCCCTTCGCCTCCTCGGCCGCCTTGGTGCCCAGCTCGGTCAGCTCGGCACGCTTACGGGCCCGGTATCCGGCGATGTCGAGCATCAGCCGGCTGCGGTCGCCGGTCTCCCGGTGCACCGCGAGGCGGGTCAGCTCCTGGAGGGCCTCCAGCACCTCGCCATCGCGGCCGACCAGCTTCTGCAGATCGCGGCTGGTCGAGTCGCTGATGATCGACACCGCGGCGCGGTCGGCCTCGACGTCCATGTCGATGTCGCCGTCGAGGTCCGCGATGTCCAGCAGCCCCTCGAGGTAGTCGGCCGCGATCTCCCCTTCCTGCTCAAGGCGGGTCAGGGTGTCGACACCCTCAGCGGCCGGGGTGGTGCCTTCCGTCACGGATGGACTCCTTCGTTACTTCTTGGACGGGTGCTTGGGGCGCTGCTGGCCCTTGCGCTGGCCGGACTTCGCGCCGCGGGAGGAGCCGGAAGCCGAGCCGCCGGCCGGCTTGCCGCCCTGCGCGCCCTTCTTCTGCCCCGCGCCCTGCTTCGCGGCGGGCTTGTCCTCGGTGGACTTCGTCGTGGAGGCCGAGGATGCCTGCTGCGAGCTGGCCCGGCTGTGGCCGGTCGTGGAGCGCTGGGCCTTGGTCTGGCGCTTGGGCTGCTGACGGTTGGCACGCGCCGTCTCGGCCGCCTCCTTGGCGGCGACCTCGGCCGGCTCCTCCTTCAGCTTGCCGCTGGCCCGCAGCCGCTCCTGGCGGGCCTTGAAGGCGACGCTGCCCGGGGTCGGGTTACGGCGGATGATGAACATCTGCTGGCCCATGGTCCAGACGTTGGTGGTCAGCCAGTAGACGAGGACACCGACGGGGAAGTTGATGCCGAAGACGGCGAACATGATCGGGAAGACGTACATCAGCATCTTCTGCTGCTGCATGAACGGCGTCTTCACCGTGAGGTCGACGTTCTTGGTCATCAGCTGGCGCTGGGTGAAGAACTGCGAGGCCGACATCAGGACGATCATGGTGATGGTCACGATGCGGACGTCGGTCAGCGAGGCGCCGAGGGACTCGACCTTCGAGGCCGAATCCATGAACTTCACCGACAGCGGGGCGCCGAAGATATGGGCGTTACGGGCGCTGTCCAGCAGCGACTGGTCGATAACACCGACCGTCTTGTTGTTCGCGATGTGGTTGAGGACCTGGTACAGCGAGATGAAGAACGGCGACTGGGCGAGGATCGGCAGACAGCTCGAGAGCGGGTTGGTGCCCGTCTCCTTGTAGAGCTTCATCATCTCTTCGGACTGACGCTGCCGGTCGCTCTTGTAGCGCTCCTGGATCGCCTTCATCTTCGGCTGAAGCGCCTGCATGTTCCGCGTCGACTTGATCTGCTTCACAAAGAGCGGGATCAGGCAGATGCGGATCAGCACCACCAGCGAAACGATCGACAGACCCCACGCCCAGCCACTGTCCCGATCGAAGATCAAGCTGTAGAACGAGTGGAACTGGACGATGATCCAGGAAACTACGTCATAAAGAGGGCCGAGGATCGTGTCCACGAATCAGGCTCCTTGGGCTTTGGGCTGGGTCTCGGGCTGTGCGGCAGGCTCCACAGCCGGATGCCCGCCGAGGCGGTTCCGCAGCCGCTGGTGCCACACCGGACGCTTCCGGGGCGGGACGTGGTCGACGCCACCGAGCGACCATGGGTTGCAGCGCAGGATGCGCCAGGCCGTCAGCGCCGTTCCTTTTACCGCGCCGTGCCGGTCGATGGCCGTATAGCCATAGTGCGAGCACGACGGGTAGTACTTGCAGACCGGTCCCAGCATCGGGCTGATGGTCCACTGGTACAGCTTGATCAACCACAGCAGCGGGTACTTCATCGCGGCACCCCTCCCAGTAGCCGCTGCACTGCCGTGTCGAGATCGCGGGCCAGCTGGTCGTGACCCGCCTCACCCGCGCCGGGCAGCGCCCGTACGAGCACAAGGCTACCTGCGGGAAATCGGTCGATGCGGTCCCGCATCAGATGGCGCAGTCTCCGCTTCACCAGATTGCGGACGACGGCACCGCCGACGGCCTTGCTCACGACGAAACCCGCACGCGCCGGAGGAGCACTCTCCCCGGATGCGTGCGGGTCCGTATCACCGCTGGTGAGGCCGGTGCGAAGGTGCACGACAAGGAGCGGGCGCCCGGCCCTGCGTCCTCGGCGTACCGCGGCCGCGAAGTCCTCGCGCCGCCTCAGCCGATGCTCGGTAGGCAGCACGTCATGGACCTTGGGTCAGGCTGCTCAGGCCGACAGGCGGGCGCGACCCTTGCTACGGCGGGACGCGAGGATCGCGCGGCCGGCACGGGTGCGCATACGCAGCCGGAAGCCGTGGGTCTTCGCGCGGCGACGGTTGTTCGGCTGGAAGGTGCGCTTGCTCACTCGGGGGCTCCAGAAATGAATCGGATGGTGGCGGTCTATCGCTTGGCTGTCACCGTGCGCCCACGAGTAGCTCGCAATACGCCCGAGTGCACCGCTTCACGACCACGGATCATCAGCCCGTGAATCCTTGCCCATCGGAGGCAGGCGGCAGCAGCCATCGACAACTCGACCTGGTTACGGTACGCGCGGTTACGCCATCCGGTCAAACCGGTGGCCGACACCCTGACAGCGCGCTGTCCACCCACAGCCTAGGGGCAAGGGAACGCCCGGCGACATCGCATGGCACATTTGTACACACCCTGTGGACAACGACTTGAACCGCGTACCCCGGCCTGACTACCGTGGCTGGGCTCCGATTCCTTCACGCCCGTCCCGAGAACCACGCATTCGTGGGACCTGTCGGCGTCCCCCACCCAGCGAGTGAGAGAGCGTGCCCTGTGGCTGACGTACCCGCCGATCTTGCCGCAGTGTGGCCACGTGTGCTCGAGCGGCTGCTGGGAGAGGGCTCGGGACAGGGGGGACAAGGCGTCGAGGCCAAGGACGAGCACTGGATCAGGCGGTGCCAGCCCCTCGCGCTGGTGGCCGACACCGCGCTGCTCGCCGTCCCCAATGAATTCGCCAAGGGCGTGCTGGAGGGCCGGCTGGCCCCCGTCGTCAGCGAGACGCTGAGCCGGGAGTGCGGCCGCCCGATCCGCATCGCGATCACCGTGGACGAGTCCGCCGGCGAACCGATCGTCCCCCCGCAGCCCCAGCGCGAGCAGCGCGAGTCCTACGACCAGGGCTACGACGGCCGGGACGGCTACGGCCGCCAGGCGCCGGACGACCTTCCGTCGGCCCGCCCCGCGTACCCCGGCTATCAGCAGTCGCGCCCCGAACCGGGCGCCTGGCCGCGGGGCCGTGACGACTACGGCTGGCAGCAGCCCCGGCTCGGCGGCTTCCCCGAGAGCGATCCGTACGCCTCCCAGCACGCCTCGTCCGGCTATGACCAGCAGTCCGGCTATGACCAGCAGCCGTACGAGCAGTCGCGCGGCGACTACCGCGGTCCGGGCGCCGAGCGCCCCGGACCGGGCGGTCCCGGTGGCATCCCCGGCCCCGCGCCGAGCCCCGAGCGCCCGCCGTACGAGCAGCGCCACGATCTGCCCGACCCGCTCGAGCGCGCCCGCGGCGGACCGCCCGTGCTGCCCTCGCAGACCGGCGCCCCCGGTCCGCTCGCCGCTCAGCCCGCGCCCGCGTCCGGCCCCGGTGAGCCGACCGCGCGGCTCAACCCCAAGTACCTCTTCGACACCTTCGTCATCGGCGCGTCCAACCGCTTCGCGCACGCCGCGGCGGTGGCTGTCGCCGAGGCGCCGGCCAAGGCGTACAACCCGCTGTTCATCTACGGGGAGTCCGGGCTCGGCAAGACCCATCTGCTGCATGCCATCGGGCACTACGCGCGCAGCCTCTACCCGGGCACCCGGGTGCGCTATGTGAGCTCGGAGGAGTTCACCAACGAGTTCATCAACTCCATCCGCGACGGCAAGGCGGACGCGTTCCGCAAGCGCTACCGCGACATGGACATCCTGCTGGTCGACGACATCCAGTTCCTGGCGAGCAAGGAGTCGACGCAGGAGGAGTTCTTCCACACCTTCAATACGCTCCACAACGCCAACAAGCAGATCGTGCTCTCCTCCGACCGGCCGCCCAAGCAGCTGGTCACCCTGGAGGACCGGCTCCGCAACCGCTTCGAGTGGGGCCTGATCACCGATGTGCAGCCGCCGGAGCTGGAGACGCGCATCGCGATCCTCCGCAAGAAGGCGGTACAGGAGCAGCTGAACGCGCCGCCGGAGGTGCTGGAGTTCATCGCCTCACGGATCTCCCGCAACATCCGTGAGCTGGAGGGCGCGCTCATCCGCGTGACCGCCTTCGCGAGCCTGAACCGGCAGCCGGTGGACCTCGGACTCACCGAGATCGTGCTGAAGGATCTGATCCCCGGCGGCGAGGACGCGGCCCCGGAGATCACCGCCACCGCGATCATGGCCGCGACCGCCGACTACTTCGGGCATACGGTCGACGATCTGTGCGGCGCCTCCCGCAGCAGGGTCCTGGTCACCGCGCGGCAGATCGCGATGTACCTCTGCCGGGAGCTGACCGATCTCTCGCTGCCCAAGATCGGCGCGCAGTTCGGCGGCCGCGACCATACGACGGTGATGCACGCCGACCGCAAGATCAGGGCGCTGATGGCCGAGCGGCGCTCCATCTACAACCAGGTGACCGAGCTGACCAACCGCATCAAGAACGGCTGAGAGGGGCCCGCACGGCCACCGCGGACCCGCTGAAGGGCGCTCCGGGACGGACAACTCCCGGGGCGCCCTTCGTCGTTCTTCCTCTTTCCTCGCCGCTTTCTCCCTCGTTCCCCGCCGCTCGTCGTCGTTCATCGCTACGGAGCTGTTCGATTCCCTGCCCGGCCGACCCGGTTCTCCACAGATCCACAGCTCATCCACCGTCCACACCCTGGGGACGTGCGAGTTGTCCCGATCGCGTCCACAGGGTGGGTGGTGCAGAGGGGATCACCCGAGGTCAGGGGGGTGTGGAATTGTGGCTATCGGGAGTCCACAGACTGTGGACGACCGAGATGCCCACAGGCCACGCATCAACTTGTCCACCGGCGGCCCACAGGCGAGGGCCCGTTGCCCACAGCTTCTCCACACCGCTGTCCACTGTTCGGCAACGAAACGGCCGCGGTCACCAGGGCGAGTGAAAGGCGTCACACCGAAGAGGCGGGTTGGGCTGTGGGGAAGGTGGGTAAAACTGGGGACGGCGCTGGGGAGAACCGGGCGATGTCTGTGCATCGCGTGTGCAGAACTCTTCGGCGTCCACAGAAAGCCCTGGTTGTCCACCGCCGTCACCCACAGGCCCGGTGGACAAAAAACCGCCTCTGACCAGGGCAGATCGAGTTTTCCACGGTTTCCACAAGCCCTACTACTACGACCACAGAGAGATAGCGGGGAAATCGCTTCGAAGTGGGGCCTGTGCACAACCTCGGGCCGAGCCGCCCGACACCCCGCGCACCGACTTGACCCCGAGCCGCACCGACTGTCGGCGGCGTGCGTCAGACTGGTCTCCGGCGACTCAGCCGACGACGAAGGCCAGCAGGGCGAGCCAGCAACAGCAGGAGGCGGCTTACGGTGAAGATCCGGGTGGAGCGCGATGTACTCGCGGAGGCAGTGGCCTGGACGGCCCGCAGCCTCCCGGCCCGACCGCCGGTGCCCGTCCTCGCGGGCATCCTGATGAGGGCGGAGGAGGGCGCGCTCAGCCTCTCCGGCTTCGACTACGAGGTCTCGGCCCGCGTCTCGGTGGAGGCCGACATCGAGGACGACGGCACCGTCCTCGTCTCCGGCCGCCTTCTCGCCGACATCTGCCGGGCCCTCCCCAACCGCCCTGTGGAGATCTCCAGCGACGGGGTGCGGGTGACGGTCGTCTGCGGCTCCTCGCGCTTCACACTCCACACCCTCCCTGTGGAGGAGTACCCGGCGCTGCCGCAGATGCCGACCGCGACCGGCACCGTCCCCGGTGAGGTCTTCGCGTCCGCCGCGGCCCAGGTCGCCATCGCCGCCGGCCGTGACGACACCCTGCCGGTGCTCACGGGTGTGCGGATCGAGATCGAGGGCGACACCGTCACGCTGGCCTCCACCGACCGCTACCGCTTCGCGGTCCGCGAGTTCCTGTGGAAGCCCGAGACCCCCGACATCTCCGCCGTGGCGCTGGTGCCCGCCAAGACGCTCCTCGACACCGCCAAGTCGCTGACCAGCGGTGACACCGTCGCACTCGCGCTCTCCGGCTCGGGTGCGGGCGAGGGCCTGATCGGCTTCGAGGGCGCCGGGCGCCGTACGACCACCCGGCTGCTCGAGGGCGACCTGCCGAAGTACCGCACGCTCTTCCCCACCGAGTTCAACTCGGTCGCGGTGATCGAGACCGCCCCGTTCGTCGAGGCCGTCAAGCGTGTGGCCCTGGTCGCCGAGCGCAACACCCCGGTGCGGCTCACCTTCGAGCAGGGCGTGCTGATCCTGGAGGCCGGATCCAGCGACGACGCACAGGCTGTGGAAAGGGTGGACGCCCAGCTCGACGGCGACGACATCTCGATCGCCTTCAACCCGACGTTCCTGCTGGACGGCCTCAGCGCGATCGACTCGCCGGTCGCCCAGCTGTCGTTCACCACCTCGACCAAGCCCGCCCTGCTGAGTGGCAAGCCCGCCATGGACGCCGAGGCGGACGAGGCGTACAAGTACCTGATCATGCCGGTCCGACTGAGCGGCTGAAAGCCGAGCGAATGAGCAGGTGTAGCCCACATCTGTGCGGCTACCCGCGGGCGTAGGCTCGGACTCACCGCGAAACGCAACGGACTACGGCACGAAGGATCACTGATGGAGCTCGGTCTCATCGGCCTCGGCAAGATGGGCGGCAACATGCGCGAGCGCATCCGCCGCGCAGGCCACACCGTCATCGGATACGACCGCAACCCGGACGTCGCCGATGTCCACAGCATCGATGAGCTCGTCAACAAGCTCAAGGGCCCGCGCGTGGTGTGGGTCATGGTCCCGGCGGGCGTCCCCACCCAGATCACCATCGATGAGCTGGCCGAGCTGCTGTCGCCCGGCGACATCGTCGTGGATGGCGGGAACTCCCGCTGGACCGACGACGAGAAGCACGCCGAGCAGCTCAACGCCAGGGGCATAGGCTTCGTCGACTGCGGGGTCTCCGGCGGTGTCTGGGGCCTGGAGAACGGCTACGCCCTGATGTACGGCGGCTCCGCCGACCATGTGGCCCGGGTCCAGCCGATCTTCGACGCGCTCAAGCCCGAGGGCGAGGGCGGCGCCGTCCACGCCGGCAAGGTCGGCGCCGGCCACTTCGCCAAGATGGTCCACAACGGCATCGAGTACGCGATGATGCAGGCGTACGCCGAGGGCTGGGAGCTGCTGGAGAAGGTGGACTCGGTCACCGACGTCCGCGAGGTCTTCCGCTCCTGGCAGGAGGGCACCGTCATCCGCTCCTGGCTGCTGGACCTGGCCGTCCGCGCCCTGGACGAGGACGAGCACCTGGGGAAGCTGCGGGGCTACGCGGAGGACTCCGGTGAGGGCCGCTGGACCGTGGAGGCCGCGATCGACAACGCCGTGCCGCTGCCCGCGATCACCGCGTCGCTCTTCGCCCGGTTCGCCTCCCGCCAGGAGGACTCGCCGCAGATGAAGATGGTCGCCGCGCTGCGCAATCAGTTCGGTGGCCACGCGGTCGAGAGCAACGAGAAGTAACCACCCCTCGGGGTGGCAGCAGCAGTCCTGCCGGGGGAGGTCGGCGCAGCCCACTATGCACGTCACGCATCTGTCGCTCGCCGACTTCCGCTCGTACACCCGGGCCGAGGTGGCGCTCGACCCGGGCGTCACGGCCTTCGTCGGGCCCAACGGCCAGGGCAAGACCAATCTCGTCGAGGCCGTCTGCTATCTCGCCACCCTCGGCAGCCACCGGGTCTCCTCCGACGCCCCGCTGGTGCGCATGGGCGCGGAGCGGGCCGTGGTGCGGGCCGCCGTCGTCCAGGGGGACCGGCAGCAGCTGGTCGAGCTCGAGCTCAACCCGGGCAAGGCCAACCGCGCCCGTATCAATCGGTCCTCGCAGGTCAGACCGCGTGATGTGCTGGGGATCCTGCGCTCGGTGCTGTTCGCGCCCGAGGACCTGGCCCTGGTCAAGGGCGATCCGGGCGAGCGCCGTCGGTTCCTGGACGAGCTGATCACCGCGCGGGCGCCCCGGATGGCGGGGGTCCGCTCCGACTACGACCGGGTGCTGAAGCAGCGCAACACCCTGCTGAAGACCGCCGCCCTGGCCCGGCGCCACGGTTCGCGCGGTGGGGGCGGCGACGCGGCCCTGTCCACCCTCGACGTCTGGGACCAGCACCTGGCCCGGGCCGGTGCCGAGCTGCTCGCCCAGCGGCTCGATCTGATCTCCGTGCTCCAGCCGCTCGCCGACAAGGCGTATGAGCAGCTCGCCCCGGGCGGCGGCCCGGTGCTGCTGGAGTATCGCGGCTCGGCCGGTGAGGGGATGGCCGACGCGGGCGGCCGCGAGGAGCTGTACGAGCTGCTGATGGCCGCCCTCACCGAGGCCCGTAAGCAGGAGATCGAGCGCGGGGTCACGCTGGTGGGCCCGCACCGCGACGACCTGGTGCTCAAGCTGGGCCGGCTCCCGGCGAAGGGCTACGCCAGCCATGGCGAGTCGTGGTCGTACGCCCTCGCCCTGCGGCTGGCCTCCTACGATCTGCTGCGCACCGAGGCGGGCGAGCCGGTGCTGGTGCTCGACGACGTCTTCGCGGAGCTGGACGAGCGGCGCCGGGAGCGGCTGGCCGAGCTGGTCGCTCCCGGGGAGCAGGTGCTGGTGACCGCGGCGGTGGAGGACGACGTCCCGCAGGTGCTGACCGGTACGCGCTATGCGGTGTCCGAGGGCGAGGTGCGGCGCGTATGACGGACGGGATGGACCAGCCCGCACGGCCTTCGGCGGTGCCCGAGCCCTCGGGCGTCGATCTGGCGCGGGTGGCGCTGCGCGCCGCCAAGGAGCAGGCGCGCGCCCGGGGAGCCGCGGCCCAGCAGAAGAAGCAGGCGCGCAGAGGGGGCTTGCGCTCCGGCGCGCGCGCCGATGGCCGCGATCCGCTTCCGCTCGGCGCGGCGATCAACCGGCTGATCACCGAGCGTGGCTGGGAGGCCCCCGCCGCGGTCGGCGGGGTGATGGGCCGCTGGCCCCAGATGGTGGGCCCCGAGGTGGCCCAGCACTGCGAGCCCCAGCGCTACGACGAGGACGCCCGGGTGCTCACGGTGCGCTGCGACTCCACGGCGTGGGCGACCCAGCTGCGGCTGCTCGCGCCCCAGCTCGTAGCCCGGCTCAACGCTGACCTGGGCCAGGGCACGGTGAAGCTGATCAAGGTCCTGGGGCCCGGTGGCCCGCCCCGCCGCTACGGCCCGCTGCGCTCCCCGGGTTCCACGGGCCCGGGGGACACCTACGGCTGACCGGGGTTCGAGCCCTCGTGTTAACCGCGGGTAACAGGGTGACTGCTGAGACCCCGGTCACGGTAGCCGGTGGTTGACAGCCCGAAGCGCTGAGTGGCGGTGTGAGCCTCTTGGAGCCCGTCCCCGCATATGGGGAGTCGGTGGCAGCCGGTTCAGGGCGGCACATGCGGACTCAGGCGGCAGCAAGCCCCCATTCTTGTCGGCGCTACCGGTAGACTGGGGCCGTACACCGTCGCCGCTGGCGCACCGAGCGCTTGCGGACACATGTTGAACGACGCAGCCGCTCCCGCCTGCCCGGAGACGGCTTGTGCTGTGCCAGAAAGGGCGCTTCGTGGCCGATTCCGGCAACCCCATCGAAAACATCCCGTCCACGCCCGACGGCGAGGCCCTGGCTCCGCCGTCGTACGACGCCAGTGCGATCACCGTCCTGGAGGGGCTGGAAGCGGTCCGCAAGCGACCCGGTATGTACATCGGTTCCACCGGTGAGCGCGGCCTGCACCACCTCGTCCAGGAGGTCGTCGACAACTCCGTCGACGAGGCCATGGCCGGTCACGCGGACAGCATCGAGGTCACGATCCTCGCCGACGGCGGCGTCCGCGTCGTCGACAACGGTCGTGGCATCCCGGTCGGCATCGTGCCCTCCGAGGGCAAGCCGGCCGTCGAGGTCGTGCTGACAGTGCTGCACGCGGGCGGCAAGTTCGGCGGCGGCGGCTACGCGGTCTCCGGCGGTCTGCACGGCGTGGGCGTCTCCGTCGTCAACGCCCTGTCGTCCAAGGTCTCCGTCGAGGTCAGGACCGACGGTCACCGCTGGACGCAGGACTACAAGATGGGCGTCCCCACGGCGCCGCTGGCCAAGCACGAGGCCACCGAGGAGACCGGCACGTCGGTCACCTTCTGGGCGGACGCGGACGTCTTCGAGACCACCGAGTACTCCTTCGAGACGCTGGCCCGCCGCTTCCAGGAGATGGCGTTCCTCAACAAGGGCCTGTCGATCTCGCTGACGGACGAGCGCGAGGCCCATGTGGACGAGGAGGGCAAGCCGCTCTCCGTGAAGTACCACTACGAGGGCGGCATCGTCGACTTCGTCACCTACCTCAACTCCCGCAAGGGCGAGCTGGTCCACCCCACGGTGATCGGCTTCGAGGCCGAGGACAAGGAGCGGATGCTCTCCCTCGAGATCGCGATGCAGTGGAACACCCAGTACACCGAGGGTGTCTACAGCTTCGCGAACACCATCCACACCCATGAGGGCGGCACCCACGAGGAGGGCTTCCGCGCCGCGCTGACGTACCTGATCAACAAGTACGCGCGCGACAAGAAGCTGCTCCGGGAGCGCGACGACAACCTCACCGGTGAGGACATCCGCGAGGGCCTGACCGCGATCATCTCGGTCAAGCTGGGCGAGCCCCAGTTCGAGGGCCAGACCAAGACCAAGCTGGGCAACACGGAGGCCAAGACCTTCGTCCAGAAGATCGTCAACGAGCACCTCGCCGACTGGCTGGACCGCAACCCCAACGAGGCGGCGGACATCGTCCGCAAGGGGATCCAGGCGGCCACGGCCCGCGTGGCGGCCCGTAAGGCGCGCGATCTGACCCGCCGCAAGGGGCTGCTGGAGACCGCGTCGCTGCCGGGCAAGCTGAGCGACTGCCAGTCCAACGACCCGTCGAAGTGCGAGATCTTCATCGTCGAGGGTGACTCCGCCGGCGGCTCGGCCAAGTCCGGCCGTAACCCGCAGTATCAGGCGATCCTCCCGATCCGAGGCAAGATCCTCAACGTCGAGAAGGCCCGGGTCGACAAGATTCTCCAGAACAACGAGGTCCAGGCGCTGATCTCCGCCTTCGGCACCGGGGTGCACGAGGACTTCGACATCGCCAAGCTCCGCTATCACAAGATCATTCTGATGGCGGACGCCGACGTCGACGGCCAGCACATCAACACCCTGCTGCTGACCTTCCTCTTCCGCTTCATGCGCCCGCTGGTCGAGGCGGGGCATGTCTTCCTCTCCCGTCCGCCGCTCTACAAGATCAAGTGGGGCCGGGACGAGGTCGAGTACGCGTACTCGGACCGGGAGCGGGACGCGCTGATCCAGGTCGGCCGGGAACAGGGCAAGCGCATCAAGGACGACTCCGTCCAGCGCTTCAAGGGTCTGGGCGAGATGAACGCCGAAGAGCTGCGGGTGACCACGATGGACCCCGACCACCGCGTCCTGGGCCAGGTCACGCTGGACGACGCGGCCCAGGCCGACGACCTGTTCTCGGTCCTCATGGGTGAGGACGTCGAGGCACGGCGCTCGTTCATCCAGCGCAACGCCAAGGACGTCCGCTTCCTCGACATCTGAGTCGGCCCCCAGCCGCAGACGACAGAAGGACTTTGACCAGCAATGGCCGACGAGAACACCCCGAACACGCCCGATGACCTGACCCCCGACGAGCTCGCCGAAGGCGCCGCCCTCCGCGTCGAGCCGGTCGGCCTCGAAACGGAGATGCAGCGCTCGTACCTCGATTACGCGATGAGCGTGATCGTCAGCCGTGCGCTGCCCGACGTCCGGGACGGCCTGAAGCCGGTGCACCGCCGGGTGCTGTACGCGATGTACGACGGCGGGTACCGCCCCGAGAAGGGCTTCTACAAGTGCGCCCGCGTCGTCGGCGACGTCATGGGCACCTACCACCCGCACGGCGACTCGTCGATCTACGACGCGTTGGTGCGGCTGGCCCAGCCGTGGTCCATGCGGATGCCGCTGGTCGACTCCAACGGCAACTTCGGCTCCCCGGGCAACGACCCCGCGGCGGCCATGCGGTACACCGAGTGCAAGATGGCGCCGCTGGCCATGGAGATGCTCCGGGACATCGACGAGGAGACCGTCGATTTCCAGGACAACTACGACGGCCGTAACCAGGAGCCGACGGTCCTGCCGTCGCGCATCCCGAACCTGCTGGTCAACGGCTCGGCGGGGATCGCTGTCGGCATGGCCACCAACATCCCGCCGCACAATCTGCGCGAGGTCGCCGAGGGCGCCCAGTGGTTCCTGGCCAACCCGCAGGCCACCCAGGAGGAGCTGCTCGACGCCCTGGTCGACCGGATCAAGGGCCCGGACTTCCCGACCGGCGCGCTGGTCGTCGGCCGTAAGGGCATCGAGGAGGCGTACCGCACCGGGCGCGGCTCGATCACCATGCGCGCGGTGGTGGAGGTCGAGGAGATCCAGGGCCGGCAGTGCCTGGTGGTCACCGAGCTGCCGTACCAGGTGAACCCGGACAACCTCGCGCAGAAGATCGCCGACCTGGTGAAGGACGGCAAGATCGGCGGCATCGCCGACGTCCGCGACGAGACCTCCTCGCGCACCGGCCAGCGCCTGGTCATCGTGCTCAAGCGGGACGCGGTCGCCAAGGTCGTCATCAACAACCTCTACAAGCACACCGATCTGCAGACCAACTTCGGCGCCAACATGCTGGCCCTGGTCGACGGTGTGCCGCGGACCCTCTCGCTGGACGCGTTCATCCGCAACTGGGTCACCCACCAGATCGAGGTCATCGTCCGCCGGACCCGCTTCCGGCTGCGCAAGGCCGAGGAGCGGGCGCACATCCTGCGCGGTCTGCTCAAGGCCCTGGACGCGATCGACGAGGTCATCGCGCTGATCCGGCGCAGCGACACGGTGGAGACCGCGCGCGAGGGCCTGATGGGCCTGCTGGAGATCGACGAGATCCAGGCGAACGCGATCCTCGAGATGCAGCTGCGGCGGCTGGCCGCCCTGGAGCGTCAGAAGATCGTCCAGGAGCACGACGAGCTTCAGGCCAAGATCAACGAGTACAACGCGATCCTGGCCTCGCCCGAGCGGCAGCGGCAGATCATCAGCGAGGAGCTGACCGCGATCGTCGAGAAGTTCGGCGACGACCGGCGCACCAAGCTGGTCCCCTTCGACGGCGACATGTCCATCGAGGACCTGATCGCCGAGGAGGACATCGTCGTCACGATCACCCGTGGCGGCTATCTGAAGCGCACCAAGACCGAGGACTACCGCTCGCAGAAGCGCGGCGGCAAGGGCGTGCGCGGGACGAAGCTGAAGCAGGACGACATCGTCGAGCACTTCTTCGTCTCGACCACCCACCACTGGCTGCTGTTCTTCACCAACAAGGGTCGGGTCTACCGGGCGAAGGCGTACGAGTTGCCGGACGCGGGCCGGGAGGCGCGCGGCCAGCACGTCGCGAACCTGCTGGCGTTCCAGCCGGACGAGCGGATCGCGCGGATCCTGGCGATCCGGGACTACGAGGCGGTGCCGTACCTGGTGCTGGCCACCAAGTCCGGCCTGGTGAAGAAGACCCCGTTGAAGGACTACGACTCGCCCCGCTCGGGCGGTGTGATCGCGATCAACCTCCGGGAGACGGAGGACGGCCGCGAGGACGAGCTGATCGGCGCCGAGCTGGTCTCCTCCGCGGACGATCTCCTGTTGGTCAGCAAGAAGGCCCAGTCGATCCGGTTCACGGCGACCGACGAATCGCTGCGGCCGATGGGGCGCGCGACCTCCGGTGTGAAGGGCATGAGCTTCCGCGAGGGCGACGAACTCCTCTCGATGAACGTGGTCCGGCCCGGTACGTTCGTGTTCACCGCCACCGACGGCGGGTACGCGAAGCGGACCAATGTCGATGAGTACCGCGTCCAGGGGCGCGGCGGTCTCGGGATCAAGGCGGCGAAGATCGTCGAGGACCGCGGGTCCCTGGTCGGGGCGCTGGTGGTCGAGGAGAACGATGAGATCCTCGCCATCACGCTCAGCGGTGGCGTGATCCGCACCCGGGTCAATGAGGTCAGGGAGACGGGCCGTGACACCATGGGCGTCCAACTGATCAACCTGGGCAAGCGCGATGCCGTCGTCGGCATCGCCCGGAACGCCGAGGCCGGTCGTGAGGCTGAAGAGGTCGAGGAAGAAACCGCGACCGCGAACGTGCCAGCCGAGGAGGCCGCGTCCGAGGCGGCCGAGGGCACAGCGCCCCCGGCCGACGAGACCGAGGAGTAAGTCGTGAGTGGAGCCACGGGTGCCGCGGGCGGCGGTTCGGACGCCGGAGGGCGTCCGGGATCAGGAGCCCCGACGGGCGGTCATACCGCTGGGGAGGGCGCCCGTGGCCCGGCCGGGGACTCCGCCGCCGCGGCGGTGACCGAGACCCGGAAGCTGCGGCCGCAGCGCGATCCGCAGCCCCAGTACTCCAGCCCGCTCCCCAACGAGCGTCCCGCCCCCTCCCAGCCCGCGCAGCCGTACCACCCGCCGCAGGCATACGCCCCGCCGCCCGGCGGCGGGGCCGGACGGGGCGGCTCCGCGGTGCCCGGGCAGTCGGCCCAGGCCGCCCAGACGGGGCACCAGCAGGCCGCCACGGCCGTCCGCCGCCCCCGTACGCCCGCGGGGGCCCGCCCGGCGCCGCGGACCCGTAAGGCGCGGCTGCGGGTCGCCAGGGTCGATCCGTGGTCGGTCATGAAGGTCAGCTTCCTGCTGGCGATCGCGCTGGGGATCTGCACCGTGATCGCGGTGGCGGTGCTGTGGATGGTCATGGACGCCATGGGCGTCTTCAGCGCGGTGGGCGGCACCATCAGCGACGCCACGGAGTCGCAGGAGAGCAGCGGGTTCGACCTGGAGTCCTTCCTGTCGCTCCCGCGTGTCCTGGGGTTCACCGGGATCATCGCCGTGATCAATGTGGTGCTGGCGACGGCGCTGGCCACGCTCGGGGCCTTCATCTACAACCTGTCGGCGGGCTTCGTGGGCGGGGTCGAGCTGACCCTGGCCGAGGACGAGTAGCGGCCCGCCCGTTACCGATTTTGGGACAGGGCAGGTGGTGCGCTAATCTTTCGGTGCAGCGCGGGGCTATAGCTCAGACGGTTAGAGCGCTTCCCTGATAAGGAAGAGGCCACAGGTTCAAGTCCTGTTAGCCCCACCGTCGCAATCAGCCTGGATGGAGGTCTTCTCCGTCCAGGCTGATGTCGTATGGGGGGCAGGGAGTTGATCCCTGCTTCCTTCCCGGTATCTCACCGGCCAATGCCGGTCATAGGTCACCGATCGGTATCGGTCGGTGTGTATCATCGGGCGCCAGAGGTCCCCTACGTCAAGAAAGACGAGGTAGCGCGGTGAAGAAGCTGCTCCTGGTCGCACTGGCCGCCATCGGCGGGCTCCTCGTGTACCGCCAGATCCAGGCGGATCGCGCCGAGCAGGATCTGTGGACGGAGGCGACCGACTCCGTGCCCGCAGGTTCGGGTGTGTGAGCTCCTACGACAGTCCCGGTACGGGGCCCCGACCGCTGGAGCGGTCGGGGCCCCGTCCGCTTTACTGGCGCCGTGGCGGGGAAGTGCGGGGGCGTCGGGGGAT
>NZ_JAEEAP010000160.1 GCF_016103465.1 Streptomyces sabulosicollis
CTGGACCTCGCGGTGCGCGGTCTCGGTGTCGGCGAGGATCTGGCGGGCCAGCGGCAGCAGTGCCTCTCCCGCGTCGGTGAGGGCGATATTGCCGCGCGCCCGGTGGAAGAGATCGGCTCCCAGCTCCCGTTCGAGGGCGCGGATCTGCTGGGACAGCGAGGGCTGGGCGACATGCAGGAGCTCCGCGGCGCGGGTGAAGTGCCGGGTCTCCGCGACGGTGGCGAAATAACGCAGCTGATGCAACTGCACACCACGATGATAGGCACTGGCTATGGACGTCTCGCCACAGCGTGCCCAGGAGGTATGGGCCTCCCCGGGGGAGTGTTCGCGGGGAAGCAGGGCGCCACCCGGCGACCGGCCTCCAGGAGGGCGGCCGCCGCCGGGTGACGAGGTGCGCCCTACTGGTGGGCGGCCAGCGCCCGCATCCCCGGGCTACAGGATTCCAGCAGCGAGGTGAGCTCCTCCTCGGGCAGCTTGCCCGCCGCGCCCGGCCGGCCACCGTCGAGGTGGGCGACGGACGCGTCCAGCCAGTCGCGGTGCGGTTCCACCCCGATGAACTCGGCGAGCCGGATCAGCTCCTTCTCCGGCTCCTCCAGCAGGGTCTCGTACGACAGCGCGGTGCGCTGCTCCGCCGGGACCCCGTCCAGCTTCTTCAGTCCGTCTACGATCGTCTCGGACCACAGGGTGCCGAACGCGCTGATCGGGATGGGACGGTCCCACACCAGCGCCGGGTCGTAGCGGTCGCTGAGCAGCGGGGCGAGGTCGGGCGGGAGCTGGGCCGCGTGCTGCGGCGTCAGCTCCATCGGGGTCTCCAGACCGCACTGGGTGGCCATCTCCCACAGCATCGGGATCATCCGGAAGCTGAAGTGGCGGCTCATGGAGACGGCACAGTCGGGGCCCTGGCGGTAGAGGTGCACGAAACGCGCCTCGGGGAAGGCGCGGTGCATCTCGGGTACGCGGCCGATGGACAGGCCGGTCCGCTCGACGACGGCTGCGGGGTTGCCGAACCGTGCGCCGAGGGTGGCGAAGAGGGCCGTCCAGTGGTCTGCCGGACGGCGGGTGGGCCAGGTGGTGACCTCCGCCGCCAACGCGTCGAAGAGCGCGTCGGGGTCGTCGGTCAGATGGGGCAGCACCATGACGCTGATCGCCGGGATACCGGTGGTCGCCGCGTCGAACCGCCGCTTGGGCATCCTGTGGTAGAGGAACTCGGGCGGGATGGCGCCATTCTTGATCATGCTATTGGTGACCACATTGGGCCGGGACAGAAATCCCCAGAACTCCGCACCGCTCAGCGGGGTCTCGTCCAGCACCTCCGTGTCGGGAATGCTGGCGAACAATTCATTGATACTGAGAACGTCCGGATGAATATTGATGATCTGAGACAGAGCCGTCGAACCGCACCGACCGGTGCCAACGACAAATGTCAACTTCTGGTTGACCACGCGCACTTCCTCCCGTTTTTCGCTCGGACAACTAGTCGTTTCCCTAGCGGTCGTTCCCATAGTGGCCCATGACACACCACGGCCGATTCGACGGCCGCGGCGATGCTAATGGATGCCTGGGGCGACGATGACTACCGACATCGAACAGGGGAAACACACACAACGGGATGCGAGAGAGCGAACCCAGGGTTCAGTTGTTTCCTACACTTTTGCGCAACTTTCACATCCGACAGGGGCGTTACCCCCGGGAACCCGACGACTACCAGCAACGGAGCCCGATCTGAGAGTCGGCTCCGGGCTTCACAACTCCGCTCCGGGGACGAAACCGTAATCGAACAGTTTCTCCCGTGACGAGACGGTCATCTTTTCGTACCAACAGCACTGCTAGAGTGCGCATCCACCCCATACCCGCGATCCAGGGTTGGCATGCCCACCGGGCCGGGTGGGGCGGGGAACACGCGACATGACGCAGAGCAGCCATGCCGCCGCACAGGGTGCAGTACGGAAGGGATAGGGGCCCGACAGCGGCACGGTATTTTTCAACTCTCGGGGGACGATGCATTACCAGGTGCGCCATGCACGGTGATTCGCTTTCAAGACCCCTGCGTACACGGAAAATCGGGGAAGGTGTTTCGTACGTGTTGGTGGAGCGCGATCAGGAGATAGCCCGGCTCAATCGGCTCCTCTTCGAGGGCGCCCGCGAGGGAAGCCGGCTCGCCGTGATCAGCGGCGCCGTGACATCGGGAAAGACCGCACTTCTGCACACCGTGACGGACACGGCGGGCGGGCGCGGCGTCCGGGTACTGCCCGCGGTCGCCTCCGCCTCGGAGCAGAAGTTCCCCTACGCCGTGCTGGAGCAGCTCTACCAGGGCATGCCGGCCCATCTCCAGCGCTCTGGACCGCGTCCCGGCCTCGAGGCGCTCCGTGACCCCGGCGGCCCGGACCAGGCCGAGCTCCCGCTGCTCCAGGACTTCCACCGCACCCTCGACGAACTGACCGGCGAAGCCCCCCTGTTGATCGCCATCGACGACGTCCAGTTCGCCGATCTGCCGTCGCTGCGCTGCCTGGCCTACGGCATCCGCCGCTGCCGCTCGGAGGCGCTGTCCGTCGTGGTGAGCCGCGGGTCGCTGACCGGCCCCGCCGCCACCGCCCTGGACGAGCTGCTGCACGAGCCGAAGGTGTGTCACGTCCGGCTGGCCCCGCTCACCGTCGCGGGCGTCGCCACGCTGCTGACCGAGGAGTTGGGCACCGAGGAGGCCGGGCGCCACGCCACCGCGTACCACGAGATGACCGGCGGCAACCTGCTGCTGCTGCGCGGTCTGCTGGACGACCGGTTCTCCCGCCTCACCCGCGGTCCCCTCGACCCCGCGCCCGGGACGGACGCCCCGGTGGCCGGGGAGCTGTTCCGGCAGGCGGCGCTGTCCTGCGTCTACCGCGGCGGCCCGGCCCACCGCCGGGTGGCCCACGGGGTCGCGCTGCTGGGTGACGCCACGTCCGTTCCCCTGCTGAGCAGGCTGATCGAGGTCGAGGAGCGGCTGGTCCGGCAGTCCGTCGCCCTGCTCACCGAGGTCGGGATCCTGCACGGCGGGCGGTTCCGCAGCGACGCGGTGCGCACCGTGCTCCTGGACGACCTGGAGCTGCACGAGCTCGGCCCGCTGCACCACCGGGCCGCCCGGCTGCTGTACGAGGAGGGCGCCGACCCCGTCGACGTGGCCCGCCACCTGCTCAGCCACGAGGCGCCCGCGCCGGTCGAGGAGTGGATCACGCAGGCGCTCTGTGACGCGGCCGTGCACGCCATCGCCGCGGACCGCAGGGAGCTGGCGATGAACTGCCTCCAGATGGCCGACCGTTACACCACCGACGAGCGGGAGGCGCTCCAGCTCCAGGCGACGATGGTGCAGGCCATGTGGCCGTTCAACCCGCTGTCCCAGATGCGGCGGCTGCAGTCGCTGGCCGGTCCCGCGGGCAGCGGGCTGCTGCCCGCGCCGGAGACCATCCCGGTCGTCATCGGACTGCTGGGGCTGGGGCGGATGGACGAGGCGGCCGCCGCGCTGAAGCAGGTCAGCCGGGCCGCCGCCGAGCACCCGGGCACCGACCTGGACACCGGGCTGCGCGCCATCCGGCTCGCGCTGTCCTCCACCTACCCCGACCACCCCGCACTGCGGCCCTTCATGGACCAGGAGGAGGCCGACGGCCCGTGGGACGGCCCGCTGTCGCCGGACCGGACCCCGGAGTCGCCCCAGCTGACCGCGTTCCGCGCGCTGCGGACCGTGCTGAGCCGCGGGGTCGACGAGGGCGCCGTACGGGCCGCCGAGCGGGTGCTGGAGACCGTACGGCTCTCCGACCGGACGATGCTGACGGTGCACGCCGCGCTCCAGACGCTGGTGTACGCCGACCGCCACGCCACCGCCACCACCTGGTGCGACCGGCTGATCGAGGAGACCTCGGAGCGCGGCGCCAAGGCGCTGCTGGCCTACTTCTGCGTGCTGCGCGCCCAGATCGCGCTGCGCGTCGGGCGGTTGCGGGACACGGTCCGGTACGCGGAACGGGCGCTGGAGGAGCTTCCTGCGCGCGGCTGGGGCGTCACCGTCGGCATGCCGCTGGGGATGCTGATCAACGCGCACACCGCGATGGGCGACCATGACGCGGCGGCCGAACTGCTGGCCCGTCCGGTGCCGGACGAGATGTACCGCAACCGCTTCGGGCTGCACTACCTCTACGCCCGGGCCCGGCACCAGCTGGCCACCGGCCGGCAGCACGCGGCCCTCACCGACTTCCGGGCCTGCGGCGAGAAGATGGCCGCCTGGGGCCTGGACTCCCCCGCCACCCTGACCTGGCGGCTCGGCGCCGCCGAGACCTGGCTGACCCTGGGCGGCCAGGAGCGGGCGGCGCGGCTGGCGGAGGAGCAGCTGGAACTGGCCGGGGAGTCCTCCTCGCGCACCCGGGGCGCCGCGCTGCGGGTCCTGGCCGCCACCCGGCCGCGGCACGAGCGCGTCGCACTGCTGCAGCAGGCGGTGGGGGTGCTCCAGGCGAGCGGCGGCTGGTACGAGATGGCGCGGGCGCTGGCGGACCTGGCGGAGGCGCACAAGCAGCTGGGCGATCTGGACACCAGCCGGCTGATGACCCGCCGGGCCCTGCGGCTCGCGGACAGCTGCGGCGCCGACGAGCTGTCCCGCTCGCTCCAGCGCACTCCGGCCCGTTCGGCCCTGTCGGAGGCGGCCCGTACCGGAGAGGATACTGCCGCATTTTCCGAACTCTCCGACGCAGAAAGTCGAGTGGCAGCACTAGCAGCTTCCGGCTACACCAACCGGGAGATCGCCGCTAAGCTTTTCATCACGATCTCCACGGTGGAACAACACCTGACCCGTGTCTACCGGAAGATCAACATCAGCCAGCGCCGAGAACTGCCCGCGAGCCTGGATTTCGATGTCGCTTACACCGCCTGATCTCCCCGCGAAGCCACTCGGCCCCAACGAGGTTGATGCCATGACGTGCGCCACCGCGTCCGCCACGACGATGCTCGTGCCGGATTTCCCCTTTTCCTATGACAGATGGCTGTCCCATCCGGCCGGTCTGGGCGCCCTGCCTGCTGCGTTGCACGGCACCGAGGTCGCCGTCATCGGCGGCGGAATGTCCGGCCTGACCGCGGCCTATGAGCTGCTACGACTAGGGCTTTCCCCAGTTCTTTACGAGGCGGAGCAACTGGGCGGCCGGATGCGGTCCACGCCCTTCCCCGGTAATCCGGAATACAAGGCGGAGATGGGCGCCATGCGCTTTCCCGTCGCCGCCCGATCGCTGTTCCATTACATCGATCTGCTGGGCCTGTCCACTCGTCCTTTCCCTAATCCTTTGGCACCGGCCACCGCGAGCACGCTGATCGACCTGAACGGCGGCCAGGACCGGGCGCGCACCGCCGGTGAGCTCCCGGAGGTCTACCAGGAGGTCGCCGCCGCCTGGGACAAGGCGCTCCAGGAGCGCGCCGACCTGGCGACGCTGCGGGACGCCATCCAGCGACGGGACGTCAGCACGCTGAAGACCGTATGGAACTCGCTGGTCAAGGAGTTCGACGACCAGTCCTTCTACGGCTTCCTGGCCACCTCCTCCACCTTCCAGTCGTTCCGGCACCGGGAGATCTTCGGCCAGGTGGGCTTCGGCACCGGCGGCTGGGACACCGACTTCCCCAACTCGGTGCTGGAGATCCTGCGCGTCGTGGTCACCGAGGCCGACGACAACCAGGTGGGCATAGTCGGCGGCTCCTCCCAGGTGCCGAACGGGCTGTGGGAGCACCGGCCCGAGACCCTCGCCCACTGGCCGCGGGGCACCTCGCTGGCGTCGCTGCACGGCGGCCGGCCCCGGCCCGCGGTCACCCGGCTGCGGCGGACCGCCGACGGCATCCGGGTGACGGACGAGAGCGGCGAGGAGCGCGAGTTCCCCGCGGTGATCTTCAGCCCGCATGTGTGGACGCTGCTGAACCGGATCGACTGCGATCCGACGCTGCTGTCCACTCCGCTGTGGACGGCGGTGGAGCGCACCCACTACATGGGCGCGTCCAAGCTGTTCGTCCTGGTCGACCGGCCGTTCTGGCGGGACCCCGACCCCGCGACCGGCCATGATGTGATGAGCATGACGCTCACCGACCGGATGCCGCGCGGGGTCTATCTGTTCGACGACGGGCCCGGCCGGCCCGGGGTGATGTGCCTGTCGTACACCTGGAACGACGACTCGCTGAAGGTCGCCACGCTCTCGGCCGAGGAGCGGCTGGAGACGCTGCTGACCAAGCTGGCCGCGATCTATCCGGACGTGGACATCCGCTCCCACATCATCGCCGGGCCGCTGACCGTCACCTGGGAGACCGAGCCCCGCTTCATGGGGGCCTTCAAGAACAACCTGCCCGGTCACTACCGCTATCAGCGGCGGCTGTTCACCCAGTTCATGCAGGACGGGATGGATCCGGAGCAGCAGGGCTTCTTCCTGTGCGGGGACGATGTCTCCTGGACGGCCGGCTTCGCCGAGGGGGCGGTGACCACGGCGCTGAACGCGGTGTGGGGCGTGCTCCACCACCTCGGCGGCGCCACCCATCCGGACAATCCGGGCCCCGGTGACCTCTTCGACGCCTTCGCGCCGCTGGAGCTTCCGTACGACTGACGGCCCCGGCCGCGCGCACCGGGGGAGCCGCCGCGCGCCGTCGGCTCCCCCGGCCACGGCTCAGCCCCGCGCGATCTGCTCGAGGCGGCGCTTGTCCGGCTTGCCGTTGCGGTTGAGCGGGAAGTTCTCCAGCACCTCGACCCGGTTGGGCTGTTCGTAGACCGGGAGCACCTGGCACAGCCGCTCCCGCCAGTGCTTGGCGTCCCGCAGCTCCTCGTCCTCCACGAAGAAGACCAGTTGCTCGTCACCGGCCCGGCGCTCGTCGGGGAGCGGCACGATCCGGGTGGAGATCCCGGCGAGGGCGGCCTTCCGCTCGATCAGCTCGGGGTAAAGGGTGTAGCCGGAGCGGTGCACCGCGAACTTCCGCCCCAGGACGAAGAGGTTGTCGTCTGCGTCGAGGTAGCCGAGGTCGCCGGTGGCCTGCCAGCCGGTGGGCACGGCGTCGATGGTGCCGTCGGCGGCGAGGTGGCCCTCGAGCGCGTCCGGGGTGTCGACCTCGATCTCGCCGGCCTGGCCGGGGGCGGCCGGGTGGCCGTCCTCGTCGACGACGCGCAGCTTGATGCCATCCATGGCCCGGCCGCAGGAGACCGGGTTCTCCAGGGTGGCGAAGGCGATGTTGCCCAGCTCGGTGCTGCCGTAGCTGTCCAGCAGCGGCAGTCCGAACTCGGCCACATAGCGCTCGGAGAGCGCGCCGTCCAGCGGCGCGGCACCCGAGCAGAACATCCGGACGCCCTCCAACCGCGCCCGCAGCGACGGCTTCCGGCCGACCAGGTTGAGCATGGTGCGGTAGCTGGACGGGGTGGCGTCGATCACCGTGGCGCCGGTCCGTCCGGCCATCTGCACCGCCCGGTCCAGGCGCTTGTAGGGGGCGATCACCAGCGAGCAGCGGGTGAGCCAGGCGATGAGCACCATGGACAGCCCGTACTGGTGGGCGAAGGGCAGCAGCGGCAGCAGTACGTCGTCCGGCCGGTGCCCGACCTGGGCGGCGTTGCGCTCCAGGTTGGTGAGGAACTTACGGCCGGACTTGACCGCGCCCTTGGGCTCGCCGGTGGAGCCGGAGGTCCACATGATCAGCCCGTCGCGGCGGTCGGCCCAGGCGTCGAAGGACAGCTCCCGGGTGGTGAGCGGGCGCCCGGCGGCCGGGGCGATCAGCTCGTAGAGGTTCACCGTACGGATCCCGGCGTGGATCGGGGCGTCGTCGTCCACGAAGGCGATCGCGGCGCCGGTGCGCTCGGCGATCCGCCGGGTCTCGTCCGGGTGCTCCTGCTGGTCGATCAGGACGATGGAGGCTCCCACGTGCATGAGCGCGAACAGCGCGCTCACGTAGGCGGCGGAGTTGCCCGCCTTGAAGATGACGCGGTCGCCGTGGGTCACCCCGTGCGCGCGGATCACATCGGCGACGCGCAGCGCGTCCAGCTCGAAGTCGGCCAGGGTCTGCACCGAGTCGAGCGCGTAGATCTTCGCGGTCATCGAACGTACTCTTTCCTTTTCGCTCAGGAGTACGGGCAGCCCTGGGCGGGTCCCCCTAGGCTCCCTGGTCTTCGGCGCCGGCTTCCCACTCGGCGTCGACGGGGACTTGGGAGAGCAGCTGGTCGTGCACCAGGTTGACGACCTCTCTCCGGCTCGAGTCGAGGTAGTAGCGGGAACCGGGAAACACCTCGAGGTCGAATCGTCCGCTCGTCCGCCGCCGCCAGGCCCGTACGCCGCGCAGCGGGGTCTTGGGGTCGCCCTCACCGGCGAGGGCGACGATCCGGCAGCCGAGCGCCGGGGGCCCCAGGGTCATGCCCCAGTGCGCGGTCCGGCCGGAGACGAACAGGGTCAGCAGCGGCGTCCCGGTCTCCCGTTCCAGGCGCTCGGCGACACGGTAGGCGAGGTCGGCGCCGGCCCGGTGGCCGAAGAAGGCGAGCGGGCGGTCCATCCACTCCCCCAGCGCACCGAAGATCCGGTCCGCGAGGTCGGCGGAGTCCGTCAGCCGCTCGTCGTCCTCGAGCCCGACGTACAGGGGGTACTGGATCGCCAATACCTCGACCGTGGGCAGCAGAAGCTCGGACAGCGAGAGGTAGTACGCGGTGGAGTGGGCGGATTCCGGGAAACAGATCAGCCGGAAACTGCTCGGAGTTTCCGTTTGCAATATCCGAATAAGGCCCACATCATCGGGCTTGATCTGGCTCAAGGAGTACATCCCCGCGATTGCACTGAGGGGCCGGGCACGAGTGCACGGTGGGGCGCGTCGACCACGCTCGTCCGAGATGCTGACTCCGTGAGGCTATGAGCCCTTCTCCGGGGCCACAACCCCTAGTAACCGCTATTCGAGGTACGCGCTATATGCGGGTACCGCGCCCGTCCCGACGTGGCGCGGGACACAGCCGGGCGCCCCCTAAGGCCCCCTCACCCGTGTCACCACCCCCTAATCTGGGGGCAGTTAGGGGCCAGGAGTCAAGCTGTCGTGTTAAACATGTGGAAAGTAATGGTCTCCTCAAGCCAATTAAATCGGTGCGACGACAGCGATGAACACAACACGTCCTATTGATTTCGCCGTCGTTGTCGACGGCTTGATCAAGAAGTACCCCGGCCGGCCCGTTCCGGCTGTCGACAATCTCAGCTTCACCGTCAGGCACGGTGAGGTCTTCGGCTTCCTCGGGCCCAACGGAGCGGGTAAGACCACCACCATCGGCATCCTGACCACCCGCGTCGCCCCCAGTGGCGGACGCGCCTTCGTGCAGGGCGTCGACGTGGTGGCCCGGCCGGCGGTGGCCCGGCAGTCCTTCGCCGTCGTGCCGCAGCGCAACAACCTGGACCGGTCGCTGACGATCCGTCAGAACCTGACCTTCCACGCCGGCTACCACGGTCTCTCGCGCTCGGAGCGCAACCGCCTCGCGGACGAGAGCCTGGAGTGGGTCGGCCTCTCCGACCACGCCAAGGCCCGGGCGGATCAGGTCTCCGGTGGTCAGGCCCAGCGCGTGATGATCGCGCGGGCCCTGATGCACCGCCCCCGGGTGCTGTTCCTGGACGAGCCGGCCACCGGCCTCGACCCGCAGTCCCAGATCTTCGTGCGCGACCGGGTCGCCGAGCTCAAGACCCGTGGCGTCACGGTGGTGATCACCACCCACGACATGGAGGAAGCGTCCAAGCTCTGTGACCGGATCGGCATCGTCGACCACGGCAAGCTGCTCGCCCTGGACACTCCCGAGGCGCTGACCAGCCGGATGAGCAACACCGCGCTGACCGTCACGGTGCGCCCGCCGTACTCCGGCATGAACGGTGTAGTCCACATGGTGCAGGGCCTCGGGGTCGCCGAGCGGGTCGAGGTGCTCCAGGCCGAGGACGAGATGGCCGCCCTCATGCAGGGCGGGGCCGGGGCCGTCAACGACGGCACCTTCCGGATGAAGGTCTACAGCAACGCGCCGTCCTCCGTACTTCTGCCCACGGTCATCAAGGCCCTGACCGACACCGGCTGCGAAATCAAGGACCTGAATGTGAGCAAGGCGAGCCTGGAAGACGTCTTTGTCGACCTGACGGGGAAGGAGATGCGATGACCTCCTCCTCACGACCCACGTCGTCGACGGACGGGACCACCGGCGGCAAGGCCGCGGAGGAGCGGCCCGCGACCGGTGCGGCGACGCCCCCGCAGCAGGGCGGCGGCCGCGGTTCCGCCGCCGGGCGGGGCGATGAGCGCCCCTCCGCGGCACACAGGCCCGCCGACCCCAGGACCCCCGGCGCCAGGCCGGACGGGAACGGGGCCGCCGATCCGCGGAGCGCCGAGGCCACATCCCCCGAGGACGACGGCTTCGAGGACACCCGGACCGTGCTCGTCCGGTCCAAGCCGTCCGCCCCGCGTCCGGGCCCCGAGACCCAGACCCCGCGTCCGGGTCCCCAGGCCCAGGCCCCGCGTCCGGGTCCCCAGGCCCAGGCCCCGCGTCCGGGCGCCGAGGTCCAGAAGGCCGCCCCGAACGCACCGGTCAAGCACGAGACCAGGCCGCACGACCCCCGGCAGCACGAGAGCCGGCCGCACGAACACCGGCACCACGAGGCCAGGAGCGCGGGCGCGCCGCACGGCAGCGGCGACATCGGCGACACCCTGACGCTGGTCATCAAGCCGATACCGGCCCCGTCGGCCTCCCAGGCCGCGCAGGACGCCAAGGCCGCGCTGAACGCCATCATCGCGGCGGCCGACGCCCGTTCGCCCCTCGTGGAGCCCGAGCCGGAGCCCGAACTCGAGCTCGAGCTGCCCGACGCCAAGCGCCGCGGCGGACGCCACCGGCGCCGCGCCAACCGGTGGCGGACGTTCTTCTTCATCCTGTGGCGCGACATCTTCGTCACCGGCCGCGAGATGGGCCCCTTCCTGGGCCAGGTCATCGTCGAACCGTTCTTCATGCTGTTCGTCTTCGGCAAGGTGCTCGGCGAGATCGGCTTCACCCAGCCCGGCTTCCAGCAGGTGCTGCTGCCCGGTGTGGTGGCGCTCAACAGCTTCCTGGTCGCCCTGCAGAACACCGCGCTGCCACTGGCCATCGACTTCTCCTGGACCAAGGAGATCGAGGACCGATTGCTCTCACCCATCCCGGTCGGCCTGGTGGCGGTGGAGAAGGCGGTCTTCGGCGCGATGCGCGGTCTGATCGGCTCGCTGGTCATGATCCCGATCGGTCTGGCGCTGCTGGACGACGTCTCCTGGCCGCTGGACAAGATGCCGGTGACGCTGGGCATCCTCAGCCTCGGCGGACTCGTCGGCGGCTGCGTCGGCCTCACCCTGGGCACCCTGGCACCCGCGCGTCACATCTCCATCGTCTTCGCCATGACGCTCACCCCGATCATGTTCACCGGGGCCACGCAGTTCCCGTGGCGGAGCCTGGAGACCGTCCGCTGGTTCCAGGTGCTGTGCACCTTCAACCCGCTGACCTACGTCACCGAGGCGATGCGCGGACTGCTGCTGACTCCCGGGCCGAAGACGCCGGAGTCGATCCCGCTGTGGATCTGCTTCTCCGCCATCGGGGCGGCCATCGTGGTCTTCGGGACGATCGGCATCCGGGGCTTCAACCGCCGGGCGCAGGACTGAGCCACGGCAGGACTTGAGAGTAAGGCACCACACCATGACGGCATCCGAGCAGACGAAGACAGCCATCGTTTTCCCGGGCATGGGACCCTCCGGCTTCTCCGAGGTGGGCAGGTTCCTCACCCTCGACCCGTTCGCCCGGAAGCGGCTCGCCGAAGCCGACGAGGCGCTGGGCTACTCGGTCTTCGACCGGCTCCGCGACTCCGATGACGACTACTCCGAGGCCACCCAGATCGCCTTCCTGGTGAACTCGATGGCCTCGGCGGACCGGGCGGAGCAGGAGCACGGACTGGCCCCCGACCTGTGCGTGGGCCCCAGCTTCGGGCAGAAGGCGGCCGCGGCCTACGTCAGTTCGCTGCCGTTCCCCGAGGTGGTGCGGCTCACCGCCGAGCTGGCCCGCTGTGAGCACGCGTACTTCGCCGAGGAGTACCAGGACGCGGTCACCCACACCTTCGTCCGCACTCCCCAGGAGAAGCTGACGGAGATCCTCACCGAGCTCGGCGAGCGCGGTGAGTGGTACGACTACTCGGGCTATCTCGACGACGGCTTCTTCATGGTGTCGCTGCGCGAGACGGAGCTGGAGTGGTTCAAGAAGGCCATCAGCCAGGCCGGCGGCTACTCCATGTACACCATGGTCCCGGCGGTGCACGCGCCCGCGTTCGCGGAGCTGCGGCGCCGGGCCGCCGAGGAGATCCTGCCCCGGTACGACATCCTCGACCCGAAGCTGCCGGTGGTCACCGACCAGGACGGCACCATCGTGACCACGGCCGACGAGCTGCGCACGATGCTGCTGGACACCTTCGACCTGCCGATCCACTGGCCGAAGGTGGTGGACACGCTGAAGGGCGCCGGGGTGTCGAAGATGTACATCACCGGGCCGGACAACCTCTTCCACCGGCTGGACCGCACCAAGTCCAACTTCGAGGTGGTGACGGTGGGTCCGGGCAAGCGCTCGCGGCCCCCGCGCAAGCGCTGACGACGGCGTAACACGCCGCGCGGCCCGGACCCGTCGGGGTCCGGGCCGCGCGGCGTGCGTGGGTTCTGGAGTGTCCCTTGGCAAGGTCCGGTCCGGGGACCCGATCGCTTCGGTGGCTGGGTGCCGGATGGATCAGGTGGTGGGGAACTCCGGCCGTCGTGATCGTCGACGCGCGATCGTGGCCGTCCTCGACGGGAAGAAGAGCGACCCCTGCTCACTGGGGCAAGCGTGGCCGCCATGCCAGTGCCCCCGCCATCGCGACCACAACAACCCCGACCGGTTCAAGCGGTCCTGAGACCACCGTCCGCCCAGCCGCCCCGGCCCCTTTCGCCATGGACCAGCCATGGCGAAAGGGGCCGGGAGCTCGGGCCCGCGCCGGTCCGTCCGTCGGTCAGGACAGCCAGTCCGCCACGGCCCGTGCCGTCGTCCCGGCGTGCTCCTCCATCATCGTGAAGTGGTTCCCGGGCACGTCGAGCGCGGTGTGCGGCAGCTGCCAGTACGACCGCCAGTCGCCGTCGCGGGACCAGTCGAAGAGCCGGTCGGCCGCGCGGACCAGCAGGGTGGGGGTCTTGACCTCCTTGGGCCGCCACTCCCCGAACAGCCGGAAGTACGCGCCCATGGCCAGCAGCCGGGTGTCGTCCACCGGCACCTGGCCCGCGCTCCGCTCGTCCATCCCGGCGCTCAGTCCGGGCTGGAGGGCCACGGCCGCGTCCCGGTCGTGGGAGTAGATGTCGAGCAGGACGACCGCGTCCGGGAAGACCCCGGTGCTCTCCAGCCGCGCGGCCACCTCATGGGCGAGCAGCCCGCCCGAGGAGTGGCCCAGCAGCACGAACGGCGCCCCGTCGGTCTCCCGCAGCACCGCCTCGGCCTGCGCCTCGATCACCGCCTCCGGGTTGGCCGGGAGCCGCTCACCGGCGACGAAACCGGGGTTGCCCAGCGCGAGGACGTCCCGGTGGCCGCGGAATCCGGCGGCGAACCTGGCGTACTGGTGCGGGCCGCCGATCGACAGGATCGAGGAGAAGCACACCAGCGTGGGCCCGGTCTCACCGCGCGAGAGCCGCACCAGCGCGGGCGCCTTGTCCAGCTCGGCGGCGCTGTCGAAGGAGGGCCGGAACCGCGAGAGGTCCATCAGCAGCCGGGTGAACTCCTCCTGCTGACCGGACCGTCCGGCCTCCCGCATCATCGCGCCGAACACGGCCGACGGCTCCGCGCCCGCCGCCCCGTCCCGCGCCGCGTCCGGCACCGCGCCGCCCTCGGCGGCCACCGCGCCCGCCAGCAGCGCGAGCAGCTGCCGGGCGACCAGCTCGGGCGTCGGGTGGTCGAACAGCAGCGTCGGGGGCAGCCGCAGCCCGCTCGCGGCGCCCAGCCGGTTGCGCAGCTCCACGGCGGTCAGCGAGTCGAAGCCCTGCTCCAGGAAGCCCCGCGCGGCCCCCACCGCCTCCGCGTCCGCGAAGCCGAGGACCGCGGCGGCCTGGCCGCGGACCAGGTCCAGCACGGCCTTCTCGCGCTCCGCCTCGGCCAGTCCGGCCAGCCGCCGCGCCAGCGAGGGGCCGCCGGTGTCGGCCGTCCCGGTCGAGACGGTGCGCCGCCGGGCCGGGGCCCGGACCAGCCCGCGGAAGACGGCGGGCAGCGCGCCGTCGGCGGCCTGTTCGCGCAGCGGTGCGAGGTCCAGGTGCAGCGGTACGAGCACCGCCTCACCGCCGACCGAGCACGCCGTGTCGAACAGCTCCAGACCGTCCCGCGAGGACAGCGGCGCCATCCCGGAGCGCTCCATGCGCGCCACGTCCGCGTCCGCCATGCCGCCGGTCATCGCGCTGCGCTGCTCCCACAGGCCCCAGGCCAGCGAGAGCGCGGGCAGCCCGGCGGAGCGGCGGTGCGCGGCGAGGGCGTCCAGGAAGGTGTTGGCGGCCGCGTAGTTGGCCTGGCCCGGCGCGCCGAAGGTACCGGCGGCGGACGAGAACACCACGAACGCCTTCAGCCCGAGGCCGAGGGTCAGCTCGTGCAGATGGAGCGCCGCGTCCACCTTCGGCCGGAGGACGGTGTCGATCCGCTCCGGGGTGAGCGCGGGCAGCAGCCCGTCGTCCAGCACCCCGGCGGTGTGCACGACGGCGGTGAGCGGATGTTCCGGGTCCACCTCGGCCAGCAGCATCGACAGCGCCTCGCGGTCGGCCACATCGCAGGCCGCGACGCTCACCTGGCCGCCCAGCGCGGTCAGTTCGTCCACCAGCTCGGGCATGCCCTTGGCGCGCTGGCCGCGGCGGCTGTTGAGCAGCAGATGCCGCACCCCGCGCTCGGCCACCAGATGGCGGGCGAGCTGTCCGCCGAGGACACCGGTGGCGCCGGTGATCAGAACGGTGCCGTCCGGGCCGAACTCCGGCAGCCCCTCCGTCCCCGCGTCCTCGTCGCGCTCCTGAGCGGCGACCCGGGCCAGCCGGGGCGCGTGGAGGGCGCCCGCGCGGACGGCGAGCTGCGGCTCACCGCCGGCCGCGGCCGCCATGAGCGCGTCGGCCGGGGTCGGCTCGGTGTCCAGGTCGAGCAGCAGGAAGCGGTCCGGGTTCTCGGTCTGGGCGGTGCGGATCAGCCCCCATACGGGAGCGTGCGGCAGGTCGAACACCTCGGCGTCCGGGGACGTGGCGACCGCCCTCCGGGTGACGAACGCCAGCCGCGCCCCGGCGAGGCCCTCCTCCGCCAGCCACGCCTGTGCGGTCTCCAGCGCCGCGTGGGTGGCCAGCCGTGCGCCCTCCGCCAGATCGCCGCCGCCACCGCCACCGCCACCGGCGGGGCCGGTGAGCGGCACAAGGACGACATCGGGCCGGGGACTGCCCGAGGCCACCACGGCCGCGAGCTCGGTCAGATCGGGGAAGACGGCGCACTCGGCGCCGATGGACTCCAGCGCGTCGACCAGCCCGAAGGCGTCCCTGCCGTTCGCGGCGGCCTGCTCGCCGACCAGGGCCCAGCGGACGGCCGCGGGGGCCGCGGAGGGGGATGGCACCGGCGCCCACTCCAGCCGGAACAGCGAGTCGTGGTAGGTCACCTGGGCCGCGCGCAGCTGCTCAGGGGCGATGCGCCGCAGCACCAGGGAGTCCACCGACGCGACCGCGCCGCCGTTCTCGTCCGCCACGGTCAGTGCCACCGCCTCCGGCCCGGCCGGGGCGATCCGTACGCGCAGCGCCGTGGCGCCCGCCGCGTGGAGGGTGACGCCGCTCCAGGAGAACGGCAGCCGGATCCCGTCGGCCCCGGCGCCCAGGAAGTCACCGAGCGCGACCCCGTGCAGGGCGGCGTCCAGCAGCGCCGGATGCAGCCCGAACAGCGCGGCGTCGCGGTGCTGCCGCTGATCGAGACGCAGCTCGGCGAAGACCTCCTCGCCGCGCCGCCACGCGGCGTGGAGCCCCTGGAAGGCCGGACCGTAGCCGAAGCCACCCGCCGCGAACCGCTCGTAGAGGTCGTCCACGTCGACGGCGACGGCCTCCGCGGGCGGCCATACGGACAGGTCCGCACCCCTGTCGGCGGCGTCGCCGGAGGCCAGGACACCGCTGGCGTGCCGACTCCAGGCGCCGTCCGGGGCGTCGCCCCGGTCCGCGTCCGGCTCCGGCCGGGAGTAGACCTCCAGCGTGCGGCGGCCGCTCGCGTCGGGCGCGCCGACCGTCAGCCGCAGCTGGGTCCCGCCCCGGCCGGGCAGGATCAGCGGGGCCTCCAGGGTCAGCTCCTCCAGCAGTTCGCAGCCGACCTGGTCACCGGCGCGGATCGCCAGTTCCACGAAGGCCGTTCCGGGCAGCAGCACGGTGCCGGACACGGCGTGGTCGGCGAGCCAGGGATGGGTCTGGAGGGAGAGCCGACCGGTGAGCAGGAAGCCGTCGGAGCCGGGCAGTTCGACGGCGGCGCCCAGCAGCGGATGCCCGGCGGCGCCGAGACCGGCGGAGGCGACATCGCCCACCGAGAGCGGCACCTCGATCCAGTAACGCTCGTGCTGGAAGGCGTACGTGGGCAGCTCGACGCGGGCCGCGCCCGTCCCCTCGTACACCGCCTTCCAGTCGACGGTGACGCCACGCGTCCACGCCTCGCCCAGCGAGGTGTGGAAGCGGTCCAGGCCGCCCTCGTCACGGCGCAGCGAGCCGATCGCGGCCGCCTCGCGGCCCGCGGCCTCGGCCGTCTCCTGCACACCCATCGTCAGCACCGGGTGCGCACTGGACTCGATGAACACACCGAAGCCCTCATCGAGCAGAC
>NZ_JAEEAP010000161.1 GCF_016103465.1 Streptomyces sabulosicollis
TTTTTTTCAGGCAGAAGACGGCATCCGGGATTAGCGAGTGTCTCGAGGGCTCGGAGATGTGTATACGAGACAGGGGTGCCTCCGAGGAAGGCCAGCGCGGGCCATCCGGCGACGATGATGCGCAGCACGGCCGGGATGTGGTTCATGTCGAGCAGTCCGGCGGTGGCGATGTTCGCCCCCAGCGACGCGGCAAGCGCGATGACGAACCAGCACCAGGCAGCGCGTGCCGAGTCGTCCCCGGCCCGCAGGGTGCGCATCCGGCGCCATGCGGCGACGAGCAGCAGGTCAACCGAGACGGGGTAGGCCCAGGCTTTCCAGCCGTGTTGTCCGGCTGCTTCAGCCAAGTCATGCAGGTGGGCGAAGGACAGCGCCCCCGCGATGAGGGCTTGAATCAGTACCGGGTCGGGGCGGAGTGAACGGAGCATGGTGGTCACCTCCTTTGAGGTGTCAGGCCGGGGCCGGGCGGGGGGCGATGACCTTCCGCCCGGCGCCGGGGGTGTTCAGGTCGAAGCGAGGCCGGAGCCGAAGCAGTCCGGGCAGAGTCCGGTCTGGTGGTGTCCGGTCTTCCGCCGACCACGGCCGACACGGACTTCGGTGGTGATCTCGCCGGTGCCACCGCAGGTGGGACATGGGGCAGGGGCGGTGGTCTTCTTGGTGGTGCGGCGGGCGGTGGTGGTCTTCCGTGCGACCATGACGATCACTCCCGTGTTTCAGACATGGCGGTGGTAGGGACCTGGCGCGAAGCGGTCACGCCGACCGTGATGCGAGGGGGTGTTACTCGGTGACCGGTTTGGGCTTGACCAGCGACGGAGCCTCAGCCGGATCGGAGATCGCCGGGGCGACCGGGCGCCAGGCGGCGAGCGCGGGAATGTCCGGGGTCAGGTGCGCGAACTGGCGGCAGACGGCAGCGACTTCGCTGATGCTGATCTCGGGGGTGCGGATGCGGGACCAGCCGCCGGAGGTGTCACCGGCCACAGCCACGCCGGGGCGGTCCGGCGGGATCGTGGTCGCGACCGATACCGCTTCCGGCGCGATGTCGCCCAGGCCCATCTCGGCGGTCTGCTTGTCGTTGACGCGGTGGACCACACGGCCGGTGAGCTGCGCGCGGAGCATGGTGGCGCCCCTGCCCAGCTCGGAGCCGAAACGCTGCCCGCAGACCTCCAGGTAGATGCCGACCGCCCGGCAAAGCTGGGCGATGCGAATCAACTGGGTGACCATGCGGTCGCGGCGTTCCTCGTCCTTCTTGGTGGCGACCATGAACAGCTCGGCCACCTCATCGATCAGGACCACGATCGGGACTGGCCGCTTGTCCGCCGGGAGTCCCCAGATGTCGGAGGTGATCTCCGCATCGGGGGTACTGGTGGTGATGCCCTGGTGTTCCTTGAGCAGGTCGAAGCGGTCTTCCATCTCGCCCACGAGGGCATCAACGAGGCCCGATGCTTCCTCCGGGTTGGTGGCCAGAGCCGACAGACGCGGGGCGTACGGGGCTTGCTCGACACCGCGTTTGCAGTCGATCCCCACCAGCGCGACCGGGCGTTCGGCGAGTCCCTTGATCAGGTTGCGCTGGTGCATGGACTTGCCCGACTGGTTCGCCCCGAGGATGAGCCCGTTCGGTATCGCCCGGTAGTCCCGGAAGAACACCGCTCCATCCTCCCGACGCGCCACCGGGATCACCATCGGCCGACGCGGTACCCGGCGCGGCATCTTCACCCGGCGCAGCACGTCGTAGCCGGTCATGCGCAGCTCGACCGTGCCGGGCTTGACTTCCACCACGTGCACGGCGTGGACACCCCAGGCGTGACGGAGCCGGTTGGAGGCGGCGGCGATGTCGGCTGGTTCCATCCCGGCGGGCAGTCGCAGTGTCACCCGCAGCCCGGTCGAGGTGGGCCGGACGCGGCGCACCTTCGGCGGTACGGGCTGTGCCTCACGGCTGCGGGTGACGGTGCGGGAGAGGAAGGCGCGGAGGCGGGACGGGGCGACCGTCAGGCCGCACACGTCCATCGTGGTGCGGTAGGTGAAAGCGAACCGAGTGCGGACGATCGGCATCCCCACCAGCGACCAGTAGACCGCCGGAGCCTTGACGCGGGCGTACCCGAGGCCCCCGGCAGTCCCGGCCAGCGGAGTGCCGATCTCCAGCAGCGTCACCAGGTCCGACACGACTCAGGCCCCCGCCACAATCGCGGTCGCACGGAACGAGATCCCGTGACGGGTCTGGCCGTTGAACGTGTTCTCCCAGTCCCGCGCCTTGAGCCCGACCACCGACACCGGAGTGCCCGGCGCCAGTCCCTCGGGGATGCCCGTCTCGGGAACGGTCACCTGGTACAGGTTCCCCTCACCCTCATCGGAGATCAGCAGACCCACCGTAGACAGGAACGCACCGGTCTCCCGGTCCACGGCCTGTTCCTTGGTCTGCTTGTTCACCAGCTTCGGCGTCGGCGCAGTCGCGACGAACACCACAGCGGTTGAAGTGTCGATCTTGAAGGACGGCATGAGTGCATCTCCTCTGCTTGCGAGGCGCCTCCCTGTTGGGCGCCCTCTCTAGAGATGACTCCAGTGAAGCGCACGTCTCTAGAGACGTCAATGCCTCTCTAGAGATCTGCTCCGCCTGGATGTGTCGCCGCCATGCGCAAGTCGTTTTGCGCACGTCCCACCTGGTTCGGCTTGGCGCCTGCGGAAAGGAGAGGAGGGTGTGCGCGTGAGGGACTCGCGCGCGTCACCTAAGCTGTCTAGAGAAGAGAGAGGAGGGAGCGTCATGGCCACCGAGGGCAACGACCGTCAGCCGAAGTATCAGAGGATTGCCGACGCCTTGCGCGACGCGATAAAGGCGGGCGAGTACGGCCCGGGTGATCGACTGCCTGGAGAGAACGACCTCATGGCCACCTATGGGGTTGCGCGCATGACCGCCAGGCAGGCGCTTGGCGTGTTGCAGAACGAAGGCATCACCGAGTCTCGCAAGGGAGTCGGTGTCTTTGTTCGCGCCTTCCGGCCGCTGAGGCGGCGCGGTATTCAGCGACTGTCTCAAGATCAGTGGGGAACAGGTCGATCAATCTGGTCAGCCGACATAGGTGACCGCACCTTGGCTGTGGATCAGATTCGAGTTTCTGAAGAAGAAGCCCCCGACTCCATCGGCGCAGTTCTGAATGCCCAGACGGGTACGGCAACGTGCGTTCGAAGTCGCCGATACGTGCTGGACGGTAAGCCCGTCATGTTGGCCACGTCATACTTTCCGGCAGATCTCGTTGCCGGATCGGCTATTACGCAGGAAGACACCGGTCCGGGTGGAGTGTATGAGCGACTAGCAGAATTGGGGCACAAGCCAGTCCATTTCCGGGAAGAGATTCGTTCTCGCATGCCATCGTATGATGAGGCGAACCGACTGGAATTGGCGATGGGTACACCCGTAATCGTGATCTGCCGTACGGCATTCGCCGACGAGGGGCGCCCGGTCGAAGTCAATGAGATGGTTCTTGATTCGGCCGCCTACGTGCTCGAATACGACTTCGATGCCTGATCGCTCACTATTGCTACGTCCGTCGTTGTCGAGCAGCCGCGAACACCTGACTGACTTGGGTTGGTGACAGGTTGGGGGTTAGCCCTGACAGTCTCCGATCAGCCTCAGCGCCGTCGATGACGAGCACAGGGGGCGCGGCGCTCTTTGCGGTTATCTTGGCTGCCCCGACGACTGCTACCACGGGTCGCACCTCAACCGGCCACCCGCAGGTTGCAGATAGCCGTTTTGCTGCAACTGCCGCCTCAGACTGACTGATCTGGACGTATCGTGTCGATGCGCGGTTGACTGTTATAGCGTGGTCGCCGAGCCAAATGGACTTTCCGCGATGGTGCTTAGTGTTCACGGTGAACACCCCAGGTGGGCCAATCGCAATGTGATCTATATCAGACCCGGAAGGCAGCTCTATCGAATGCAGTACGTGCCATCCATGTTTTATGAGTCGTTCAAGGCGCACTCCCGTTACGCGCTCGCCTCGTAGGCCAACTATCCAGCTATGGGCTTCGCTGATGTTCCACCAGCGTGCAAGCACACGCAGCAGCGCATTCGGTTCTAAGGACAGGATGTGCCGTCGAAGAGTATCCCCCGGGCGGTTGAGAGATACGTCATCGCTTTCTATAGTCAGGGGCGGTGATGGTGGCGTGGGTTCAGCAGTCGGTGTTGCCGAGGCAGTGACTGAAGGGACTGGCTTTGTGAGATAGGGCGTCAGAACCGTTAAGGCGAGGTCCCGGTAGTCCTCATGAAGGACGGATAAGGACCCGGTTTTGCAGTCGTACCAGGCAACAGCCTTACCGTCCGTAGAGCGGTTCACATATAGCCGCTCATGGCCGTACCGTCGCCATGGCTGAACGCGAAGTTCTTCCACCGTTCCCTCCCCCACCGTCGATCTTAGGCTTCCAAGTCAACACGCGCGCGAGCGCACGCCAAGAGGGGGTTTTGCGCCAGTGTGGCTTGTGTATGCGGGGCGCTGTTACAGGTTTCTCTACCTCATCAAGGCCCCCGGCTGCGCTCCGCTTCGCCGGGCGCGCCCCGGCTCCCGGTCGCGCTCTGCTCCTGCCTCCGGCCCGCGCCGCGCACCGTCCGCCGACGCGCGCCCACAGGGCGGGACGGCCGGGGGCCGAGTGGTGAGACCTGATCGGCCAGCCTCAGGCCAGAGACGATGCCTCCGGCGGGGGCGCTCGGGGTCCGGGATGGCCGGGGGCTCCGTCTGCGCCCGCAGGTCCATCGTGGCGTGCGTGGGCAGCTCCCATCCCGTCACCGTCGTCCCAGGCAGAGCCGAGCAGACGCGGCCCAGGGGCGTCAAGGTCGTTCGTACAGTGGCGCGCTCCACCTTGACGCCCCTGGACCACGCCCGCTCCACGGTGTGTGGGACGACGGCGACGGGATGGGAGCTGGGGAGGGTGGTGGGTGAGGAAGTGGGGAAGGTTCGGGCCGTCTCTGGGCCGTCCGAGGGGAACCAATGGCGACAGACGACGACCACTGCCGACAGGGGTCCCGACCGTCCGCCGCAGGTCACGCGAATTGATCTGCGACACTGGGTGAACCATGCCTAAGCCCGGAGAACTCACCTTCGTCGCGCCGCGTGGGGCCAAGAAGCCCCCGCGGCATCTCGCCGACCTCACGCCCGCCGAGCGCCGGGAGGCCGTCGCCGCCCTCGGGGAGAAACCCTTCCGGGCGGGGCAGGTGGCGCGTCACTACTTCGCGCGCTATGCCGACGACCCCGCTCAGTGGAGCGACATTCCGGCCGCCTCGCGCGAGAAGCTGGCCGCCGGGCTGCTGCCGGAGCTGATGAGTGTGGTGCGGCACATCAGCTGTGACGACGACACCACGCGCAAGACGCTGTGGCGGCTGTTCGACGGCACGCTCGTGGAGTCCGTTCTGATGCGCTATCCGGACCGAGTCACCATGTGCATCAGCTCGCAGGCGGGCTGCGGGATGAACTGCCCGTTCTGCGCCACCGGGCAGGCGGGGCTGGACCGCAATCTGTCCACCGCCGAGATCGTGCACCAGATCGTCGACGGGATGCGGGCGCTCCGGGACGGGGAGATCCCCGGCGGCCCGGCCCGGCTGTCCAACATCGTCTTCATGGGCATGGGTGAGCCGCTGGCCAACTACAACCGCGTCGTCGGTGCCATCCGCCGGCTCACCGATCCCGAGCCCGACGGCCTCGGTCTGTCGCAGCGCGGGATCACCGTCTCGACCGTCGGCCTCGTCCCGGCGATGCTGCGGTTCGCCGACGAGGGCTTCAAGTGCCGGCTCGCGGTGTCGCTGCACGCGCCCGACGACGAGCTGCGCGACACCCTCGTGCCCGTCAACACCCGCTGGAAGGTGCGCGAAGTCCTGGACGCCGCGTGGGAGTACGCGGAGAAGTCCGGCCGCCGGATCTCCATCGAGTACGCGCTGATCAAGGACATCAACGACCAGGCGTGGCGCGCCGACCTGCTCGGCCGGCTGCTCAAGGGCCACCGGGTGCATGTGAACCTCATCCCGCTCAACCCGACGCCCGGCTCCAAGTGGACGGCGTCCCGGCCCGAGGACGAGAAGGCGTTCGTGGCGGCCCTGGAGGCCCATGGGGTGCCGGTGACCGTCCGGGACACCCGTGGCCAGGAGATCGACGGAGCCTGCGGGCAGCTGGCGGCTTCGGAGCGCTGAGCACCGGCTGATACGGTGCCTGGGCATCGTCGCATCATGCGATCGTCACAGAACTGAACATCCGTACAAGTGAACATTCCGACAGGGGAGCGCTCAGAGCGCTGAGAGTGCGGCACGGCCGCAGACCCTCGGACCTGATCCGGGTCATACCGGCGTAGGGAGTCAGTATCACCATGACCAGCCAGCTTCGGCGTGCCATCTCGGCCGCCCTCCTCGGTTCACTGGGCTTGAGCGCGCTCGTCGGCTGCGGCGGGGCCACCAAGAGCGGCTCGGACTCCAAGACGGTCACCCTGGTCACGCACGACTCGTTCGCGGCCTCCAAGGCGGTCCTCAAGGAGTTCACGAAGGAGACCGGCTACAAGGTGCGCGTGCAGGCCGGGGGTGACGCCGGAGCCGCCGTCAACCAGGCGATCCTCTCCAAGGGCCACCCCCAGGGCGATGTGTTCTTCGGCGTCGACAACACCCTCCTCTCCCGTGCGCTCGACAACGACCTGTTCACCCCCTACGCGGCGAAGGGGCTCGACAAGGTCCCGGCGGCCCTTCAGCTCGACCGGGCCGAGCACCGCGTCACCCCCGTCGACTTCGGCGACATCTGCGTCAACTACGACCGGAAGTACTTCGCCGACAAGAAGCTGACGCCGCCCCGGACACTGGACGATCTGACCAAGCCCGCCTACAAGAACCTTCTCGTCACCGAGAACGCGGCCACCTCGTCCCCGGGTCTCGGTTTCCTCCTCGCCACGGCCGCGAAGTACGGCGACGACGGCTGGAAGGGCTACTGGAAGAAGCTGCGGGACAACGGCGTCGAGGTCGTCGACGGCTGGGAGCAGGCGTACTACGACCGGTTCACCGGCTCGGCCGGCGGCGGCAAGGGCGACCGGCCGCTCGTCGTCTCCTACGCGTCCAGCCCGCCCGCCGAGGTCGCCGACGCCAAGAGCAAGCCCGCGAAGGCCCCCACCGGGGTGGCGACGGGCACCTGCTTCCGGCAGGTGGAGTTCGCCGGGCTGCTGAACGGAGCGGGCAACACCAAGGGCGGCAAGGCGCTCCTGGACTTCCTGCTGAGCAAGCGGTTCCAGGAGGACGTCCCGCTGAACATGTACGTCAACCCGGCGCGCGAGGACGCCAAGCTGCCGGGGCTGTTCACCCGATACGGGGTCAGGATCGCCGACTCGGCCACCCTGGCGCCGCAGAAGATCGCCAAGAACCGTGAGTCGTGGGTCAAGACATGGTCCTCGCTGGTCCTGTAGAGCCCCGCGAGAACCGTAAGACGGCCGACGGCCACCGTAAGGCCGACAGGAGCGGCGAGGGCGGCGGCCGTCGCGCGACCGCCCTCCGGCTCGCCCTGATGGCGGTGCCGCTCGCCTTCTTCGCGGTCTTCTTCGCCTATCCCGTGGCCGCCATCGTCACCCGGGGGCTGCGCGTCGACGGGCGGTGGCGGTTCGGCCGGATCGCCGAGGTGGTGACCGATCCGGCGACGCTGGACGTCCTGTGGTTCACCTGCTGGCAGGCGGTCGCGTCGACCGCGCTCACGCTCGCGGTGGCGCTGCCCGGCGCCTATGTCTTCGCCCGCTTCGACTTCCCCGGCAAGGGGCTGCTGCGGGCCGTGGTGACCGTGCCGTTCGTCCTGCCGACCGTCGTCGCCGGATCGGCCTTCCTGGCCCTGCTCGGCCGGGGCGGGCTGCTGGACGAGCTGTGGGGGGTGCGGCTGGACACCTCCGTCTGGGCGATCCTCCTGGCCCATGTCTTCTTCAACTACGCGGTCGTCGTCAGAACCGTGGGCGGGCTGTGGGCCCAGCTCGACCCGCGCCAGGAGGAGGCCGCGCGAGTGCTCGGCGCGAGCCGGCTGTCGGCCTGGCGCAGGGTGACGCTGCCCGCGCTGGCCCCCGCCGTGGCCGCCGCCGCGCTGATGGTGTTCCTGTTCACCTTCACCTCCTTCGGCGTGATCCAGATCCTCGGCGGCCCCCGCTACGCCACCCTGGAGGTGGCGATCTACCGGCAGACCGCGCAGCTGCTCGACCTTCCCACGGCCGCGGTGCTGACCCTCGTCCAGTTCGCCGCGGTCGCGGCCGTACTGGCCCTGCACGCGTGGACCGTAAGGCGCCGGGAGAGCGCCCTGCGGCTCGTCGACCCCGGCCGCACCGCGCGCCGCCCGAAGGGCCCGGCCGAGTGGGCGCTGCTGTGGGGCGTGCTGGCGGTGGTCGCGCTGCTGATCGTGACCCCGCTCGCGGTGCTGGTGGAGCGTTCGCTGAACGGACCCGACGGCTACGGCTTCACCTACTACGAGGCGCTGCGGTCGGCCGCCGACAGCGGGGGCACCTTCTTCGTGGCCCCTGTGGAGGCCGTCGGGAACTCCCTGTGGTACGCGGCGGTCGCCACCGTCTTCGCCCTCGTCGTGGGCGGTCTCGCCGCCGCCGCGCTCACCCGTAGGGCGGGCAGGCTGGTGCGGGGCTTCGACGCGCTGCTGATGCTGCCCCTGGGCACCTCGGCCGTCACCGTGGGATTCGGGTTCCTGATCTCCCTGGACGAGCCCCCGCTGGATCTGCGCGCCTCCTGGGTCCTGGTGCCGCTCGCCCAGGCGCTGGTCGGCGTGCCCTTCGTCGTACGGACCATGCTGCCGGTGCTGCGGGCGGTGGACCACCGGCTCCGGGAGGCGGCGGCCGTGCTCGGGGCGTCCCCGTGGCGGGTGTGGCGGGAGGTGGACCTGCCGCTGGTCGGGCGGGCCGTGGCGGTCGCGGCGGGCTTCGCGTTCGCGGTCTCCCTGGGCGAGTTCGGGGCGACCGTCTTCATCGCGCGCCCCGACCACCCGACCCTCCCGGTGGCCATCGCCCGCCTCCTGGGCCGGGCCGGACAGCTCACCTACGGGCAGGCGATGGCCCTGAGCACGATCCTGATGCTGGTCTGCGCCGGATCGCTGCTGGCGCTCGAGCGCATCCGCACCGACCGTTCCGGAGAGTTCTGAATGACGCTGCTGCGACTGGACGAGGTGACCGTGAGGTTCGGCCGGTTCGACGCGCTGGACGCCGTGGACCTGGAGGTCGCCGAGCACGAGACGGTCTGTGTGCTGGGCCCGAGCGGCAGCGGTAAATCCACCATGCTGCGCGTGGTGGCCGGACTGCAGCGCCCCGACGCGGGCCGGGTGTGGCTCGCCGGGCGCGACCAGAGCGGGGTGCCCACGCACCGGCGCGGGGTGGGGCTGATGTTCCAGGACCACCAGCTGTTCCCGCAGCGGGACGTGGGCGGCAATGTCGCGTTCGGGCTGCGGATGCGCAAGGTGGGCCGCGCGGAGGCGGACCGCCGGGTCGCCGAACTGCTGGAGCTGGTGGGGCTGCCGGGCGCCCAGGGCCGCCCCGTCGACTCGCTCTCCGGCGGCGAGCAGCAGCGGGTGGCGCTCGCCCGCGCGCTGGCCCCGCGGCCCAAGCTGCTGATGCTGGACGAGCCGCTGGGCCAGCTCGACCGGGGGCTGCGCGAGCGGCTGGTGGTGGAGCTCCGCGAGCTCTTCGAACGGCTGGGCACCACCGTCCTCGCGGTCACCCACGACCAAGGGGAGGCGTTCGCGCTCGCGGACCGGGTGGTGGTGATGGAGAACGGCCGGATCGCCCAGACCGGCACCCCGCTGGAGGTGTGGCAGCGGCCCGCCACCGAGTTCGTCGCCCGTTTCCTCGGCTTCGACAACGTGGTCGAGGCGATCGTGCACGGCGACGTCGCCGACACCGTCTGGGGCAAGCTGCCCGTTCCGCCCGGCTCCCGGCCCGGCCCCGGCAGGCTGCTGGTCCGTCCGTCCGGGGTGCGGCTGACGGACCCCGAGGAGGGGCTTGCGTGCACCGTGGCGGCGCGCACCTTCCGGGGCGACCATGTGGCGCTCATCCTGCGGCTGTCGGACCCGGCCGCGCCGCCGATGGAGGCGTCCTGCGCACTGCGGGACGCCCCTGAGGCGGGCGCCCGGGTCGGGGCGGCCATCGACCCGGCCGACGTGGTGCTCCTGGACCCTGAGCCCTGAACCCTGACGCCGGGACTCAGGGCCTCTGCCTCCCGTCAGTCGCGCCTCCTTGGCGTCGGCTCAGCCCAGCATCGACAGCAGCGCCTCGGGAGCCTCGTCCACCGAGTCCACCAGAGCGATACGGGCCTTCATGGACCGTCCCTCCGCGAGTGCTTCGAGCAGCGGCCAGGTCGGCAGCCGCCGGGTCCAGTGGTCCCGGTCCACCAGCACCATCGGGGTCGGCTCACCGCGCGACTCGTAGTAGTTCGGCGTCGCGTTGTCGAAGATCTCCTGGACGGTCCCGGCGGCGCCGGGCAGGAAGACCACGCCCGCGGTCGAGCGCGCCAGCAGCCCGTCCTCACGGGTGGCGTTGGCGAAGTACTTGGCGATGTGCGAGGCGAACGCGTTGGGCGGTTCATGCCCGTAGAACCAGGTGGGGATGCCGACCGACGCCCCGCCGTCCGGCCAGCGCTCGCGGACCGCGAAGGCGGCCTCGGCCCAGGCCCCGATGGACGGCCGGAACGAGGGCGTCCCGCCGAGCAGTTCGAGCGCCTCGTCCAGCATCGCGTCCTCGTGCGGGGCCGCGTAGGCGCCGAGGTTCGCGGCCTCCATCGCGCCCGGCCCGCCGCCCGTCGCGACCGTGAGACCGGTCCGCGCCAGGGCCCAGCCGAGGCGTGCTGCGCCCGCGAATCCGTCGGAGCCGCGCTCCAGCGCGTGGCCCCCCATGACGCCCACCACCCGCGTCCCGACGAGGAATTCGTCGAGCGCGTCGGAGATCGCGTCGTCGTGGATGGAGCGCAGCATCGAGGCGAAGATGTCGCCGTCGGTCTTGGTCCGCTGGAACCAGGCGTAGCCGAGCGCGTCCGGCGTCCGCACGTATCCGTGCTCGGTCAGGCCCTCGAAGAGCTCCGCGGGGGAGTAGAGGGTGCCGCGGTACGGATCGAACGGCAGGTCCGGCACCGGTGGGAACACCAGCGCGCCCCCGGCCCGGACCTTCGCCGCCGCCTCGGTCTCCATCGGGCAGCCGAGGAAGACGGCCTCGCTGGTGTCGGTGGAGAGGAGCGCGGCCGTACGGCCTGTCAGGTCCACGGACTGGACCCGGAACCCGGCCAGGGTGCCGCGGGCGACGACCTGGTCGAACTCCTCGATGGACTCTATTTCCCGGTCTGGTTCCTGCACGTCGACATGCTAATCACACCGGAGATAGGGGGCTGTGGATTGTGGCGAACGCGACCGGGCCGCTTCGCCGCACAATCCAGGCATGAACACCGACACCCGGGATATTCAGCGGTGGAACGGCATCGCCGTGAGATGCGCCACCACCCACACCAGCGGCACGAGGAGCGCGAGGAGGACCGTCGCGCGCAGCGCGGCCGCCCCGCGGAGCAGCCGGGCCGGGGCGCCGAGGCGGAGCAGGGCGGCCGTCGTGCGCTCGCGCGCGCTCCTCGCTTCCACGACCGCGGTCAGGGTCGTGGCCGCGGCACACAGCGTGACCAGGGCCGCGCCCAGACCGGTGAGCGGGCCGAAGGCATGGGCGCCGGACGGCCCGGAGACCCTCCCGTACAGCTCGATCACGGTGTATCCGGCGGCGGCCAGGGCACACAGCGCGCCCACCGGGCGTCCGATCAGCCCGGCCTCCTGCTGGAGCATGCGCCCGGCGAGCAGCCGCAGCACGCCCGGCCGTCCGACGGCCAGCAGCCCGCCGCACAGATGGGTGAGGCCGGGACCGGCCAGCACCAGCCCGAGGGCGGCCAGAGCCCAGCCACCCACCACACCGGGCGGGTTGCCGCCGAGCCGGCCCGGCACGGCGAGCAGGGCGTCGGGACGCGGGGGCGCGTCACCGCTCGCGTACGCCTGCAGCGCGAGCCCGGCCGCGGTCAGGGCGATGCCCCACGGAAGTCCGGAGGTGGCCTGGTGGGGGCGGGGCGCGACCGGCCCCGTCACGACGGTGGGCCGGACCGGGGCCGTCGGGCGGCGGGTGCCCCGTGCGCCGCGGACCGGCGGGTGCACCGCCCCCGGCTGCCGGGGCCACAGCCCGGCCGCACACGCCGCGCCCACCACCACGGGGACGACGGCGAGCAGCGTGACCGTACCGGCCAGTGGCAGCGGCCGGCCGCCGCCGAGCAGTCGGCCGGCCGATCCGCCTCCGGCCCAGTCCAGCCAGGAGCCGCCGAGATCCCCACGCAGATGGAGGAAGACCAGCAGCGCCAGCACACCGCCGAGCGCACAGGCGCCCGCCATCGAGACCGCCGCGAGCAGCGCCGCGCGGGCCGGGCCGGCTCCGGCCGCGGCGAAACCGGGGCCCGGCCCGGTGCTGGGGTCGGCGCGGCCCACGGCGATGGCCAGCTGGACCGTCGCGGCCAGCGGCACCAGGCACCACAGCAGCCGCCCCACCGCACCCTGCGAGTCGGCCGGATGGCCCGCGGCGAACCCGAGGGCGCTCAGCAGCAGAAAGCTCGCGCCCGCCGCCGCGACGGTGACCAGCGACCGCCGCAGCAGTACCGACGGGCGGGCGCCGCGGGCTAGGCGGAGGCTGAGCACGCGGCCCTGCCTTCCGCCTCGGAGGGGTCCGAGCCCACCCGGCGCCCGTCGAGCAGGGCGATGGTGCGGTCGGCGAGGGTGGCCGTCTCCCGGTCGTGCGTCGCGAGGACCACGGTGATGCCGTGGGACCGGGCCGCCGAGGTGAGGGTGCGCAGCACCTGGCCGCGGTCGGTCTGGTGCAGCGGGGCGGTGGGCTCGTCCGCGAAGAGCACGCTGGGCCCGGCGGCCAGCGCGCGGGCGATCGCGACCCGCTGGCGCTGCGACTGCAGCAGCGCGGCGGGCCGCGCCCGGGCGCACTCGCCGACGTCGAGCCGGTCCAGCCACTCGCACGCGGCGCTCTTCGCGGCGCGCCGCCCGGTGCCGCGCAGCATCAGGGCCAGTGCGGCGTTCTCCCAGGCGGTGAGCTCGGGGACGAGTTGGGGCTCGGTGCCGATCCAGCCGAAGTGGTCGCGCCGCAGCCGTTCGAGACCGAGAGGGGGGAGGGAGTGCACGGGGACGCCCTTGAACCAGACCTCCCCGCTGTCCGGGACGCGTTGGCCCGCCAGGCAGGTGAGGAGGGTGGTCTTGCCACAGCCGCGCGGACCGGTGACCGCGACGATCTCGCCCTCTCGGGCGTCGAGGGAGACCCCGATGAGGGCGGGCGAGCCGCCGTAGGCGTATGACACGGTGCGTGCCGCGAGCATGTCGTCGTCCGGCGGAGCCACCATCCCGAGCACCTCGCCTTACCTGCGACCGTCTCATTCCCCCGGTTGGGTGAACGAGCGCGGAGCCAATGGGTCACTGGCACGGTAAGGACTCGGGTGGGGGGCCGGGCCCAGGCTCGGCGCGGGTGGCCCCCATTTCCTCCGATCAGCCCTGATCGGGGGCGGGCACCGATCAGGGCTGATCGGGACCAGGGCCACCACCGGAGCCACCACCGGGGCCGTCGTCGGCGAGCCGGTCGAGGTGGGTGGGCGCGAACATCCGCAGCAGTGCGGGCAGCACCACGACCGACGGCCCGGGGGCGGCGAGGGCATCGGCGAGGTCCGCGCGCAGCCGATCGGGTGTGGTACGGACCGCCGGGACGCCGAAGGACTCGGCCAGCGCGACGAAGTCCGGGCGGGACAGTTCGGTGGCGGTCGCCTCGCCGAAGGTGTCCGTCATGTACTCGCGCAGGATGCCGTAGCCGCCGTCGTCCACGATCAGCCAGGTGACCGGGGATTGGTACTGGTGAGCGGTGGCGAGTTCGGCGATCGAGTACATCGCGCCGCCGTCGCCCGACACGGCCAGCACCGGTCGGCCGCGGTCCGCGGCGGCGGCCCCGAGGGCGGCCGGGAAGCCGTAACCGAGGCCGCCCGCGCCCTGCGCCGAGTGCAGGGTGCCCGCCCGCGGATCGAAGCCGGACCAGGCCCAGTAGGCGAGGATCGTCATGTCCCAGAAGCTGGGGGAGTCATCGGGCAGCGCGTCCCGCACCGCGTCCAGCACCCGCCGCTCCAGCTCCAGGCCCTGCGCGTCGATCCGCTCCCGCACCCGGGTGAGCAGCCCGGCCGCGGCCTTGGCCGCCGTGCCCGGCGGGCGGGGTGTGACGGCCTCGGCGAGGGCGGCCAGCGCCTCGCGGGCGTCGGCGTGGATGCCGAGCGCCGGATGGTTGGACTCCAGTTTGCCGAGGTCGGCCTCGACCTGGATGAGACGGCCGCGCGGGCGGAAGGTGTGGTAGTTGGAGGAGAGTTCGCCGAGTCCGGAGCCGACGACCAGCAGGACGTCGGCGTCCTCCAGGAACTCGGTGGTGTGCGCGTCCTCCAGCCAGGACTGGAGAGAGAGCGGATGGTCCCATGGGAACGCGCCCTTGCCGCCGAAGGTCGTCGCCACGGGCGCGTCCAGCGCCTCGGCCAGCGCCCGCAGCTCCTGCCGCGCCCCGGCGCGCACCACTCCGCCCCCGGCCAGGATCACCGGGCGCTGGGCGGCGTTCAGCAGCGTCGCGGCCTCCGCCGTCAGCTCGGGCCGGGGCGGCAGCGGCCGGGGCTCGGCCCGAAGGGAGGTCACCGGCGGCACGGAGACCGGTGCGAGCAGCACGTCCTGCGGGATCTCCAGCCACACCGGCCCGGCGGGGGCCTCCAGCGCGGACGCCCAGGCGGCGGCGACCGCGGAGGGGATCTGGGAGGCGGTACGGACCGTGTGGACGGACTTCACGACATCGCGGAACGACGCCTTCTGGTCGACGAGTTCATGGAGGTAGCCCTTGCGTCCGCCGCCGAGCCCCGCGGTCGGCACCTGGCTGCCGATGGCGAGGACGGGCGCGGACGCCGCCGCCGACTCCTGCAGCGCGGCGAGCGTCATGAGCGCCCCCGGCCCGGTGGACACCAGCAGCGGCGCGACCGTACCGGTGACACGCGCGAAGGCGTCGGCGGCGAACCCGGCGTTGTTCTCCACCCGCAGCCCCACATAGCCGAGCCCGGACCGCCGCAGCGCGTCGAACGCCCCGAGAGCGTGCTGTCCGGGAAGCCCGAACACGGTGCTCGCCCCGAGCGCGGTGAGGGACTCCACGACGAGATCGCCGCCGTGACGCGCGCGCTGTGCGGTGGGCATGGGTTGGTGCCTTTCTGACGATGGGGAGCGAGGAGAGTGAGCGTGAGCCGGTGTCAGGCGCCCGCGGTGGCCGGGCTGGTGGTCTCCGCGGCGGGGGCGGCGGGCTCACCGGCGAGCCGGCGCCGCCAGACGTCGAGGATCGCCGCGTCCGTCGGCTTGGTGGCGAGGCTGACCGCCACATACGCCACCAGCGAGGCCAGCAGCCCGAAGTAGATGGGCTCGTTGGCCAGGATGCCCTTCCACCCCATCAGCGCGATGACCGTAAGGCCGCCGACCCCGACCGAGGCCAGTGCGCCCGCGCCCGTGCCGCGCTTCCACAGCAGTCCACCCAGGATCGGCATCAGCAAGCCGCCGACCAGCATGTTGTAGGCGACGGTCAGCGCCTCGACGACATCGTTGAGCGCCACGGAGATGCCGATCACGGCGGCGCCCATGATGAGGATGAAGACGCGGTTGCCGCCGACCTCGTCGTGGGAGGCGCCGGCCGTACGGAGCGTACGGCCGCGCAGCCGGGCCCAGATGTCGTTGTTGGCCACCGTCGCGCAGGCGATGAGCGCGCCCGAGGAGGTGGACATCACCGCCGACAGCGCGGCGGCCAGCACCAGCCCCTTCACACCCACCGGGAGCGCGTCCTTGACGATGGTCGCGAACGCGTCGTCCGGGGCGTCCAGCTTGGGGTACAGCACCCGGGCCGCCGTGCCGATGATCGCGCCCGCGACCGCGTACGCCAGGCAGTAGGTACCGGCCGCGGTGCCGCCGCGGCGGGCGACCCGGTCATCGCGGGCGGTGAAGACCCGCTGCCAGATGTCCTGGCCGATCAGCATGCCGAAGGAGTAGATGAGCACGTAGGTGAAGACGGTCTGGCCGCCGATGCCCATGGGGGAGAAGTAGCCGTGGGGGAGTTCGGACTTCATCGCGCCGAAGCCGCCCGCCTTCACCACCGCGATCGGCAGCAGCAGGAGCAGCACGCCCACCGTCTTGACCACGAACTGCACCATGTCGGTGAGGGTGATCGACCACATGCCGCCGAGCGTCGAGTAACAGACCACGATCGCCCCGCCCAGCACGATGGCGACGACCCGGTCCAGCCCGAAGATCACATCGAAGATGGTGGCGTAGGCGATGGTCGAGGTGACCGCCAGCATCAGGGTGTAGGCCCACATCACGATGCCCGAGATCAGCCCGGAGGAGCCGCCGTAGCGCAGATCCAGCATCTGGCTGACCGTGTAGACCTTGAGCCGGGCGATGCGCGCCGAGAAGAAGACCGACAGCGCCAGCAGCCCGAGGCCGATGGTGATGACCATCCAGGCCCCGGAGAGCCCGTACTGGTAGCCGAGCCCGACGCCGCCGATGGTGGACGCGCCGCCGAGCACGATGGCGGCCATCGTCCCGGAGTACATCAGCGGCCCCAGCCGCCGCCCCGCGACCAGGAAGTCGCTGGTGGAGCTGGCGCGGCGCATCCCCCACCAGCCGAGCGCGAGCATGCCCGCGAGATAGACGACGATCACGGTGTAGTCGACAGCGGTCATGGCGGTGCTCCTCGGTCCGGCGGGGGTCGGGTAGCGGTCGGGAGGTCGGGAC
>NZ_JAEEAP010000162.1 GCF_016103465.1 Streptomyces sabulosicollis
TCTCCAGCAGCAACCGCTGCTGCGGATCCATCGCCAGCGCCTCACGCGGGGAGATCCCGAAGAAGTCGGCGTCGAACTCCCCCGCGTCATACAGAAACCCGCCCCGACGCGCATAACTCGTCCCCGCCCGATCCGGATCCGGATCGAACAGGTTCTCCAGATCCCACCCCCGATCCTCCGGGAACTCCCCGATGCCCTCGCCCCCGGCCAGGACCAGCTCCCACAGGTCCTCCGGCGAGGCCACACCGCCCGGCAACCGGCAGGCCATCCCCACGATCGCGATCGGGTCGTCGACCGGGACCGTCCCCGCGACCATGGCCGAACCCGGCACCGGAACCGGGGCGCTCGGCAGTCCCGGCTCCGCTCCCGTACCACCGAGCAACTCCCGCCGCAGCATGTTCCCCAGCTCCAGCGGCGTGGGGTGGTCGAAGGCGGAGGTGGCGGGCAGGCGCAGCCCCGTGGCCTCGCTCAGCCGGTTGCGCAGCTCCACCACGGTGACCGAGGTCAGACCCAGGTCGGTGAAGGCCCGCTCGGGCTCGACGGCCCGCTTGTCGGCCAGGCCCAGCAGGTCGGCCAGGTGTTCGCGGACGAGATCGGTGAGCAGCCGGTCCCTGTCGGCCTCGGGCGCGTTCATGAGCCGGTCCCGCAGGGCGACCGTCACGGTCTCGTCCACGGTGGTGGTACGGGCCGGGACGTCGATCAGGTCCTGGAGCAGCGGGGAGGTCGTCCCGGTCGGCACGGCGGTCGGGTCGAGCTTCATCGCGACGAGTTGGGCCTGGTCCACGGCCAGGGCGGCGTCCAGCGCGGCGAGCGCCTCCCCAGAGCTCAGGGCACCGGCCGTCGTGTCGGTCTCCCCCTCCCACGGCCCCCAGGCGATGGACCGGGCCGGTACCCCTCGCGCCCGCAGATGCTGGGCGTAGGCGTCGAGGAAGGCGGCGGAGGCGGCCTCGGTGGTCTCCCCTGCCGCGCCCAGCAGTCCCTTGATCGAGGAGGACAGGACGAACGCCGTGAGATCGGCGTTCCGGGTGAGTTCGTACAGCGTCCTGGCCTCGGCGGCGACGCGCCCGTCCGACGGCTCGTCCACGGCCTCCCAGGCGTGGACGACCACGTTCAAGGGGTCCTTGGCCTTGGCCAGCGCCCGCCTCAGTCTGGTGCGGTTGTCCAGCTCGCATTCGACGAGCCGGACGTCCGCCCCGGCGCCGGTGAGCTGGGCACACAGCTCGTTGGCCCGGCCGCCCTGCCCGGGCGCGGCGATCAGCAGCAGTCGGCGGACGCCGTAGCCGGTCACCAGGTGCCGGGCGATCGCGGCGCCGCGCCGGGTGTCCACTCCGGTGACGACCGCGGTGCCATGGGGGTCGAAGGCCATGGACGTGTCCCGCTCGGCGTCCAGACCCGCGTCCAAGGACACGTGTTCCAGCCGTGGCAGCAGCACGACGCCCGAGCGCACCGCGCTCTGGGGCTCGCCCGAGGCCACCGCCGCCAACAGCGCGCCGGCACCCGCCTCGTCGTCCGCATCGTCGTCCGGCTCGTCGAGGTCGACGATGGCGATGCGGCCGGGGTGAGCGGCCTGCAGGGAGCGCACCAGCCCCCACAGCGCGGCCTGTTCCGGATGTCGCACGTCCTCGTCCGTGGTCGTCGCCACGGCGCTCTGGGTGATGACCACCAGCAGCGCATCGGACAGCTCGGCCGACACCAGCCACGTCTCGACGTCCCTCAGGACACCTTCGGTGGCCCCGGTGGCCGCGGTGGACCCGGTGGCCGCGGTGGACCCGGTGGCCGCGGTGGCCGACAACAGGGCCACGGCGGGCGGGGGGCTTCCGGCTGCCACCGCCGCTACCAGGTCGGCCGTGTCGATGTGCTCGTCCAACTCGGCGGCACCGGAGGCCCGCAGTCGGCCGACGAGCCCGGGGGCATGCCGTCCGAGCAGGGTCCAGCGGTCGGGCCGGGGCCGAGGGGCCGACGGCTGAGGGATCCACTTCGTACGGAAGAGCGCGTCATGGTGCGCGTTGCCGACCGCGCGCAGCCGTGCCGGGCCGTCCAGCAGCCGGTGCCGGGTGACCTTGCCGGTCGCGGTGCGCGGGATCCGCGCGATCTCGTACAGCTCCTCGGGGACCTTGAAGTACGAGAGCCGCTCCCGGCACAGGGCGAGCGCCTGGGCCGGGTCGAAGCCACCGGGTGCGGGGACGACGAAGGCCACGGGGACCTCACCGAAGACGTCGTGCGGCTTGCCCACCACGGCGGCGTCGGCCACGCCGGGCGCCGTCCGCAGGACGTCCTCCACCTCGACGGGGTGGATGTTCTCCCCGGCGCGGATGATGAGTTCCTTGAGCCGCCCGGTGACCGTGAGATAGCCGTCCCGGTCGCGGCGGGCGAGGTCGCCGGTGTGGAACCAGCCGTCCCGCAGCGCCTCGGCGGTGGCTTCGGGCTGGTTGTGGTAGCCCGCCATGATGTTCGGGCCGCGGACCCACACCTCGCCCTCGGTCCCGTCGGGCACGTCCAGGCCGGTGCGGTGGTCGACCACCCGCAGGGCGAGGCCGGGGACGGGGAGTCCGCAGGAGCCCTCGACCCTGGCCCCGGTCGGCCAGTTGATGGCGATCGAACCGGAGGTCTCGGTGCTGCCGTACGCGTCGATGAGCGGGGCCCCGAAGGCGTCCTCGACCGAGCGCCGCAGCGCGGCGGTGGTCACGGCGCCGCCGACCAGGCCCACCCGCAGCTCAGGGGCGGTGAAGCCGGGCGCCTTGGAGGCGCGGACGAGGTAGTGGTAGAGGGTGGGGACTCCGGCGATGACCGTGGAGCGCTCCTGGCCCCACAGCTCCAGCACGTCCTCGGCGGAGTGTCCGTCGGTGATCCGGGCGGTGGCTCCGACGGCGGTCACGGCCAGCACGCAGACGATGTGGGAGAGGCTGTGGAACAGGGGCAGCGGCCAGAGCACACGGTCCTCGGCGGTGAGGCCGAGCGCGGGTACGTACGACGCGGCGACCGACCAGAGGCAGTTGCGCTGGGTGGCGAGCACGCCCTTGGGCTTGCTGGTGGTGCCGGAGGTGAAGAGCATCCAGGCGATGTCATCCAGCCCGTGGTCGTCGCGGGCCGGTGTGTCCGGCTCGGTGGTGGCGAACCGCTCGTAGGACAGGCAGCCCGCGGGGACCGGGTCCTCCCCCACCACCAGCACGGTCAGCGGACTCGCCCCGGGCCGCAGCCGACGCAGCAGCGGCAGGTGGGCGGAGTCCGTGATGACGACCTGGCTGCCGCTGACGGTGAGCAGATGCTCCAGTTCGGCCTGGGAGACATGCGGATTCACCGGGACGCCGATCCCGCCGGCGCGGACGACGGCGAAGTAGCTCTCCACCATCTCGACGCGATTGCCGAGGTACATGGCGACGCGGTCGCCCGGCAGCAGGCTCAGTCCGGCCAGATGGCCGGCGAGCCGGCGGGTGCGCGCCTCCAGCTCGGCGTAGCTGATGGCGCGCCGGGCGTCGGCATAGGCGGTCTTGGTGCCGAAGCGGTGGCTCTGTTCGGTGAGGATGTCCTGGATCGGGCGGATCAGTTCGGTGCGCAGCATGCCACCTCTACCCTCCCTGCGGTCGGGTTCCAGGTGACGCGTCAGCGGCTTCACCCATTCCAGCTTCACACCGGAAAACTAGGAGAATCCCCTGATTCACCCCCCTCATCCCCCCTTACTTCGTGATCGCCGAGCCCCCTTTGTCCCAGTGCGTTCGGCCTCCGCTGATAGGTTCTCCGCACCGGAGGAGGGAGGAGCGGATGCGCTCTGCGGGCTCTGGGCGGGGGCCGGACACGCCGGACGCGGATGTGCTCGTCGTCGGCTACGGACCCGTCGGTCAGGTGCTGTCCATCCTGTTGGCCACCCAGGGCTGGCGGGTGCTGGTCGTGGAGCGGTGGGAGAAGCCGTACACGCTGCCGCGGGCCACCAGCTTCGACGGTGAGACGGCCCGCACCCTGGCGTCGCTGGGCGTGGCCGGTTCGTATCCGCGGATCGGTCTGCCGGCCGACGCCTACGACTGGCGCAACGCCGAGGGCGAGTCCCTGCTGCGGGTCGAGCTGGCCGAGCGGGGTGCGCACGGCTGGCCGGAGACGACCACCATGCATCAGCCCGCGCTGGAGGCGGTGCTGTGCGCCCGGGCTGAGCGGCTGCCCAATCTGCGGGTGCTGCGCGGTTACGACGCGACGGACCTGGTGGACAACGGCACCGGGGTCGAGCTCACGGCGACGGACACGGCGGGCAGCGGCCTGCGGTGCGCCGCCTCCTGGGTCATCGGGTGCGACGGGGCGAACAGCTTCGTCCGCGACCGCGTCGGGGTGCGCCGGACGGACCTCGGCTTCTCCTTCGACTGGCTGCTGTGCGATGTGGCGCTCCACGAACCGCGGGTGTTCTCGCCGCTCAATGTGCAGCACTGCGATCCGGCCCGGCCGACGACGGCGGTGGGCAGCGGACCGGGGCGCCGGCGCTGGGAGTTCATGCGGTTGCCTGGGGAGAGCGTGGCCGAGTTGAACCGGGCGGAGACGGCCTGGCGGCTGCTGGAGCGCTTCGATGTCACCCCGGAGAACGCCACCCTGCACCGGCACACCGTCTACAGCTTCCAGGCCGCCTGGGCGGATGAGTGGCGGCGGGGGCGGGTGCTGCTGGCCGGGGACGCCGCCCACCTGATGCCGCCGTTCACCGGTCAGGGCATGTGCGCGGGCATCCGGGACGTGCTCAATCTGTCCTGGAAACTGGACCTGGTGCTGCGGGGCGCCGCCGGTGAGCGGCTGCTGGACACCTATTCGCCGGAGCGCGTCGCCCATGTGCGGGAGGCCATCGACACCGCGGTGCGGCTGGGCAGAGTGCTGTGTGTGACCGATGCCGCCACGGCCGCGAGCCGGGACGCCTCGCTGCTCGCGGGCGGCACCGACACCGGCCGGAGCCGATCGCAGGGGGCGGGTCCGCCGCTGCGGACCGGGCTGCTGTACACCGGCATCGGCACGGAGCCGGTGCCGCCCGCCGGGGAGGTGATGCCCCAGGGCCGGGTGCGCCACAAGGGCGTGACCGGTCTGTTCGACGAGGTGGTGGGCACCGGTCCGGTGCTGCTGGGATCGGCGGACCCGTCCGTGGCGCTGGCGGAGTCCCAACTCACCTTCCTCGCCGGACTCGGTACGCGTCTGGTGCGCATGGTGGCGGAGGAGGCCGGGGCGGCACCGGGCGCCGCCGTCGACGTCGACGAGGTGTACCTGCCGTTCCTGAAGGCGGCGCGGGCACGGTTCCTGCTGGTGCGCCCGGACCACCACATCTACGGCGCGGCCCGCACCTCCCGTGAACTGACCGCGCTGGTCGACCAGTTCAGGGCCGGGCTGCTGGAGTGAGAAGAAGGCCGCGTGCGAGGGAGGCTAGAGGAAGTGCGGCAGATCCTGCCGCCGCTTGACGTTGACTTTACGGAACACCCGGGTGAGGTGCTGCTCGACCGTGCTCGCGGTGATGTAGAGCTTGGCGGCGATCTCTCGGTTGGTGTAGCCCTTGGCCGCCAGTAACGCGATCCTCCGCTCCTGTGTGGTGAGCGCGGACAGCCCGTCCTGGCGCTGGTTCGCCGACATCGCGGCCTCGGGGTCGACGGGGTCGAGCGCGGCCTCGCGGCACAGGTGCTCGGCCCCGGTCTGCTTCGCCAGGTGCCAGGCGCGATGGGCCACCCGGCGGGCGTTGCGCTGGTCCCCGGTGTCCTTGAAGGCGGTGCTGAGGTCGATCAGGGCGCGGGCCAGCTCGTAGTCGTCGCCGCTGTCCTTGAGCATGTCGACGGCCTCGGTGAGCAGTTGCGGGCGGCGGGTGACCCGGCTGACCGCCGCCAGGGTGCGCAGACTCAGCCCGCGGGCCCGGGAAGGGCCCGGGAGCAGCCGGGCCATCTGTTCCCGTACCAGACGTTTGGCCTGTTCCTGGTCGTCCTGCGCCAGCCATGCCTCGGCCGCACTGGTGCGCCACGGAACCACGTCGGCGCCGGGCGTGTGCCAGGTCTCGGCGAACCTGCCGCAGGCCAGGAAGTCCGCGAGCGCGGCCTGTGGGTGGTGAGTGGCCAGCCGGTAGTGGCCCCGGGCGTGCAGATAGTGCGCGCCGTGGCGACTGAGCAGAGCCTGCTCGGGGATCGGCTGCGCCACGTACTTCTCCGCCTGCTCCAGCCTGCCGGACCGGGTGGCGGCCAGGATGGCGCAGCCCAGCACCCCGGCCAGGCCGATGCCCCAGCCCTGGGGCGGTACGAGGGCCATGGCGCGGGCCGCCAGGTCGTGGGCGGGGATCAGGTGGCCCTGCCGCAGGCGGGCCTCGGCGCGGATGGCGAGGAACTTCCCCTGCCAGGCGACGGCCTGGTGGGCGGCGGCCTCGGTCTCGAGCTTCTCGCACCAGACCACGACCTCGTCCGGGCGGCCCGCGTACAGCAGCGCCCGCAGGGCGAGCGCTCCGGACTCGGCGTTCCACAGCGAGCCGTGGTCGAGGTGGAAGGTCCGCAGCAGCAGTTCGGCGCGGTGTGTCAGCTGGTCGTCGCGTCCGCGGGTCAGATCGTCGGCCAGGGAGACCGCCGAGGGCAGCCATGGATCGTGGCAGGGGGTGGCCTCCGGGGTGGCCGCGGCCACCGAATGGGCCAGTTTGCGCAGTCCGGTGTGGAGGGGGTACGCCATCGCCGCCCAGTTCGTCAGGGGGCGGATGTCCTCGGTTCCGGAGCCGGGGCCCCGGTGGGCGCGGGTGCGCAGGGTGTCCAGCAGGGCGGTCAGCTCATCGAGCGCACCGGCCTTGGCCAGGCCCAGCACCAGTTCGGAGACCTCCCGGCGGTCCAGGTGGCCCGCGGTGAAGTCGCGCAGCTGGGGGCGGAGGTGGCGGACGGCGACCTGCGGTTTCAGCTGCCACTCCAGCCGGCTGAGCCGGGCGCGGATGCGGGCGGCGGTGGGGGCGTCGGCCCGGGTGTGCTGGGCGAGGTCCAAGCAGCTGAGCGCGGTGCCCACATCGCCCGTCGCCAGCGCCTCGTCGGAGGCCGTGACCAGCACCTCGGTGGCACAGTCGGCACCGGGGTCCTCGGCGCTCAGCAACTGCCCGGCCACCGTCAGCGCGGGTGCCCCGGCCTCGTGCAGCAGCTCGGCGGCCGCGCGGTGGAGTGCGGCCCGGCCGTCGGCGGGCATATCGTCCAGTACGGCGGTGGCGGCCACCGGATGCCGGAACGCCTGGCCCTTGGTGAGCAGTCCGGCACTGACCAGGGCGTGCAGGGCCCAGCCGGTCACCGTGGCGTCCACCTCGGCCAGCCGGGCCACGTCCGCCACCGGTGCCGCGCCGCCGAGCACGGCGAGGGCGCGCAGTACGGACAGCATCGAGGGCCGGGAGTGCGCCACGAGGTCGAGCAGGGCCCGTCCGTAGCCCTCGGGGTAGCAGGCGCCACCGGCCTGCTGGTCGATGATCAGGGCCCGGACGGCCAGGGGGTTGCCGCCGCTGACACGGTGGAGCTCCGCGGTGAGCCGGGGGGAGGCGGTGTGCGGTCCGAGCAGCCGGACGGCCAGGGCGTCGACCCCGCCGCGGCTCAGGGGCCTCACCTCGAGCCGGTGGGCGTTGGGGCTCTGCGAGAGCAGCCCGGCCAGCAGGGGCGAACGCGGCCACCGCAGGGTGTGGTCATCGGTGAGGAGCACCAGGATCCGGGCGGAATGCAACCAGGGGGCGAGGCCGGCGAGGAAGTGCAGCGAGGGCGGGTCCAGGTAGTGGGCGTTGTCGACGCAGATCACCAGCGGGGTGGTCTCGGCCAGATGGGCCAGCTCCATGGTGAGCTTCTGGAAGACGTCGACGACCTGCGTCTCCCAGCCGCCCCCGGCTAACCGCCCGTCGATGACGGTGTGCGCGACCGCCGAGGCGAGCAGCGTGCGCACCCGGTCCCGGCTGGGCGGCGGAATCGTCATGCCGTGGAAGAGCTGGGTCACCACACCGAACGGCAGAAGGTGTTCCCGGAGCGAGGCGGTGGCCCGCAGGACGCGGACGCCGCCCGGTTCGAGGGATTCGAGGAACTCGTGCACCAGCCTGCTCTTGCCACTGCCCAGCGGCCCGTCCACGACGGCCAGTTGCCCCTTGCCTCCCGTGGCATCGGCGAGCAGCCGGCCCAGGTCGGCCAGGATGTCATCGCGCTCGACCAGGTCGGGGGGCGCCCCGCCGGGCACGCGGCCCCCCTTGTTCTCCCGGTCCTCCTGGTCCCTCCGGAAACCGATCGTCGGCCGACCGGCGCCGGCCGTGGAATCGTGGCATTCCAACAAGCTCACAGGCACCCCAGCTTTCTGACATTCCTCCATCCGCGCGGCCGCTCACAGGGCGTGCCCGCGCGAAAGCGCATGACGAACAGGCAGAACTCCTCAGCGGCACAGGTGCGTTGTCAACCCTTGGTGCCCGTGGCGTATCGCCAGGGGTGAGAAATGGATGAGGGAAAGACGCGAGCCGGCCGGAGTCTTGTGTTTCAACAGCATGCAAACAGCGTGTGGTGGCTGTGACATGCACCGGGTAGGGGGCACTCTCGGGTCCTATGCGTAGGTCCCGGCGCACCGCACTGTCAAGCGAATGAGTTGTATATCACGAAACGATCACGCCGCGCTTTTCGGCCGATGCTACGTGGCCCTCGTCGCCGTGGGAAGGCACCGTACGGGCGGCGTTCGCGAGGGGGCGGGGGCCGGTGATTGGGCCGAAAGTCGACGGTCCCGGGTGGGTCCCGCGTACGGGGCCGGGCGTACCGCCGCCGGGTGGAGCCGCCCGTGCGAGGGGCGCGCCGCCCGGCGGGCAGGTACCGGTGAGGTCCCGGCGCGGAGGGGGATCAGGTCACCGCGGATGAAGTGGCCTGATCCCGTGGAGGGCGGGCGCCTCACATCGCCCCGCTGATCTCAGACCAGCTGGACCGCCTGCTCGTACGAGGGGCGCGGAAGCCGGTCCCGGAAGGCTTGGGCACCGGGGTAGCCGATGTTGACCAGCAGGATCGACCGCCACCGGCCATCGGGGAAGAACTCCTTGTCCACCGCCTCGGCGTTGAATCCCTTCATCGGCCCGGCGGCCAGCCCCGCCGCGCGGACGGCCAGTACGAAGTAACCGGCCTGGAGTACCGCGTTGAAGTCCATGTGGGACTCGCGGAGTTCCTGGTTGGCCTCCAGCATCTGCTGTAACTGCGGGTTGGACGGCGCGAGGAACGGCACATACTCCGGGTAACGGGTGTCCGCGGCCAGCACCGCGGTGACCGGGGCCGAGGCGGTCTGCTCCTGGTTGGGCTGCGCCACCCCGGGCAGCAGCCGCTGCTTTCCTTCCTCGGTACGTATGTACAAAATGCGCAGCGGATTGATATTCGCCGACGTCGGGGCCCATTTGAACAGTTCGTAGATGGCCCGCAGACGGTCGTCGCCCACCGGCTTGTCGCTGAAGTCATAGGCCGTCTTGGCCTCGGTGAAGAGAAGTCTCCGCCCCTCGGGGGAGAGTGCGTACAGGGCCTGATCGATATCGGGGGCCAGGGTGCTGTCCGACATGGCCGATCCAACTCCTTACTCAGGTACGGCGATTGCGCCCACAGCGTACGCGTAGGTGGGCGGTGGCCGGGGACTCGGTCGGATGGGCGGGTGGCATGGGGAGGTGGCGTGGTCTACCGCCGCGCGGATCATGTGTGGCACGCTCTTGGCATGATGCCGACGGCGCGTCCTATCGGAAAGCAGGCGTTCCCTTGAGGGCCGCCGTGCTGACGGAGCCCGGTGCGCTGTCCGTGGTGTCCGTACCGGAGCCGTCCTGCGGCCCGGGGGACGTGCTGATCCGTATGCGGGGCACGGGGCTGTGCGGCTCCGATCTCGCGGTGCACACGGGACACCGGCGGCCGCCGAGCCTGCCCTGGATCCTGGGCCACGAGGGGACGGGGCGGATCGTCGAACTGGGCCGTGGGGTCAGCGGTCCACGCATCGGCCAGGACGTGGTCATCGAGCCGGACTACTGCTGTCTGACGTGCGAATCCTGCCGCGCCGGGCGCACATCGGCCTGTGCGGGCCGGGCCGCCGTGGGGCTGACCGTCCCCGGTCTGCTGAGTGAGTATGTGGTGGCGCCGGCCGCGTTCGTGTGGCCGGTCGCCCCGCATCTGCCGCTCGAGGACCTGGTCTGTGTGGAACCCGCGACCGTGGCACGGGCGGCGATGCGGCGCTCGGGCATCGCGCCGGGGCAGAGCTGTCTGGTGATCGGGGCCGGTTCGCAGGGTCTGCTGCTGTGCCAGGCGCTGGTCGACCACGGTGTCACGGTGTTCGTCCAGGAGCCCAACGAGGCCCGTCTCGACCGCGCGTGCTCCCTCGGCGCGACCCCCCTGCCACCGGACGTGGCGGAACTCCCCTGTCTCTTCGAGACCTCCGGAGCCCCCGGCGTCGTCGAACAGGGGCTGCGACGGCTCGCCAAACCCGGCACCGCCGTGCTGATCGGGATGAACACCTCCCCGCTCGGCGTCTCGCCGCGCGATCTGGTGGCGGGGCAGATCACCCTCATCGGCAGCATGATCTACGACCATCCGGTGGACTTCGAACGGACCGTCAGCGCCCTGGAGTCCCCAACCCCGCCCCGGCTCGGCGCGGTGGTCAGCGACGGTTACCCCCTCGATGACGTCCAGGAGGCGTTCACCGCCGCGTACACCGCGTCGGGAAAGGTATGGGTCGACCTGTCCTGAGGGATCGGATCCTGAGGGATCGGAGCGGTGACCGCCCTGGCGACGGGCGCGGCCGATGGATTCAGGGGCGCTCCGCCGGGGCCGTGTCCGGGGCCATGGCCGGAGCCGTGGCCTGAACAGGGACGGCGACGTCGCGCGGATCCCTCGAGGCCGATCCGGGGACGTCCTCGCCCGGGGAGAGACACTCGATCAGGTAGTCGCCGGTGTCCGGGTCGAGAGTCACGCCATGGGTCTCGCTGCGGAAGCCGGGAAAGCGCCGGTCGAACGACTCCAACGCGGTCAGATAGCGCAGCAGTGGGCCGTCGGGCGTGCCGATGCCCTCTCCGGGCATCAGCACCGGGATACCGGGTGGAGTGACGGTGACCATGGCCGCGGCCACCCGTCCCGCCGCCTCGGCCAGCCGCACCCGCTCCGTACCGCCGCGGATGAGTCGCTGGTAGCAGAGCTGTGGAGGGACCACCGGCTCCGGCAGCTCCTGGAAGGCGGTGTCCAGCAGCTGGACCAGGCTCACCGCACGCAGCTGGTCGTGCATCTCCTGGCACAGCTCACGCAGGGTCCGGCCGGTGTAGCGGCCGGGGTACGCGGCGACCAGTTCGGGCAGGACGCGGTCCAGCGGAGCGTCCTTGTCGTAGAGGGACTTGAAGTCCATCAGGGCGTCCAGCAGCGTCCCCCATTTGCCCTTGGTGATGCCCATGGAGAACAGGATCAGGGTGGTGTAGCTGTCCGTCTTCTCGACCACCACGTGCCGCGTCGCCAGATAGGAGGTGAGCACCCGGGCGGGGATGCCCCAATCGGCCATCCGGCCGCTTGCGTCGATCCCCGGACAGGTCACGGTCACCTTGAGCGGGTCGAGCATGCAGTAGCCCTGGCTGAGCCCCGGGAAACCGTGCCACTCGGCGTCCGGCTCCAGCTCCCAGCACGAGGGGTCCGTGCGCAACAGCTCGGCCGGGGCCTCGTCGAAGGGCAGCCGCTCACCGCTGGCCGGGTCGGTCACCGTCTCCGGCTGCCAGATCCCGAAGAACCAGGTGGGGCGATCCCCGGCGGCCTTGATACGGCGCCCGATCCGCACCACCGACTGACGGAAGCGGACCGCTTCGGCCACCGCCTCGTCGATCAGCCAGTGGCCCTGTGGCCCGTCCATCATCGCGGTGGCGACATCCAAGGAGGCGATCATCGGATACAGCGGAGAGGTGGTGCCGTGCATCATGAACGCCTCGTTGAACCGGTCGTGCTCCACCGGGGCCCGGGGCGCGGGCTTGATGTGCACCATGGCGCTCTGCGACAGCGCGGCCAGCAGCTTGTGGGTGGACTGGGTCGCGAAGACGGTGGGCCGGTCCGGCCCGGGGAAGGTGTCGGGCCCCACCGCCATGCCATAGCGCCCGGCGTAGAGGGGGTGGAAACGGGCGTAGGCGAACCATGCCTCGTCGAAGTGCACCCGTGGGGTGCTGGCCGCGAGCCCTCGGGCGGCCAGCACGGCGTCGTAGCACAGCCCGTCGTAGGTGGAGTTGGTGAAGACCGCGTACTGGGCCTCGGCGGAGAGCGCGCCGCGCGTCAGCGGATTTCCCGCGATCCGGGCGGCCACCGTGCCCGCCTGGATCTCCTCCGGGGGCAGCGGCCCGGACAGTCCGTAGCCATTGCGGGTGGGGATCAGATAGACCGGCCGGGCGCCGGAGACGACCAGGCCGTGCAGCACCGACTTGTGGCAGTTCCGGTCCACCAGGGCGATCTCGTCCCGGGTGACGCTGAAGTGGCCGACCAGGCGGTCGCAGGTGGAGTCGCCGTGGAGGACGAAGTAGGTGAGGTCGGCGCCGAAGACCCGGGCCGCGTTCCGCTCCGCGTCGCCGATCGGGCCCGTGTGCTCGAACAGCGAACCGAGCGCCTCGACCGAGATCGACAGATCGCTGCGGAAGAGCCGCTCCCCGAAGTAGTCATGGAAGGCCCGGCCCACCGGTGACTTCAGAAAAGCGACACCGCCGGAGTGGGCCGGGGTGTGCCACGAGTACTCATGCGTATCGTCGAAGCGGCGCAGCGCCTTGAAGAACGGCGGCAGAACGGCCTCGCGGTAGGCGCGGGCGGCGCTGGAGATCCGCCCGGCGATGAAGGCGGCGGTGTCCTCCGTGGGCCAGACGTAGCCGACCACGGTCTCCGACACCCACAGCGGCAGTTCTTCAAGGCTCTCATCGGCCGCGATCAGGAAGACCGGCAGATTCTGGAACCGCCGGCCGACCTGGCGCAGCACCGCGGCGCCGCCCGGTTCGCCGTGCCGTGGGCCGTCCGGTTCGTCGCGCCGGTCGTGCCGCGGGCCGTCCGGTTCGCCGTGCCGGTGGCGCCGTGGGCCGTCCGGTTCACCGCCCGCCCCGCCGCGCGGGTCGAGTCCCCAGTCCACCAGCGCGGCGGCCAGACCGGCCTCGGTGCGCAGCACCGTCCGGGCGTCGGCGCCGGAGCCGGCCCACCGCACCGTGAAACCGCCGGCTTCCAACTCCTCGCGGATCCTGCGCAGCTGCTCGGCTCCGACCGTGTCGCCCCCGGGGTGCTCCCGCACCGCGAACAGAACTGTGTCGCCCGCCATATCCCCTCCTCGGCGTGCCTCCCCTGTCCGTCCAGTGTTCAGGAACGGGCCGACCCATGGGGGTAGGTAACCGGAAGATCACACGAAGGAGGGAAAATCCTGCCGAAGGGGATCCTGGTGCCGCGGCGGGCTCACTCGGCACGCGCGTCCAGACGCAGCACGCTCCCCTCCCCGTTGGCCGATACCAGGAGGGCCCCGTCCGGCGCGACGGCGAGCCCGGCGAACTGGCGCGGGCGGCCGGGGACTCCGGGAGTCGGCTCGGGTTCGGTGCGCGTGATCCCGGGCGGCAGGCCGACGGCCAGGTCCTCGGCGTCGATCCTGCTCTCGCCCGTGGCCGGCGAGATGGCGCGCAGCCGCCGGTGCGCGACCTCCACCGTGAACAACTCGTCACCGCGCACGACCAGGCCCTGCGGTTCGCCGAGCCCGTCCGCGACGACCACGGCCTCGCCGTCCTCCAGCCGGAGCACCGCGCCGCGCCGGTCGTCGCTGACGTAACAGCGCCCTCGGCCGTCGATGGCGACGTCCAGGGGGTGGTCGAGCCCCTCGGCGAGCACACTGACGGCGTCGGTGTCGTCGATGGCCAGGATGCGGCCGGCACCGGTCTCGGCGACCACGAGGGAACCGTCCGGTGCGACGGCGATTCCGGTGGGCTGGTCCAGCCCGGTCGCGCGGACCCGCGTGGTCCCGTTGACGGGATCGTGGGTGCGCACATCGCCGAGTTGTGAGGTGAGGTGCAGCAGGCCGTCGTCGGCGGTGACGTTGTGCACGGCGTACATCAGCTCATGGGTGACGACCCCCGGCTCCCGCCCGTCATGGCCGGTGGCATCCGGGCTCGCCAGCCGGAAGTGGTCGGCCGCGTACACCGTGCCACCGAGGTCGACCGTGATGCCGAAGGGCCCGTCGAACCCCTGCGGGACCACCACCCGGGTCCGGCCGTCGGTGTGCACCTCCGCGATCCCGCCGCTGGCGAAGCTGGACACGAACATCCGGTTCTCGTGGTCGAAGGCGGCGTTGTCCAGCCCCACGATGCCGGTGGCGACGACCGACCGGGCCCCGGTGTTCAGATCGATACGGGTCACCAGCCCGGCCCTGCCACGGGACAGGACGACGAGGACGCCACCTCGGTCGAACCGCACCGCGACCGGGTCGTCCACCTCCTCGGCCACCAGCTCGGGCACCCCGCCGTCGGGCGGGATCCGCCAGACCTGGTTGCGCATCATCTGCGGGTAGTACAGACAGCCGTCCGGGCCCAGTTGCATCGCGTTGCCCAGGGCCAGGCCATCGGTCAGCACCGCCGGGTCGCCGCCGTCCGGGAACAGCTCCATCAGGCGGCCGTTCATCTTCATCTCGTTGACGAAGAGGCGGTCGCCGACGCAGGTGATGCCGTTGGGCACCGACACCTGGTCCGAGACGAGCGTGTACTCGCCCCCGGAGCCGCGCCGCCACACCCGGCCGGGGGTCAGGTCGGCGATGTACATCGAGCCGTCCGCCCCGAAGGCCAGGTCGTCCGGCGCCTCCACCGGGCCGTCCAGCGGCACCACCACCTCGATGTCACCCGAGGCCGGGTCCACGGCACTGATCTGCCCGGCGAGGAACTGCGCCACGTACAGCCGCCCGTCGGGGCCGAAGGTGACGCCGTTGGAACCCCACAGCCGGTTCGTCCGGGTGAGTCGTCGCACCTCCAGGCGGTCGCTCGTGGCCTTCAGGCGGCCGGTGTCGTCGTACCGGCTGGGGTGCATCGCCGCTCCTTGTACGTACGTGGCACACATCGCTGTCAGAACACCAGGACGTCGTCCATGCCGCCGTCGGCGCGCCAGCGCCTGAGCAGTTCATGGAAGGCGATCGGCCCGTCGCCGAAGGACTCGCTGCGCTCCTTCGGCATGCCCTCGTTGTTGTAGTAGCCGGGGGTGCACTCGGCATGGAAGGCGTACAGGTCCGCCGCCTTCTCGCGGATGGTGGCGCGCCACGCCGCCTCGGCCTCGGCGGTCGGCTCGACGTAGCGAGCCCCGCGCTCACGCGCCTCGGCGAGCACCTCGGCGACGTGGATCGCCTGCTCATCGAGGATGTGCACGTAGTTGACGGCGCTGGCGTTCTGCAGCGGGCCGAGCTGGAAGAGGTTGGGGAAGCCGTGGCTGTAGAAGCCATGCAGTGTCTTCGGGCCGCCGCTCCACGCTTCGGTCAGGGTGACCCCGCCCCGGCCGTGGACCGGGAGGAGTCCGGAGGTGACTCCGGAGACGCCGACCTCGAAGCCGGTGGCGAAGATGACGCAGTCGACCTGGTACTCGTCCCCGCCGACCACGACGGCCTTCTCGGTGATGCGCTCGACGCCCCCGTGGTCGGCCGTGTCCACCAGCGTGACGTTGGGCCGGTTGAAGGTGTCCAGATAGGTGTCGCTGAACGTGGGGCGCTTGCACATGTAGCGGTACCACGGCTTGAGCGCCTCGGCCGTCGCCGGGTTCTCGACGATGGAGTCCACTCGGTCCCGGATACCGTTCATCTTCTGGAAGTCGGCGAGTTCGTAGAGGCGTTCGCGCTCCTGGGGCGGGAGGTCCGCGTAGCTGTCGGTCGGGATGAGCTTCTGCTGCAGCCGCGCGGTGCTCGTCCAGCCGTCGTTCACCAGGTCCTCGTCCGTCTGGCCGCCGGTGACGATGGCGAGGAAGTTGTCCCTGCGGCGCCGCTGCCAGCCGGGGGTGAGCGACGCGGCCCACCCCTCATCGGTGGGGCGGTTGCCGCGCACGTCGACCGAGGACGGCGTGCGCTGGAACACGTACAGATGCTCGGCGTCGCGCCCCAGATGGGGCACGACCTGGATGGCGGTCGCGCCGGTGCCGATGAGGGCCACGCGCTTGTCGGACAGTCCGCGCAGCCCGCCGCTCGCGTCGCCGCCGGTGTAGTCGTAGTCCCAGCGGCTCGTGTGGAACGTGTGCCCCTGGAAGGTCTCGATCCCGGGGATGCCGGGGAGTTTCGCCCTGCTGAGTGTTCCGCTGGAGATCACCACATAGCGCGCCCGGATGCGGTCGCCCCGGTCGGTGTGCACCGTCCACTCCAACTCCTCGTCGCTCCAGTGGAGTTCGGTCACCTGGGTCTGGAAGCAGACATCACGGTAGAGGTCGAAGTGGCGCCCGATCGCCCGTGCGTGCTGCCTGATCTCCTCACCGGGCGCGTAGCGCCACCGCGGTACGTAGCCCACCTCCTCGAGCAGGGGCATGTACACGTAGGACTCGATGTCGCACTGGACGCCCGGATAGCGGTTCCAGTACCAGGTCCCGCCGAAGTCCCCGCCCTGCTCGATCACGCGGATCTCCCGGACACCGGCCTGCCGCAGCCGCGCACCGGCGAGCAGACCGCCGAACCCGCCCCCGATGATCAGCACCTCGACCCGGTCGCACAGTGGCTCCCGGGTGAACCCCCGCTCCACATACGGGTCCTGGGCGTACGAGCCGAACTCCCCGGCGATGCGCCGGTATTGCTTGCTCCCGTCGGGGCGGATCCGGCGGTCACGCTCGGCCCGGTACTTCGCCCGCAGGGCGTCCGGGTCGAATCCCAGCTCCTCGGGGTCCATGGC
>NZ_JAEEAP010000163.1 GCF_016103465.1 Streptomyces sabulosicollis
TCTAAGGGACAGGGCGGGAAGTCGGGCCGGTGCTTCATCGCCCCGGCGACCACCTGCTCGGGGGAGACATGGTCGAACCGGGTCCGCTCGAAGTCCGCCGCCGAGTCGCCGGTGTCCTCGCTGTAGGAGTAGTTGTGGATGCCGCTGGTGTGCTGGAGGAGATTCCTGACGGTGATCCGGCGGCCGTCGTTGCCATTGCCGCTCACCAGACCCGGCAGCCACCTGTCCACCGGATCGCTCAGCGCAAGCCGCCCCTCGGCGACCAGTTGGAGGACGACCGTGGCCACGAAGGACTTGGTGACGCTCGCGGCCCGGTAGTGCGCCCCGTACGGCATGGGGCGGCCGGTGTTGAGCTCCGCCTCGCCCGCGCGGGCGTGGATCCGGCGGCGGCCGTCGCGCACCTCGACGGTGATGCCGATGAATCCGGCGTCCTCCAGCGTCCGGGCCACCGCGCGCCGCAACTCGGCCTCGGTGAGCCGATGGTCGGCGGAGGTGGGGGAGGTGGTGGAGGTGCCGGAGGCGGCCGAGTCGGCGGATGAGGCGGGGCCGCCATATGGCGCTGTGGTGGCGGCGGCCGGGACCGCGGCCGCACCGCCCAGCAGGGCGGCGGTGACGGCGGCGGCCGTGACGAGGCGTAAGCGAGGGCGCTTGGTGGATGCGTTCATGTCTCACCAGCTTTCGGGCGGGGCGCTGCCCCGGCCATGCGGCAAGCCCCCGCGTTCGGGTGGGGACAGCCCCATGGCCGGACGAACCGGCCGGGTTCCGGCCGGGCTGTGGCCGGGTTCCGGCCGGGCGCTCGGGGTGGGTCAGGCCGAGGAGCCGCTGTCCACCACGAGATCCGTGCCGACCACGGCGCCCGCCGTCGGTGAGGCGAGGTAGAGCACGGCCGCCGCGATCTCGTCCGCCGCCGCCACCCGGCCCAGCGGAGTCTCGCTCTTCGCCCGCTCGGCGCGGTCGGCCTCGGTCTCACCCGGCAGCAGCGACATGGGACCGTCGGAGGCGCCGGGGCTGACCGCGTTGATCCGGACGCCCTGGTGGATGTGGTCGAGCGCGGCGATCCGGGTCAGTGTGGCGACCGCGGCCTTGGAGGTGCTGTAGGCGCCGAGGCCCGAAACCCGGAGGTGGGCGCCGAGGTTGGAGGAGACATTGACGATCGCCCCGCCGCCATGGTCCTTCATGTGGGCGATCTGGTGCTTCATGGCCAGCCAGACACCGGTGACATTGGTGCGCAGCACCGCGTCCCAGTCCTCCTCGCTGACCTCGCCGACGGGGCCCTTGCCGCGCAGTATCCCGGCGTTGTTGACGGCGATGTCCAGTCCGCCGAAGCGGGCGACGGCACTCTGCACCAGGTCCCGCAGCTGCCCGGAGTCGGTGACGTCGGCGGTCACGGCGGCGGCCCGGCCATCGGCGGCCTCGATGAGGCGGACCGTCTCGGCCAGGGTGGATTCGGTGCGGCCCGCGGCCACCACGGAGGCGCCTTCGGCGGCGAAGGCGAGCGCGATGGCCCGGCCGAGGCCGGTGCCCGCTCCGGTGACGAGGGCGGTCTTTCCGGTGAAGCGGTTCACTGCGTGGCTCCTTGAGGAAGAGAGGAGGGACGGGACGGACGGCTCCGCTGGACGCGGAGGTTCAGGGCGGCGACGAGGGCCAGCGCGGCCCCCGTGGCGGCGAGGGAGACGGCGTCGCTGCCGAAGGTGAGCACGATGGCGAAGACCACGGTCGGGCCGAGCTCCATCGCGGTGTTCAGCACCCCGCCCGCGAGCCCGGTCCGCTCATGCGGCACCCCATGGGTGGTGAGCACGGCGGCCCCGGCGAAGGAGGCCGCGGCACCGGTCGGCAGCAGCACCAGCCCCGGCAGCAGCGCGGAGGCATACGGGGTGTGGGGGTCGAGCCCGGTGAGGGCGAGCAGCACCAGCCCGGCCGCTGCCGTGGCCAGCCCGGCGGCGGTGACGACGCGGGGCCCGAAGCGGGCTATCAGCGGCCCGGCCGCCCGGCCCGAGGTGAGCAGGGCGATGGCGAACGGCACAAAGGCGGCCGAGGTCCGCAGCGGCGACCAGTCACGGTCCTGCTGGAGGTGGAGCGAGAGGGTCACGAAGGTCATCGCGGTCGCGCAGGCGCTGAACGCGATGGCCGCAAGGGCGAGCGCCCGCCGCCGGTCCAGCAGGAAGCGCGGTGGCAGCAGCGGATCGCCCGCCCGGTGCTCGGCGTACCAGAACGCGATGAGCAGCGCGGCCCCGATGAGCAGGGGCACCAGCACCCCGGCCGACGACCAGGGCAGGGCGTCGGTGACCACGAGCCCGTAACTGGCGAGCGTGATCCCGGCCGTGGCCAGCAGCGCGCCCGGCAGATCGAGCGCCCGGCCGCGGTTCGGCGCGGTGTCCGGCAGCAGCCGGGGGGCGAGGAGGAGAGCGGCCACGGCCACCGCCAGCGGTACGGCGAAGCTCCAGCGCCAGGACAGCAGCTCGGCTATCACGCCGGAGAGCAGATTGCCCGCGGTCGCGCCGAGCACCGAGAGCCCTCCCCAGGTGGCCATCGCCCTGCCGTAGGCGGTGGGGGCGGGGAAGACGGCCCGCAGCACGGCCATGGCGGCGGGTGCGGTCAGGGCCGCCCCCGCGCCCTGGGCGAACCGGGCCGCGAGCAGCGTCCCGATACCGGGGGCGAACGGGGCGGCGGCCGACGCGGCGGCGAAGAGGACGAGCCCGGCGGTGAGGGCGCGCCGCCCGCCGTAGCGGTCGGAGAGGCGTCCGCCGAAGAGCAGCAGCCCGGCGAAGGTCAGCCCATAGGCGGCGCTGAGCAGGATCAGATCCGCCCGCTCCAGGCCGAAGGCACGGCCGATCTCGGGCAGGGGCACGGCGATCGCCGCGAGTGTGAAGATCAGGGTGACCTGGACGGAGCCGAGCAGGGCGAAGGCCCGGCGAGGTCGGGTCGTGGTGGTGGCGGTGTCTGTATGGGTGTCTGCAGCGGTGTCGGTGTCGCACGGGGTGTCGGTGACGGTCATCTCTCCCCCAATATTTGACCGATCGTTTTAATATGCGGGCATACGAAGGGGCTCTGTGTCACCCCCGTGATCGTGGTGTGGCGCGGCTCCGGGGCCGGGTCGGGCCAGGTCGGTTATGGAGCCGAGTTAGGTCGGTTATGGAGTCGGGTCAGGTCGGTTATCGAAGGAGCGAGCCGGAAGGCGGGGTCAGTCCAGCAGTGCCAGCGCCTGCTCCGCCGCGTCCCGCACCCGGGCCGGGTCCTCCGACGCCTTGCCGACCACCCGCAGCCCCTGCAGCAGCACGAACAGCATCCGCGCCAGCGCACGGGGGTCGCGGTCCTCGGGGAGCTCCCCCTGGGCCTGGGCCCGTATCAGCGCGGAGTACAGCGGGGTCTCCACATGATCCCAGCTGATCTCCACCCGGCGGGCCGCCGCCGGGTCGTGGGGGGCCAGCTCGGCCGCCGTGTTGGTGACCAGGCAGCCGGCCAGCCGCTTCTCCGGGGAGGCGGCCTCCTCGGCGAAACGGCGCACCACCGCCCGCACCGCGGGCAGCGCGGGGCCGGGCTGGGACAGCTCGGCCAGCAGGGACGGGTCGCGCGTCTCCGCATAGCGGTCCATGGCCTTCAGGTACAGCTGGTGCTTGCTGCCGAAGGTCGCGTAGATACTGGCGCGGCCGATGCCGAGATGATCGACGAGGTCCGCCATCGAGGTCGCTTCATAGCCGCGCTGCCAGAACAGCTCGAGAGCCGACTGCAGGGCGGCCTCTGGATCGAATTCCTTCGTTCTGGCCATGACTCAACCGTAGCACCTGACCAGAACGAGCGGTCAAGAACACTTTCGAGTGAAGCACCGGATGCGGAACGCAGGTGCGAGGTCGTCGGCCCGGTAGGGGCCGGCCGACGCAGGGGGCGCTCCCCGTCGGCCGACCCGCCAACCCGTGCAGCGGGCGGACCGCTCCTCAGGCCCCGCCGACCGCTGTCCGCAGGGCGAGCCGCTGCTCGCCCGCGTACACGTTCATCGAACTGCCACGGAGGAAGCCGACCAGGGTCAGTCCCGTCTCCGCCGCCAGATCAACGGCCAGCGAGGAGGGCGCCGACACCGCCGCCAGCACCGGGATCCCCGCCATCACGGCCTTCTGCGCCAGCTCGAAGGAGGCGCGCCCGGAGACCATCAGCACCGACCCGGACAGCGGCAGCAGCCCCTGCTGGAGCGCCCGCCCCACCAGCTTGTCCACCGCGTTGTGCCGCCCCACGTCCTCCCTCAGGTCCAGCAGCTCACCGTCCGGGGTGAACAGCGCCGCCGCGTGCAGACCGCCGGTCCGGTCGAAGACGCGCTGCGCCGCGCGGAGCCGGTCCGGGAGCACGGAGAGCGTCTCCGGCTCGATCCGGGCGGCGGAGCCCCCGGCGTCCTCGAGGTCGTCCGCCAGCGGCCAGCGCGCGGTCGTCCGCACCGCGTCCAGGCTGGCCTTGCCGCACAGCCCGCAGGACGAGGTCGTATAGACGTTGCGCTCGAGGGTGATGTCCGGGACCGGCACGCCCGGGGCGAGCGTCACGTCCACCACGTTGTAGGTGTTCGAACCTCCCCCAGCTTCCGCTGGGGGTGCCCCCGGGGTGGCGCCCGCGCAGTAGACGATGTTCGCCAGCTCGTCCGCGCGCCCGAGGACGCCCTCGCTCACCAGGAACCCGGCGGCGAGGGCGAAGTCGTCGCCCGGAGTACGCATGGTGATGGCCAGCGGTTTGCCGTTCAGCCGGATCTCCAGCGGCTCCTCCGCCACCAGGGTGTCCGGCCGGGTGCTGACCGCCCCGTCCCGGATGCGGATGACGCGGCGTCGCTCGGTGACCCGTCCCATGTCGATCAGTCCCGGTTCTGTGCGTGGTTCTGTACGTGCTGGTACCCGAATCGGCCCTTGATGCACAGGTTCCCGTGCGTGACGGGATTGTCGTGCGGCGAGGTGACCTTCACGATCTCATTCTCCTGTACGTGGAGGGTGAGGTTGCAGCCCACACCACAGTAGGCGCACACCGTCGTCGTCTCCGTCTGGGCCGACTCGTCCCACGTCCCGGCCGCCCGCATGTCGAACTCCGTCTTGAAGCTCAGCGCGCCGGTCGGACACACCTCGATGCAGTTGCCGCAGTAGACACACGCGGAGTCGGTGAGGGGCGCGTCGTGCTCGGTGGAGATCCGGGCGTCGAATCCGCGGCCCGCCACCGCGATCGCGAAGGTGTTCTGCCACTGCTCGCCGCAGGCGTCCACGCACTTGTAGCAGAGGATGCATTTGTCGTAGTCGCGGACGTACAGCTCGTTGTCGACCTTCGGCTCCTCGTCCACCCGTGCGGCGTCCGCGCCGAAGCGGTCCGGCTCGGCTCCGTACTCCTCGATCCACTCGGCGGCGCGCGGGGTCGTGGACAGATCGGTGGAGGAGGCCAGCAGTTCCAGGACGACCTTACGGCTGTGCCGGGCCCGCTCGGTGTCCGTGCGCACCTCCATGCCCTGCTCCACCCGGCGGGAGCAGGCGGGGGCCAGGGTGCGGGCGCCCTCCACCTCCACCACGCACACCCGGCAGGCGTTCTTCGGAGTGAGCGTGTCGCCCTGGCACAGGGTCGGGACGTCCTTGCCCGCGGCGCGGCACGCGTCCAGCAGGGTGCTGCCCTCGGGGGCGCGGACCGGCTCGCCGTCCAGGGTGAGGTCGACCAGTCGGCGCGGGGGGCGCAGCGGTATCGCGGTCACTTGAAGGCTCCCAGGCGGTCGATGGCGGACTCCACGGCGTTCCAGGCGGTCTGGCCCAGACCGCAGATCGAGGCGTCCCGCATGGCCTGGCCGACCTCGCGCAGCAGCGCGATGTCCCCGGCCGCGGCGGCGCCCTTACGGTCCTTGAGCCGGTGCAGCGCCTCCTCCTGCCGTACGGTGCCCACCCGGCAGGGGACGCACTGGCCGCAGGACTCGTCGCGGAAGAACTCCGCGATGCGCAGCAGGATGCGCGGCAGCTCGACGTCCTCGTCCAGCACCAGCACCACGCCCGACCCGAGCGTGGTGCCCGCGGCGCGCGTCCCCTCGAAGGTCAGCGGGACGTCCAGCTCGTCGGGGCGGACGAATCCGCCCGCGGCGCCGCCGAGCAGCACCGCGCGCAGGGCCGCGGGCGGCCCCGCGAGCTCCAGCAGCTCCCGCAGCGTCGCCCCGAACGGCAGCTCGTAGACGCCGGGCCGGGCGACCGTGCCGGAGACGCAGAACAGCTTGGTGCCGGTCGAGGTACCGGTGCCGGTGCGCGCATACGCCTGCGCGCCCTCGATCAGGATCGGCAACACATTGACCAGCGTCTCCACGTTGTTGACCGCGGTCGGCTTGCCGAACAACCCCTTCTCGACCGGGAACGGCGGTTTGCTGCGCGGTTCACCGCGCCGCCCCTCGATCGAGTTGAAGATCGCGGTCTCCTCGCCGCAGATGTACGCGCCCGCGCCGCGCCGGATCTCGATGTCGAACGCGAACCCCTGGCCCATGACGTCCTCACCGAGGAAGCCACGGGCCCGGGCCCGGTCGATCGCGGTGCGCAGCCGGCGCAGCGCACGGGGGTACTCGCCGCGCAGATACAGATAACCGCGGTGGGCCCCGGTGGCGTAGCCCGCGATGGTCATGGCCTCGATCAGGGCGTAGGGATCGCCCTCCATCAGGACCCGGTCCTTGAAGGTGCCTGGTTCGCTCTCGTCGGCGTTGCAGACCAGATAGTGCGGATGGTCGGGCTGCTGGGCGGTGGCCGACCACTTCCGCCCGGTAGGGAACGCGGCCCCGCCCCGCCCGACCAGACCCGCCTCGGTCACCTCCCGGATCACCCCTGCGGGCCCGAGCGCGAACGCCCGCCGCAGCGCGGCGAATCCGCCGTGGGCGCGGTAGTCGTCCAGCGACCCCGGATCCACCACCCCGACCCGGCGCAGCAGCACCAGGCCGTCGGCACCGGCCTGGGGGACCGCTGCCACCGCGGGCGGTTCGGCCGCCGCCTCGTGTGGCGCCGACGCCGCGTCGGCGACCGCCTCGGCGGTGGCGGGGGCGACGACCGCGGTCTGCGGGGCCTCACCCGCGCGGATCGCCAGGGCCGCCGGGGCGCGCTCGCACAGGCCCAGGCAGGGGCTGGGCTGCCAGACGGCCCCGGACCCCGCCGAGCCCGCCGGGCCCACGTCCCGTTCGAGCTCCGCGCACACCCGCGCGGAGCCCCGGGCCGCGCACGCCAGGTCCGTACAGACGTGGACGACGGTCGCCGGACGGGGCTTCACCGCGAACATCGCGTAGAAGGTCGCGACGCCGTAGCCCTCGGCCGGAGGGACCGTCAGCCGACGGCACAGATAGTCCAGGCCGCCCTCGCTGATCCAGCCCACCCGGTCGTTGAGGGCGTGCAGTCCGGGCAACAGCAGATCGCGCCGTTCTCGTGCCTCGCGGCCGCCGCGCGCCCAGCGCAGATCGGTGTCCGTACGGTCGTCCGCGCCCTCCCAGGCGGACTCGGGCGGGCCGAGCAGCGCGTCGACCGCCGCCCGCTCCTCGTCCGTGGGCTTGCTGTCACCGAACCGCAGATCCACGATCAGCTCCTTACGGCGGTCACGGGAATCTTCTCGATCCTTATGGCCGACGCCTTGAACTCCGCCGTCCCTGCGATGGGGCAGTTCGCCTCGATCGTCAGGGAGTTGGTGTCCACCTCGTCGGGGAAGTGCATGGTCATGAAGGCGAGCCCCGGCCGCAGCCCGGGATCGATCCACACCGGCGCCACCACCGAACCGCGCCGCGAGGTGACCCGCACCCGCTCCTCGGCCTCCACCCGGTAGCGGGCCGCGTCCTCCGGGCACAGCTCGATGTACTCGCCGCGCCGCAGCGGGGAGGCGAAACCCCCGCTCTGCACCCCGGTGTTGTACGAGTCCAGGCGCCGTCCGGTGGTGAGCCGGATCGGGAAGGCGTCATCGGTCAGATCGACCGGCGGGTCGTGTTTCACCGGGCCGAAGGGGGCGAGGGGCCCGCGCAGCGCCGGATCGCTCTCCCACAGCCGGCTGTGCAGATAGGTGGGCTCGAGACGGTCGGTGCTGGGGCAGGGCCACTGGATGCCCTGGTGCTCCTCCAGCCGCTCGTAGGTCATGCCGAAGTGGTCCGGGGAGACGTCGCGCAGCTCGTTCCACACCTCCTCCGCGCCCTCGAACTTCCAGTCGTGGCCGAGCCGCCGCGCCAGCTCGCAGATGATGTCGATGTCCTCGCGCGCCTGGCCCGGCGGCTCCACGGCCTTGCGCACCCGCTGGACGCGCCGCTCGCTGTTGGTGGTGGTGCCCTCCGTCTCGCACCAGGCGGCGGTCGCCGGGAGCACCACATCGGCCAGTTCGGCGGTCCGGGTGAGGAAGATGTCCTGCACCACCAGGTGCTCCAGCGACTCCAGCCGCCGGACGGCCTGCTCGGTGTCGGCCTCGGACTGGGCCGGGTTCTCGCCGATGCAGTAGACGGCGCGCAGTTCGCCCGACTCCATGGCCTCGAACATCTCGGTGAGGTTCAGTCCGTAGCGCGGCTGGATGACCACGTCCCAGGCGCGCTCGAACTTGGACCGGACGGGCGGGTCCAGGATGTCCTGGAAGCCGGGCAGCCGGTTGGGGATGGCGCCCATGTCGCCGCCGCCCTGGACGTTGTTCTGGCCGCGCAGCGGCTGGAGCCCGCAGCCGTACCGGCCGACATGGCCGGTCAGCAGGGAGAGGTTGATCAGCGCCCGGACGTTGTCGGTGCCGTTGTGGTGCTCGGTGATGCCGAGCGTCCAGCACAGCTGGGCGCGCTCGGCGGTGGCGTAGGCGTGTGCGAGATCGCGGATGGCGTCCGCCGGGACGCCGGTGACCTTCTCCGCGACGCTCAGCGTCCAGGGCTCCACATGGGCCGCGTACTCCTCGAAGCCGGTGGTCGCGCGCTCGATGAAGGCCCGGTTGTGGAGCCCCGCGTGGATGATCTCGCGGCCCACGGCGTGGGCGAGCGGGATGTCCGTTCCCACGTTGAGCCCCAGCCAGCTCTCCGCCCATTCGGCGGTCGAGGTGCGGCGCGGATCGACGGCGTACATCCGGGCGCCGTTGCGGATGCCCTTGAGGACGTGGTGGAAGAAGATCGGGTGCGCGAAGCGGGCGTTGGAGCCCCACATCACGATGAGGTCGGTGTCCTCGACCTCCGCGTACGACGACGTGCCGCCACCGGAGCCGAAGACGGCGGACAGCCCCGCGACGCTGGGCGCGTGGCAGGTGCGGTTGCAGGAGTCGACGTTGTTGGTGCCGATCACCACGCGGGTGAACTTCTGGGCCACGTAGTTCATCTCGTTGGTGGCACGGGCGCAGGAGAACATGCCGAACGCGTCGGGCCCGTGGGCCGCCGTCACGGCCCGGAATCCCGCGGCGGCCCGGCTGAGCGCCTCGTCCCAGGAGGCGCGGCGGAGCTCACCGCTCACCGAGTCCCGCACCAGGGGGTGGGTGAGCCGCGGGTACTGCTTCTGCTGTCGGTTGCGCTGTCGGTTACGGGCCACGACGGGCTCCTTACGGCGGTCACGCCGCGCGGTGCGACGTGAAGGGACCGAGCGTCCGGGTATCGTCGACTGAATATTGAATACAGTATGCCCGAGAAGGGGGTCAAGGAGTCGGACGACACCTCAACCCCCCTTCGGCCTCCCGGTGATGGGCCCTCGGCCGGTGGGACGGGCTCAGCCGGTGAAGAGCTGGGTGGCCTTCTGGACGAGCTCGTAGACCCCGTACCCGAAGGGCAGCACGACCCAGGCCCAGACGGCCACGGTCAGCGCGGTGCGGTTCCTGGTGGGCTCGGTCATCGGTCTCCTCCCTTCTCGGCGGGAGCCGCCTCGGCCTCGGCCTCGGCCGTCGCGGTGGCCGGTTCGTGGAAGCGCGGATGGACCGGCCGTATCAGCTCGTTGGCGACGAAGCCGACGACCAGCAGCGCGATCATGATGGTGAGCGAGAGCGAGTACAGCCCGGGGCCGGTCTTCCCCGCCTCCTCCTGGTGGTCGGCGACCTTGTTGACGATGTACGGGCCGAGGACCCCGGCCACCGACCACGCGGTGAGCAGCCGCCCGTGGATCGCGCCCACCTGGTAGGTGCCGAACAGGTCCTTCAGATAGGCCGGAACGGTCGAGAAGCCGCCGCCGTAGAAGGAGAGGATCACCAGCGCGCACACCACGAACAGCGGCTTGGAGGAGTCCCCGAGCTGTGCGATGGCCAGGTACATCAGCGCACCCACGCCGAGATAGACCCGGTACATGTTCTTGCGCCCGATGAGGTCGGAGGCGGACGACCACAGCAGCCGCCCGGCCATGTTGGCCGCCGACAGCAGGGCGACGAAACCGGCCGCCGCGGTGGCGGACACGGGGGTGTCGGTGTCCTCGAAGTAGTTGCCGATCATGGGCGCGGCCTTCTCCAGGATGCCGATGCCCGCCGTGACGTTCATGCACAGCACCACCCACAGGAACCAGAACTGCGGGGTGCGGATGGCGTTGCGCGCGGAGACGTCGGCCGTGCTGATCATGTGCCCCTGCTCCCGCGGCGGTTCCCAGCCGGCCGGCCGCCAGCCCTCGGGCGGCACGCGCACCAGCAGCACGCCGAGGGCCATGAACGCCGCGTAGGTCACGCCGTGCACCAGGAAGGTGGCGGCGATGCCGCCGCTGTCGGTGCCGAAGTGCTCCAGCAGCTTGCTGGACCAGGGCGAGGCGATGAGCGCCCCGCCGCCGAATCCCATGATGGCGATGCCGGTGGCCATGCCGGGCCGGTCGGGGAACCATTTCATCAGTGTGGAGACGGGGGAGATGTAGCCGATGCCGAGCCCGATCCCGCCGATGAAGCCGTAGCCGAGGACCACCAGCCAGTACTGGCGGGTGGCGGCGCCGAGCGCGGCGACGAGGAAGCCGGAGGAGAAGCAGACGAGGGAGACGAACATCGCCCAGCGCGGGCCGTTGCGCTCCACGAGCGTTCCGCCGAAGGCGGCGGACAGGCCGAGCATCACGATGCCCAGCTGGAAGGGGAGCGCGCTGGCCGTGCCCGAGAGGTCCAGCGAGGACTCCAGGGGCGGCTTGAACACGCTCCACGCGTAAGCCTGGCCGATGGAGAGGTGGACGGACAGGGCGGCGGGCGGCACCAGCCAGCGGCTCCAGCCCGGTGGGGCCAGGGTGCGTGAGCGATGGAGCGGGCCGAGACGATCATTGGTGAGCATGTGCCCGGACTTTAAGGATTCAACGAGTCAATGACCAGACGTCAAGGCACCTGGGATGTGTCGGCCGCGTGGACGGGTTGGGTAAACTGTAGACAATAACCAATTCACGCATCCGGTGAATTCGGACATTCGGTGAACGGCGAGTCGGAGGGGGCGCGATGCTGTCCAGGGGACTGCCGCAGGGCGCGATGCCGAAGCTGGAGCGGCCCGGGCCACTCCGCGAGCGCGTCTACGAGGCACTGCTCGAACTCATCACCACCCGCGCCCTCCGCCCCGGCCAGCACCTCGTGGAGAGCGAGCTCGCGGGCCAGCTCGGAGTCTCCCGCCAGCCGGTGCGCGAGGCCCTCCAGCGGCTCAACACCGAGGGCTGGGTCGATCTGCGCCCCGCCCAGGGCGCGTTCGTCCACGAGCCCACCGAGGAGGAGGCCGACCAGCTCCTTACGGTGCGCACGCTCCTGGAGGCCGAGGCCGCCCGGCTGGCCGCCGCCGGGGCCGACGAGGTCGGCGTCGCCGCCCTGGAGGACCTGTGCGCGAAGGGCGAGCGCGCGGTCCTGGACGACGATGTGGACGGCGCGGTCGCGGCCAACGCCGAGTTCCACGCCAAGGTGATGGAGCTCGCCGGGAACGCGGTCCTGTCCGAGCTGGCCGCCCAGGTGGACCGCAGGGTCCGCTGGTACTACACCCCGGTCGCCCGCCAGCGCGGCAAGCAGTCCTGGATCGAGCACCGCGAGCTGATCGCGGCCATCACCGCCGGCGACGAACACCGCGCCACGGCCGTCATGCGCACCCACACCGAACACACCCGCCGCACCTACCACGACCGCGAGCGTTCCTGACCCGATCCGCCGGTCCGCCCGGCGGCGTCACCTTCAAGCGACGTCCATGCGCTCGACCGCTTCCTTGGCCTCCTTCAAGTCGGCGTCGGTGAGCTGCCGGTAGACCTTGATGGCCTCGATCTTCCTGCCCTCCCGCACCAGGGCCACCACGCGCTCGAGGCCGGGCTCGGCCACCTGGATGTCCAGGTGGCCGAGGATCAGATCCAGCTTGCGTTCGATGCGATCCGCCCTGCGCTGGATCTTCTGGATCCTCGACTCCAGCAGCGGATACTGCAGGACGAGAACCACGATCACGATGTACGCCGCTGTCTCCATGGCCGGTGATCGTAGTGGCGCGCCGCCACGGGACCCCGTTACGGGTTGGGCGACCGGCTGTTACAGAGTGGTGGCGGGACTGTCGGTGCCCGGGGCCATACTGAGATGGGTCGGGCCTCCCGCGCGGGGGCCCGTTCGACGGAACCATGGCGACTACCCGACGGGGGTGGGTTCGTGAAGTTCGACATGGGCAGTTCCACGCTGTCAACGCTGACCTCCCAGACATCCGGATCGAGTGATGACCTGGGGGCGCTCATCCGCCAACTGATCGCCGCGGCGCAGCCGCTGGAAGGCCGTTTCAACGGCGCGGGCAAGGCGGCGTTCGACCAGTTCAAGCAGAACGCGGACGAGATCACCGCGGCGCTCAACGGCTCGCTGAGGGACATCCTGGGCGGCCAGTCCGGGATGGACAAGGCGTTCGGCAGCGGTGACGTGGAGTCGGCGGACAACGCGCGGCAGACCATGGCCGCGGCCAATTTCGACGCGGCCCGTTTCAACGGCCGGTGAACACGGCGGGGGTGACGAGCGATGGGAAATCAGGATCGGCGCAGCTACGACACCGGGGCGTCGGGCGAGGTGCAGGGGACCCTCGGCGTGGTGATCGGGCAGCTGGAGCGGGTGCTCACCGACCGGGACCGGGCCGTGAAGGCGGCCATGGCGGACTTCACCGCCGACGGTGTCGCGGATGAGTACCACGGCAAGGAAGCGCGGTGGAACAAGGCCGCCGCCGAGGTGCGGCAGATCATCCACCTGGTGAAGTCCACTCTGGAGAAGAACGACGGGACCGCCCAGCAGACGCTGGCCAGGGCCAAGGCCGCGGTGGACGCCATCGGCTGAACTTGCGCGACACCGCGCGCCGTTGAGGCTGAAAGGGGGACGTGGTGGGAAAGCCTGAGGACGGCTGGGACATCGACACCAGTGGGGTGCGCGGTGTCCTCCTCAAGACCGGACGTGTCGCCGACGACATCGAGGGCCAGGCGAAGTCGTACGGCAAGCACCTGCTGAGCGCCGCGAAGTCGGCGGGCACGCTGAGCATGGGGTGCGGGCCCAAGCCCGAGGGCGGGCCCGTGGCCGCGGCACTGGTCGAGTTCGAGCAGAAGACAGAGAACGACATCAAGTACATCGCCGCGCGCTCCGGCAAGTCGATCAAGGGTGCGGCGACCGCCACGAAGGAGTACGTCGGGGGCGACCTCGCCATGGCGGCACACGCCCAGCGCGAGGCGTTGAAAGCACCCGATCTGAACCCTCCGGGTACACACCATCGGAACGGTCCGAAATGATCAGTCTGGATGGCATTCCCGAGTTCACGGGACACCTGGAGCAGTTGGAGAAGGACGCGCCCGCGCTGAAGACGGACGCCGGACGCATCCGCAAGACCGGCCAGGGGGTCCACGACCAGTTCCAGGGCCTGTCGGCGTACTACACGGCGCCCGAGGCCGAGCAGCTGTTCGCGACCACCAGGCCGGTCAAGGAGAAGGCCGACGGGTTCGCGACCAAGCTGGAGGCCGTCAGCAGCGCCCTGAGCGCGTACGCCACCGAGGTGCGGCCCATCGTCGAGCGGCTCAAGCGGCTCAGGGCGGACGCCGCCGAGTTCATCAGGGAGAACGGGGGCGACGACGACTGGAAGAACGACGGGGACAAGGTCCAGCACAACAATGACCTGATCGCCGACGTGGGCGCGGCCACGGCCGCGTTCGAGGCCGCCGAGCGGAGCTGCGCCAACAAAATCAGCGCTCTGGTCGGCGGCACCCACTGGGTGGTCGACGACGGTACCCACAAGCCGGGGATGTACGGCTACACGGCCGACGTCTTCCAGCACGCGGAGAAGACGCCCTGGGGCACCCAGGAGTCGCAGACACACCACTGGTACGACGTCGGCCACTGGATCAAGAGCTTCGTCTGGGACGGCTTCATCGTCGACGGCGTCTGGGGCACCATCCGGGGTCTGGGCACCATGGTCGGCGTCGACGGCTGGGACGCCTTCAAGAACTCCTGGGCGAACCTCGGCAAGCTGGCCGTGGGCCTGTCGCTGAACACGCTGCTGCCGGGCTGGTACATGACGCCGGACTCCATGCTGCCGGGGTTCCTCAAGAGCACCAAACAGACCATGATCAACACCGGTAAGGCGCTGGTGGCGTGGGACGAGTGGGGCAAGAACCCGGCGCGCGCGGCGGGCGCGGTGACCTTCAACGTGCTCACGGCCATCGCCACGGACGGCGCGGGGTCCGCCACCAAATCGGGCGCCGTGGCGCGGGCGCTCAGCACGGCGGGGAAGGTCGGGAAGATCGTCGACCCGATGACCTACGTGTTCAAGGGCGCGGGCGTGGGCCTGTCCAAGCTCAAGGTCGGCGACCTGGTGAGCCATCTGAAGAACCTGCGCGCCGGCAGCGGTGCGCAGCTGCCCGACGGCTCATTCAAACTCCCGGACAACACGGTCTTCCGCCCGGACGGCTCGGTCGAGCTGCCCGACGGCAGCGTCCTGCACAAGAGCGGCGCCCTCGAACTCCCCGACGGCACCGTGCACCACCCGGTGCACGAGCCGTCCGCCGCCGACCGGCAGGCGCTGGACGGGGCCCAGCGCCCCCGGCAGCGGGAGCTCGCCCAGGTGGGCGCCCCGGGCCGCGAGGCGGGCCGCGCCCCCGACGATCTGGGCCCCCGCGCGAGCAAGGACGGCCCGGACGACCCAACGGACGACCCGCCCTCGGGCAAGCCGCCCGAGAAGCACACCCCCACCACGGGCGGCGGCTCCCACACCGTCACCCACGACACCGGCACCCCCACCCACGACCCCGCCGCCCCGGGCGGCGGCGGCACCGGCCCGGGTGGCGGCGGTGGGGGCCCCGGTGGCCCCCACGACCCGGGCGGTCCTGGTGGTCCCCACGACCCGGGGGGTCCGGGCGGCCCCGGTGGCCACGAGCCGGTCAACGAGCCCAAGCCGGAGCTCACTCCGGCGGAGCGCGTCGCCCACGATCAGCATTTGCAACAGGTCGAACTGGCCCATAAGGCTGACTTCGACCAGCTCAAACACGATCCCGACCACAAGGGGAAAGTGGAGCTGTCCGAAATGGACGAGGCGCGCGTTGCCCTCGATCTACGAGAACAGGGGAAATTGCCGTCGGATATTCAGCGGCCGCCGGGTGCCAACCAGGGAGATCTGTATTCTCCGAGCAGTGGTCGGCACTACGATATCAAGGGTGTTCACTCCGACTGGCCTCCCTTCAACAACGTGCGGGACAAGTCCCTGCCCTTCAAGGGTGCTTACAATCCGGCCAGAAACCAGAAATGGGTGGACAAGCTTGAGGACCAGATCGTGAACAGGCACCGGATTGTCATCCTGGATATGCGCAACGCCAACCAGGCTGCCATTGACGATGTCAAATCGATCGTCGAACAAAAGGGCTGGGGTGACGATGTTGTCTGGTACCCGTGATGGGGCGCGCACAGCGAAGGCGCTGCCGTCCGACGACGAGGCGGCGGCGGAAGTGCGCAGGTGGGCCGAGGCGTCCGACGACACGCCCATCGATGTCGCCGGCCTGAACCTCACCGACGCGGACCTGACGGGCGCGTACCTGGCCCAGGGGCTGTTCACCGAGGCGGTCTTGCGCCAGGTCGTCCTTCGGGGCGCGGATCTGTACCGTGCCGACCTGGAGGGTGCGGATCTGACGGGTGCGGATCTCACCGAGGCGTCGCTGGTGAAGGCGACGCTGGACGAAGCAGTGCTCCAGGGCGCGACGCTGGACGGGGCGAACCTGGGAAGCGCCTCACTGTGGGGAGTCGACGCGAGCGGGGCCAGCCTCCGCGGGGCCGCGCTCGATGGCGCGTCCCTCTTGCGGGTCCGCTTGGACGGCGCGGATCTGACAGGTGCGTCGGTCTCGGAGACGTCCTTCAAGGTCAGCCTGGATGACCGGACCCAGGTGAGCGACATGTCCGGGACTCTGTTCGGCCCGGCAACCGTGAGCGAGGACGGGACATCGCGTGAACTCGCGGGCCCCGGGCTGGAACAGTGGCTGAACGGCCGGGGTGCACGGGTCCGCGTCCTCGCTCCTCGGCGGCCGGACTGACTCATGGCACGGGACTACGACAGTCAGCTGCTGGAGTCGGTGGCGGTCCGGCGGCGGCGGATCCGGGACGCGTTGTTGTTCGGCGCGCAGCGGGGGCGGCGGTCGGTGGATGAGAATCTGGGGAAGGTGTTCGCGGGCATCGTGATCGCGGCGGTGCTGTGTGCCGGGTGCGTGGGGTGGTCGTTCATCTCCGACACCATCGGCAAGCAGGGCCGTTCCGGGCCGGGCGTGCTGACGCCCGCGTCCACCGCCGCGACGGACACGGCCCGGTAGCTGTCTGTTATACACATCT
>NZ_JAEEAP010000164.1 GCF_016103465.1 Streptomyces sabulosicollis
TCCCACAACTGGGGCTCCGCCCCAGACCCCGCTCCTCAAGCGCCGGAGGGGCTGGAGGGTGGGGTTCTGCACCTTGACCCGGGGTCCAGGGGGTGAAGCCCTTGGCGTCAGCCGGCATCGGGCCGGTGCCGTGCTCACGCCACAGGATACGTAGATCGACCGACGCGTCCCCCCGGCGGGGCTTCTACCGTCCTGCGGAACCGGTGGACAACCGGCCACGGCGGACACGAAGGAGCCGACTCTCCATGGACGATCTCACCGGGCGGGTGGCGCTGGTCACCGGGGCCGCCCAGGGCATCGGCCACGCGGTGGCGACTGCGCTGGCGGACGCGGGCGCCGCCGTGACGGCGACCGACGTACGCGACCAGTCGGACCTCGGTGATCACATCCGCACCCGGTCCCACGACGTGACCGACGCCGCGCGGTGGACCGCGGTCGTCGACGAGATCGAGGCCGAGTACGGCCGCCTCGACATCCTCGTCAACAATGCCGGTGTCTCCGGCTACGACCACCTCCACGAACTTTCGCTGAAGGAGTGGCACCGCATCGTCGGCGTCAACCAGACCGGGGTGCTGCTCGGCATGCGGCAGGCACTGCGGCTGATGCGGCCGCAGCGCTCCGGGGCGATCGTCAACATCGCCTCGATCTGCGGTGCGGCGTCGGTCGCCGGAGTCGCGGCGTACCACGCCTCCAAGCACGCGGTGCTCACGATGACGAAGAACGCCGCGGTCACCTACGCCCGGGAGGGCATCCGTGCCAACGCCGTGCTGCCCGGCTGGATCCGCACCCCGCTGACCGTCGGCCAGACGGACGAACTCAATGCCGCATTCCTCGACGCCACCCCGATGGGGACCGGGGGAGAGCCGGCGGACATCGCGGACGCCGTCTGCTTCCTGGTGTCCGACCGGGCGCGCTTCATCACCGGTGTCGACCTCCCGGTCGACGGCGGCTACCTGGCCCGCTGACCGCCGAGCCGCCGCCCACCACCGGGACAAGCCGCCCACCACCGAGACAAGGAGAAGTGCGAATGGACCGTCTCACCGGCAAGGTCGCCGTCGTCACCGGCGGCGCCATGGGCATCGGCCGGGCGATCGCCGGCCTGTTCGCCGAGCAGGGCGCCACCGTCGTCGTGGCCGACCTTGCCGAACCCGACCGGGTCCCGCCAGGAATGGCCTACGCCCGGCTCGACGTCACCGACGAGGACGCCTGGGACCGCCTGATCGACGAGGTGCTGGCCGACCACGGGCGGCTCGACATCCTGGTCAACAACGCCGGAGTCATCGACTACGCCGGGATCGCCGAGGTCACCACCGAGGACTGGGAACGCGTCCTCGGGGTCGACCAGACCGGCGTGTTCCTCGGCATGCGGGCCGCACTGCGTCCCATGCTCGCCCAGCGCTCCGGCTCGATCATCAACCTCTCCTCGGCCTGGGGCGTGGTCGGTTCCGAGGGCGTGGCCGCCTACCAGGCCGCCAAGGGCGCCGTCCGCGGGCTGACCCGCAACGCCGCCGTCAGTTACGCCCGCTCCGGGGTGCGCGTGAACACCGTCATCCCCGGCTGGGTCAGCACACCGCTCACCGACCGCCAGCCCGCGGAGAAGAACGCCGAGGTCGTCGCGTTGACGCCGCTCGGATACGGCGCGCAGCCGCGCGACATCGCCTGGGGCTGCGTCTATCTGGCCACCGACGAGTCCCGCTATGTGACCGGCAGCGAGCTGGTCATCGACGGCGGCCTGCTCGCCCAGTGACCCGCCCACTGATCCGCCCAGTGATCCGCCCAGTGATCCGCCCAGTGATCCGTCCAGCAGGAGGAGACATGCCCCGCACGCTGTCCGTTGCCGCCGCGCAGTTCGAGATGCGCCCCGTAGGCTCCTTCGACGCCTTTGCCGCTCAGGTCCGCGACCTGCTGGACCGGGCCACCGGAGCCCGGCTCGTCGTACTGCCCGAGCTGTTCACCGAGGCCCTGTTCACCATCGACCCCGAGTGGCGGTCCCACGACGCCGCGCGGCTCACCCGGATCGCCGGGTATACCGACCGGTACACCGAGCTCTTCGCCGCCGAGGCCGCCGCACGCGACCAGTGGATCCTCGCGGGCAGCCATCTGACCGCCACCGCACGCGGCCATGAGAACGTCGCCCATCTCTTCGGACCCGGCGGCGAGTCGCACACCCACTCCAAGACCCACATCTTCCCCGCCGAGGCCGAGTGGGGCACGGCGGAGGGCGACGAGCTGGCGGTGTACGACATCGACGGCGTCACCGTCGGCGTCGCGATCTGCTACGAGGCCGAGATACCCGAGGTCACCACCGCCCTCACCGCGCTCGGCGCCGAGGTCCTGCTGACGCCGTCCTACACGTACACGGAGGCCGGTTTCTACCGGGTGCGGCACTGCGCCGCGGCCCGGGCCATCGAGAACCAGGTGTACGTGGTCCACTGCCCGACCATTTCCCACCTGACCGGGCCGCTGGCCCCCGGCTTCGGCCGCGCTTCCGTGCTCGGCCCCTGTGACCAGGACTTCCCCGCCGACGGTGTGCTGGCCGAGGCCCGCACCAACGAGCAGGACGTGATCACCCACCAGCTCGACCTGGACCTGCTGCACGCGAACCGGGCCACCGGTGCCGCCCCCACGTACCGGGACCGCGGGCGGCGCGCACCGCTCTACGCCAAGTACGCGCCCGCGGCCCTCTAGGGCCCTTCTGCCCCGCCGCCCCCACCTCGACCGGAAAGGAACCGCGCATGCCCCTGAACCTGCCGACCGGCAAGAGCATCGCCGTCAACATCGGCGCCGACTTCGACGCCCACTCCGTGTGGATGGGCACATTCGGCAAGACCAGCTCCAGCTACCTCTCGCGCGGCGAGTTCGGCGCCGAGGTCGGCGTGCCCCGGCTGCTGCGGCTCTTCGAGCAGTACGGCGTGCAGGGCACCTGGTGCACCCCGGTGCACACCATGGAGACCTTCCCCGCGGCATTCCGCAGCATCGTCGACGCGGGCCAGGAGATCGCCGCGCACGGCTGTTTCCACGAGTCGGTGCCCACGCTGGAACGGGACACCGAGATCCGGCTGATGGAGAAGACCATTCAGGGCCACCTCAAGCACGTGGGCGTCCGGCCCCGCGGCTACCGGTCGCCGGCCTGGGACTTCACCGAGCACACCCTCGAACTGCTGGAGAAGACCGGCTTCGCATGGGACTCCTCGCTGATGGGCCGCGACTTCCAGCCGTACCATCCGCGCCCCGTCGAGGTCCGCTGGGAGGAGGGCTCGGTGTTCGGCGCGCCGAGCCCGATCCTGGAGTTCCCCGTCTCGTGGTACCTGGACGACTTCCCGGCCGGTGAGTACATCCCCGGGGTCAACCAGGGCCTGGGATCGAGCGAGGTCATGTTCCAGCGCTTCCGGGACCACTTCGACTACGCCTACGCCCACGAGACCAACCCGGTCCTCGCGATCACCGTGCACCCGCAGACGATCGGCCGCGCCCACCACATGCTCGGCATGGAGCGGCTGCTCGACCACATCGCCGGGCACGACGGCGTCTGGTTCGCCTCGCTGAGCGAGATCTACGACACCTGGACCGAGGACTGACACCGCCATGAGAACGCGTGGACTCACCGCGGTCGCCGCCCTGGCGCTCGCCATCTGTCCTGCCCTGAGCGGCTGCTCCACCGGTATCGAGCCCAAGGGCAGCGGCCCGGCCGAGGTCATCGACGCGCCGGTGCACGACCCGGCCGACCTGAAGATCGCGTACTTCTCGGCCGGCACCAGCAACTCCTACCTTCAGGCATCGATCGACGAGGCGAAGAAGGTCGGCGGGAAGCTGGGCGCGGACCTCGACGTCTTCGACGGCCAGTTCAACGCGCAGACCCAGTACGACCAGATGCAGCAGGCCCTGACGAGCGGCAAGTACAACGCGTTCGTCGTCGAGCCGAACGACGGCAACCTGGTCTGCGACCTGCTCACCCAGCAGGCGCCGGAGAAGAAGGTCCTGGTCTCCGTGTTCAACCTGCCCATCTGCGGCCGGGCGAAGAAGCTGGGGGAGGAGACGCACCAGCCCGGCACCCTCACCTACGTCGGCGGCCAGACCCTCGACGTCTACCGGTCATGGGTGCGCAGCGTGAAGCGCGCCCATCCGCACGGTGCCAAGATCGCTCTGATCTCGGGTCCCGACCTCAACGCCAACACCCTGTCGTTTTTCAGCGCCGCCAAGGCGTTCAAGCCGTCCGAGGGATACCGGGTGGTCAGCAGGCAGACGACCGACTACTCCACCCCGAAGGCGTTCGCCGCCGCCCAGACGATTCTGCACGCCCACCCCGACCTGGACGTCATCATGTCCAACTTCTCCGGTATGACCCGGGGCGTGGTGGCCGCCGCCGACGGCAAGAAGGTGCAGGTCTTCGACTTCGGTGGCGACAGGTGGGCGCTCAAACAGGTCGCCGACGGCTCGCTGACCGGCAGCGTGATGATGCTGCCGCGGCTGGAGACCCGCAGGGCCATCGAGGCCGTCGCCGACTACGTCAAGGGCAAGCGGGTGCCGCCCTTCATCGACCTCACCGAGTCCGGCGAGCTGCCCGGCACCCCCTTCGCGACCAAGCACAACGTCAACGAGTTCACCGCCCAGTACTGACCCGCCCACCACGACACCGCACGGAGGCGGTCATGAACCCCACGTCCGAACGCGCGATCGTCGCCCGCGCCGCCCGCAAGGTCTTCAGCGGCGCGGTGGCGGTGCACGGTGCGGATCTCCACGTCCGCACCGGCGAGGTGCACGCACTCGTCGGCGAGAACGGCGCCGGCAAGTCGACCCTGCTCGGCCTGTTGAGCGGCCGGCTCGCGGTGGACGGCGGCACGGTGGAGGTGTTCGGGCACCGGCTGCACGGCGGCAGCCCGCGGGAGAGCCGGGCACACGGTCTTGTCGCCATCTACCAGGAGCTGATGATGGTGCCGGCGCTGTCCGCCGAGGCCAACGTCTTCCTCGGGCAGGTCAGCACCCGGCGCGGCCTGCTGGACCGGCGCGCCATGCGGGCCCGCTACCACGAGCTGTCGGCCGACCTCGACGTCCACATCCCGCCCGGCACGCCCGCACGGGCACTGTCGGTCTCCCAGCAGCAGATGCTCGAAATCATGCGCGGCGTGCACAGCGACGCCCGGATCCTCGTCCTGGACGAGCCCACCGCCGCACTGGCGGAGCACGAGCGCGAGACGCTGTACCGGGTGCTGCGCACGCTCACCGCACGCGGCACCACGATCGTGTTCGTCAGCCACAACCTCGACGAGGTGCTCGACCTCAGCGACACCATCACCGTGCTCCGCGACGGACACGTGGTGCGCAGCGCCCCGCGCGCCGAGTGGACCCGCCCCGCCCTCATCGAGCACATGGTCGGGCGCACCGTGGGCAAGCTCGCGGAACGCGGCACCCACTCCCCGGGCGACGAGGTGCTCGCCGCCCAGGACGTCTCGCTGCCCGGCGTCCTGAAGGACATCTCGGTCACGGTGCGCGCCGGCGAGATCGTCGGACTGTGGGGTCTCGTCGGGTCGGGCCGCACCACGTTCCTGCGCTCGCTGGCCGGCGCGGAGCCGGCCGCCACGGGGACGCTGCGACTGCACGGGCGGCGGCACCGCTGGCCCCGCTCCATCCGGGCGGCCGTCGAGGCCGGAATCGTGATGGTGCCGGAGTCCCGCAAGCAGGCGCTGGTGCCGGGCATGGACGGCGCCGCCAATCACTGGCTGGGCCGCAGGCGGAGCCGGTCACCGCTGCTCGACCGGCGGGCGGAGCGGGCCGAGGCCGCCACCACCGGCGCGTTCTTCGCGTTCGACGCCGCCAGGCTCGGCGCCCCCGTCCGTCAGCTGTCCGGCGGCAACCAGCAGAAGGTGCTGCTCGCCAAGTGGGCCGGGCACCGGCCCGACGTCTTCCTCGTCGACGAGCCGACCCGCGGCATCGACATCGGCGCCAAGACGGAGGTGCTCGCCTCGCTGGTGCGCCTCGCCGCCGAGGGCGCCGCGGTCATCGTGACCTCCTCCGAGCTGGAGGAGGTCCTGGCGATCGCGAACCGGCTCCTGGTCTTCGCCCACGGCCGGGTGGTCCGCGAGATCCCGTCCGACGATCCCGAATTCCACGCCGACACCGTCGTGCGTCACGGCTTCACCTCAGGAGCGCCACATGAACCAGCCCGCTGACCTCGGTTCCGCCCCGTCCCTTGAGCCCGCCGTCCCCGCGGCCCCGGGCCGGACCGGCCACCGTCACCTGGTCTCGAGGTTCGCGATGATCGGTGTGCTCATCGCGCTGACCGTCCTCGCGACGGCGCTCCACCCCGGCTTCCTGTCCCCGGACAACCTGCGCGATCTGCTGCTGCAGAACACTGCGGTCGGCATCGTGGCCCTCGGCATGACCTTCGTCATCATCTCCGGCGGCTTCGACCTGTCGGTCGGGGCGACCTACGCCCTCAGCGCGACCGTCTCGGCCGGGGTAACGCTGTCCACAGGCTCGCCGAGCCTGGGCGTGCTGGCGGCGCTGGGCGCGGGCGCGGCCTGCGGCATCGTCAACGGACTGCTGGTGGCCAGGCTGCGCATCAACCCGTTCGTGGCGACCCTGGGCAGCGCCTCCGTCATCTCCGGGATCGCCCTCCTCTACTCCCATTCGGCGCCCTTCATCGTCTCCGACCCGCACTTCAAGATCCTCGCCCGGTCCAGTCTCGCCGGGATACCCACCCCCATCCTGATCCTCGTGGTCACCTTCTCCGCCGGTGCGGTGCTGCTCGGAATGACCCGCTACGGCCGCAACATCTACGCCGTCGGCGGCAACTCCGAGGCCGGCTGGCTCTCCGGGCTGCGGGTGGCGAGGCTGACCGCGAGCGTCTACGTGATGACCGGACTGCTCGCCGCGTTCGCCGGCAGCATCGACGCCTCCCGGCTCGGCGTCGGGCAGGCCGACGTGGGCGCCAACCTCGCGCTGGACGCGATCGCCATCGTCATCGTGGGAGGCACCTCGCTGCGCGGCGGCGAGGGCGCCATCTGGCGCTCGGCGGTGGGCCTGCTGATCTTCGCCACCCTGACCAACCTCTTCTACAGCCTCAACCTGTCGCAGAACTGGCAGCTGATCGCCAAGGGCACGATCGTCCTGATCGCCGTGGCCTTCGACGCCTGGTCGCGCCACCGGCGGGCCTGACACCACGCGTCACACCCCGGTGAAGATTGGGTTCCGGCAGGCCACCGGCCCGACGAGGAGGGTTTACGCTGCTCCCCCGGGCTCCCTCGGGCCGCAAGGACTTCCGGCGAAGGAGTTCCCGTGTGCCGCACAGCGGACTCTTCATCACACCCCGCCTCCATCCATGAGGCCGTGCTCGAACCCGACGGCGGGCCGTCCGGCACCCGTGGCGGGCGCGGCCCCGTGCCCTCCGACCGCTGCGCCGGTCTGGTGGAGATCGCCCGCCGGGCGGGACGGATCGCCGGCCCGCTGGAGCTGTCCTTCTTCTGGCGCGACGACGACGGCCGCCCGGTCTTCGCCACGGTGCGCAGCGCCGGGCACACCGCCCGTACGTCGCTGTCCTGGATCGTGGACGCACCGGTCCCGTACGGCCTCACCCCGCGCGAACTCGACGTGATCACCCTCCTCGTCGGCGGTCTCAGCAACGCCGAGATGGCCACCCGCCTGTGGACCAGCCCCCGCACGGTGAGCACGCACGTCGAGCGGATCCTCACCAAGCTCGGCGTGCGGTCCAGGGCTGGTGCGGTCGCGCTCGCCCTCGAGGAGAGCCTCCTGGTGCTCCCCGTCCCGGGCGGGGCCCGGGGCTTCGAGCGGCTGCTCATCGGGATGATCAGCGATCCGCGTGATCCGCCGGAGGCGGAAGCGGAAGCGGAGCACGCGGGCCGCCCGCGCTCGTCCCGCGCCGGGCACCCCCCGGCACCGCGCAGCGCCCGGCGGTCCGTGCACCGTCCCATCCTGGTCGGATCGGCGTTCCCCGTCACGGGGGAGATCGCCGAGGACGGCAAGGAGATGCTCCGCGCCAGCCAGCTCGCCATCGACGAGATCAACCAGAGCGGCGGCATCGGCGGCCGGCCGGTCGGGCTCGTCAACGTCGACCTCGACATCAAGGACGCCGACTCCGTCGCCCGCGCCTTCCGCGAGCTCGTGGGCCATGACGTCGACGCCATGGTCTCCGGCTACCTGGGCGACCAGGAGGTGGCGCACGAGATCGCCGCCGACCACGGGGCGCCGTATCTGCACGCGGCGACCCTGGACTCGATGGTGCGGCTGGTCGAGGACAACCCGGCGCGCTACGGCAACGTCTTCCAGATGTGTCCCAGCGACACCCACTACGGCCCCGGCTTCGTCCACGCCCTGACCGCCCTGCGGGACAGCGGGCGGATACCGGCCAGGTCCCGGTCACTGGCCATCGTGCGCGGCCGGTGGAAGCTCGGCGACCTCGGCATCGCGGCCGCCGCCGAGCTCGCGGAGCGGCACGGCTGGCACCTGGACTACGTCGCCGATGACGTCGACGGCCGGGCGGCCTGGTCCGAGCAGGGCCGCCGGATCGCCTCGCTGGCCCCGGCCGCCGTCATGATCGGCAGCTATTTCGTGGCCGAGACGATCCCGTTCCTCCGGGCGTTCCTCGCCGATCCCTCCCCGACCGCCCTCTACGCCCTCTACGCGCCCTCCATCCCGCGGTTCCGGGTCGAGATGGGGCCCGGGGCCGAGGGGCTGCTCTGGGCGACCACCACGGGTACGTACTCCGACCAGGTCGCCCGCCGCTTCATCGAGCGCTACCGCAGTGCCTGGGCGGTCAGCCCCGGCCGCTCCCACGCGGGCATCGCTTACGACCGGATCCGCCTGCTCGCCCGCGCCTGGGCCGCCGCCGGCACGCCGCGCGACTTCGCCTCGGCCGGGGAGGCGCTGCGCGAGGGCGTGCACCGCGGCGTGAACGGCGCCTACAGCTTCGCCCAGGCCGGGCAGTCCGCGCTGGCCTATCCGCTCGGCACCCCCGACCCGTCGATCGCCATGGCCCATCTGGTCTTCCAGGTACAGGACAACCGGCAGCGGATCGTGCACCCCGCCCCGTACGCGGAAGCGACCTTCCGCCGCCCGCCGTGGTGGCCCTCCTGATCGGTCGGCCCATGCCCGAGCCCGGTCCCGGCCCCGGCCCGCACAGACTCCTGACCGCTCATGTGCCCAGCATTACCCTGCGGGTGAGCCCGCTCTGAGGTCACCATGCGTGCACCTTAGTCGCACAGGTAGTGGCCACTGAGAGCGGCTACGCTGAGAGCGCACCGCACCCGAAGGAGGCTCCCGGTCATGACCGCGACCCACGATCGTCCGCAGATGCTGCCGGAGGAGTTCGAGGAGTACGCGCGGCTGGCGGCCCGCGTGGCGGAGGGGGTGCGGTGGGAGTTCCTCAACGGAAAGATCGGGGTCACGCCGGTGCCGGATGGCGATCATGGGCGGATCATCCAGTGGCTGGCGCGGATCTGCATACAGGCCCACCCCGACCTGTGGCTGCATGACCAGGGCCTTAAGGTCGAGACCTACCGCAACGGCCATGCTCGTCCCGATGGGACCCTCGCCCACAGTGACGCGTTCGTCGGCCAGGGAGAGTGGGCCGACGCCGATCCCGTCCTGATGGTCGTGGAGGTCACCTCCTACGACTCCGACACCGACCGCAGGGACCGGGTCGAGAAGCCACGCGCCTACGCCGAGACGGGCATCCCGGTGTATCTGCTGGTCGACCGCGAGGCCGGTGAGGTCACCGTGTTCAGCGAGCCCGACGGGGTCCGGTACGAGAGCACCAAGACCGTGCCGTTCGGCAAGCCGCTCACGCTGCCCGCGCCGGTCGGCGTCACGCTCGACACCGAGCCGCTCCAGGGCTGGGTGCGCTGAGGGGGTGTCCGTCGCGTGGCAGGGGCTCCGCCTCTGGACCCCGGGGTCTGGGGCGGAGCCCCAGGTGTGGGAAGGGGCGGGTAGGGGAACAGCCCGCCGCAGGCGTCACGATCCGCCGGACACCCCATAGGTCCCTGGCTGCGGCGGGGCCACGGTGGCCTGGAATCATTCCGTGGCATGTACACCGTTACCCTCTGGGAGTTCGCCGCGCTCGCGGCGGCCTCCATACTCGTCGGCTTCTCGAAGACCGCCGTCAGCGGCGCCAATACCGTCAGCCTCGCGATCTTCGCCGCCGTGCTTCCGGCCCGGGAGTCGACCGGTGTGCTGCTGCCCCTGCTGATCGTCGGCGATCTGCTCGCCGTCCGCACCTACCGTCGGCACGCGCACTGGGGGACCCTGCTGCGGCTGTTCCCAGCCGTGGCGGTCGGGGTCGTGGTGGGGACGGTGTTCATGCTGTGGGCCGGGGACGCGGAGGTGCGGACGTCCATCGGGGCTATCCTGCTGCTGATGGCGGGCGTCACGGTATGGCGGCGCCGTGCGGCCGCCCGGGCGGCGGCCCCGGAGGTCCCGGCCGCCGACGGGGCGGGCGCACGGCTCAAGGCCGGTTCGTACGGGGTGCTCGGCGGCTTCACCACGATGGTGGCCAACGCGGGCGGCCCCGTGATGTCGCTCTACCTGCTCTCCGCCGGTTTCCGGAAGCTGGGCTTCCTGGGCACCTCGGCGTGGTTCTTCCTGATCGTCAACGTCGCCAAGGTGCCCTTCAGCGTCAGCCTCGGCCTGATCGACGGCCGCTCCCTGCTCCTGGACGCGCCGCTGGCGCTCTTCGTCCTGCCCGGTGCGTACATCGGTAAGGCGTGCGTGGACCGGATCAATCAGCGGCTCTTCGAGCGGCTGGTCATCGCGGCCACGGTGCTGGGCGGGCTTCAGCTGCTGCTGCGCTGAGGATCACATCGGCGAAGTTCGCCGCCAGCCGCCGCGCCGTACGCACGGACTCCGGCTCGACCCGCTCGGCCTCGGCCCGCAGCGCGCGCAGGTCCAGGCCCGCGTCGGCCAGGGCGGCTTCGTCCCAGCCGTCGAGGCGGTCCGCTCCCACCTCCGGATGAAACTGCACGCCCCAGGCCCGCTCGCCCACCCGGAACGCCTGCACCGGACAGGCGTCGCTCGATGCGAGCCAGACGGCGCCGGGGGGAAGCGTGGTGATCTGGTCGCGATGATTCTGAATGGCCCGGAACTCACGCGGTACCCCGGCGAACAGCGCGTCGGCGTCGGCCTCGGGCCGCAACCGGACGGCACATGAGCCCCGTTCGGGCCGACCGTGATCGCCGAGCACGGTCCCTCCGGCCGCCACGGCGAGCACCTGGGCTCCCAGACAGATCCCCAGCAACGGGACGCCCTCGGCGATGGCGCGCCGGGTGAGTTCCCGTTCGGCCGGTAGCCAGGGCGCGTACGCGTCGGCATCCGGCAGGAAGCCACCGCCGAGCAGGACCACCGCGTCGAAACCTTCCGGGGACGCGGGGGCCGACGCGCCATCGGTTTCGACGACCGTCAGCCCTATCTCCTCCCACCACGGCCGCAACCGCCCCGGCCCACTGCGCTCCGCGTTGCGGATGACGAGGAGGCGGCTCACATCCCTGCCTTCTTCTTCAGGCTCGCTATGAAGGCGCTCCACGAGCCGTTGGGGAATATGAGGACGGGCCCGTCGGGGTCCTTGGAGTCACGTACGGGAACGATGCCGGGGAAGTTGTCGGCGACCTCGACGCACTCGCCGCCCCCGTTACTGCTGTAGCTGCTCTTGTGCCACGAAGCGGTTCTCAGATCTGGGGCGCTTCCCATGAGGTCCAGTCCTTCATCACGGCTCGGATCATCGCCTCGGAGTCGAGGGGCGAGAGGGCCATGGCCCTGAGCAGATCGTAGTTCTTCCGGCGCTCCGCGACTCGGTCCCGGTCCTCGATGAAAGTCCCGAAGCGGCTGCCTTCTTCGTAGGCCAGCAACGGCTCGTTCGGCAGCGTGTAGAGCAGCAAGGAGCCGCCAGCCTCCACGTGCTGGCCCGCCCTGAACGGCAGGACCTGAATGGTTACGTAGGGCTGTGCGGATCTCCGCGCCGAAGAGGTCGCGGGCCGAGCGGTCGGGAAACAGTTCGCGTGGCTGGAACGGCATCGTGCATCCCCTCGGCTCGCCGCCCGAGAACTCACGAGGACCTCGAACGTGAGCGATGAGTTTGGGCGGCGGGTCGGGTCTGCACTGGCATGACTCGCATCATCGCTGACATCTCGGTCTCCCTCGACGGCTTCGTCACCGGGCCCGACCCCGGCCCGGCCAGCGGTCTGGGCACCGGCGGCGAGGCCCTGCACACCTGGGCGTTCTCCGACGACCCCGAGGACCGCCGGGTCCTGCGCGAGGGGACCGCCCGCTCGGGCGCCGTCGTCCTCGGCCGCCACCTCTTCGACGTTGTCGACGGGCCGAAAGGCTGGGACGACACGATCGGCTACGGCGCCGGCGAGGTCGGCAAGCCCGCGTTCATCGTCGTGACGAGTTCGCCGCCGAAGTCGGTGCGGCTCACCGACCTCGATTGGATGTTCGTCACCACCGGTCTGCCCGATGCCGTCACCGCCGCGCGCGAGCGCGCCGAGGCGGCGTCGTCGGACAGCGGCAAGGACCTCGACGTGGTCCTCATGGGCGGCGGCGCCACGGTCGGCTCGGCGATCGGGGCCGGGCTGGTCGAGGTGCTGTCGCTGCACCTCGCGCCCGTCGTGCTGGGTGCCGGGACGCCACTGTTCACCGGCGGAGCGCCGCGCACACTGGTGCAGCGGAGCGTGATCTCGACTCCGACCGCGACGCACCTGACCTACGACGTCTTCCGGTGATCTGATGACCACTGTCAACGCCAATGAGATCGCCTTGGGGATCGAGTCGTTCGGTGACGACGACGCGCCCCTCGTCCTGCTCGCGGGCGGGACGACGATGCTCTCCTGGCCCGACGCGCTGTGCGAGCGCCTCGCCGCCGGCGGGCGCCGTGTGGTGCGCTACGACCTGCGCGACAGCGGGGAGTCGACGACGATGGATCCGGAGGCGCCCACCTACACCCTGCGCGGCCTCGCCGCCGACGCGGCGGCCCTCGCTGACGCGCTCGGCGGGGGGCCCGCGCACCTCGCGGGGATCGGCGTCGGCGGGATGGTCGCCCAGGTGGCCGTGCTCGACCATCCGAGCGCGTTCTCGGCGCTCACCCTGGTCGGCACCCGCGCGGTTGCCCCTGGCCCGCCCGACGATGACCTCCTCGACCATGACCAGGCGACGATGAGCCGGCTGTTCGCGCGTCCGATGCCCGATTGGACCGACCGCGAGGCGGTTGCCGAGTTCGCCGCCGCCGGCGCGGAGATCCTCGGCGACGACCCCGTCGACGCGCGCGCGATCGCTGCGCGCATCTGGGACCGCACGCCCGGCACCGCGCCCCCGGTCCAGATGGCCAACCAGATGGGCATGGTGTTTTCCAGGCTCGACTGCACACCCCGCTGGCGTGAGCGCTTGCCCGACATCGAGGTCCCCACGCTCGTCGTCCACGGCCGCCGCAACCGGTTCTTCCCTGTCGGCAACGGCGAGGCGATCGCGCGCGAGATCCCCGGGGCACGGCTGCTCGTCCTCAAGGAGGCCGCCACCGCGATCCCCGATGCGGCGGTCGGCGAGGTCACCGAGGCGATGCTCACGCTCGGATAGAGGACGGCGGGTGCCGCGCGGGTCTGGTGTCCGGGAGCGTGTCAGCTCAGTGAGCTGAATCCCGGGGCGGGCCCACAGCTCTCGCGTATGACCAGCTCGGTGGGGATGGTCACGCGCACCCCCGGCTCGGGGGTGCGCTCCAGCTGGTCCAGCATCAGGCTCAGACAGCGGCGGCCGATCTCGGCGAAGTCCGTTCGGACCGTGGTCAGCGGCGGGAGCAGATGCGCGGCTTCGGGGATGTCGTCGTAGCCGATCACGCTGACGTCCTCGGGGACCCGGCGGCCCGCCTCGTGGAGGGCGCGGAGGACGCCCACCGCCATCTGGTCGTTGGAGACGAACACCGCCGTGACGTCCGGGTCGTCGGCGATTCTGCGGCCGAGCTCATGGCCCGAGTCCGCGCTCCAGTCGCCGAAGAGCGGCTCGTGCGCCTCCGCGCCCGCGTCCTCCAGGGCGGCCCGCCAGCCGTCGACCCGGGCCTCGGCGGCGATCCAGCCGACCGGGCCCGCGATATGGCGGACCGTGCGGTGGCCGAGGCGCAGCAGGTGTTCCGTGGCCTGGCGGGCGCCGGACGCGGAGTCGCCCGCGACGACGGGGAAGCGGGCGCCGAAGCTCTTGTCCAGGGTGACCATGGGCCTGCCGTGACCGGCCTCGACCAGCGCCTCGCCCACTGAGCGCTGCGGGGCGATCGCGATGATGCCGTCCGCGCCCTGGCCGAGCAGCCGGTCGACCGCGCCCCGTACCGCCTCCCGGTCGGCGGCGGTGAGCGCGATCGTGCTGACGAGGTAACCGGCCTCCTGAGCGGCCTCGTTGATGCCCACCAGCGTGGCGGCCGGGCCGAAGCGGGCCGCGTCGAAGGAGATCACGCCGAGGGTGCGGCTCCGGCCGCTGGCCAGGGTGCGGGCGCTGGCGGTCGGGCGGTAGCCGAGCTCCCGCATGGCCTCCCGGACCCGCTCACGGGTCTCCGGGCGGACGCGGGGGTGGTCGTTGAGGACGCGCGAGACGGTCTGCCCGGAGACCCCGGCGCGGCGGGCGACGTCGGCCATGACCGCCCCGCCGCCCGCCGTGGCCCGGCGGCGCCGGACGCGCCGGGGGCCGCCTGATTCCTCCTCCGGCTCGGCCATGTCCGATGTGTCTCCCCTCGCCCGTCTCAGGCCCTCGCGCGTCTCAGGCTTTCATGCGTTTCAGCCCTCGCGCGTTTCAGCCCTCATGCGTTTCAGCCCTCGCGCGTCTCAGCCCTCGTGCGTTTCAATCCTCACCGTTTCAGCGCTCGTTACGTCTCAATTCTCCTCCGTCCAGCCCAGGTCCGGCTCGCCCGTCAGCCGGACGGTCCGCGTCGTCGCCGCGTGCAGCTCCAGCAGGACCAGCTCGTTCGTCCCCGGCCGCAGCACCGGCGCGGGCACGTAGAGGCGGCGCTGCGGGCCGCGCGACCAGTAGCGGCCGAGGTTGAAGCCGTTGATCCAGGCCACGCCCTTGGTCCAGCCCGGCAGGGCGAGGAACGCGTCGGCGGGGGTGTCCACCGTGAAGGTGCCACGGTGGAAGGACGGACCGGCGACGGGGGTGTCCGTGCCCCGGAAGGGCAGTTCGGGGAGGTGGCCCAGGGGGAGGGGGTGGCAGGCCCAGTTCTCCAGGGGCTCGCCGTCGAGGGTGACCGGCCCGGTGATGCCCTTGGGATCGCCGATGCGCGGCCCGTAGTTCGCCCGGCCCATGTTCTCGACCAGGACGTCCAGCCGGGCCCCGTACTCCGGGCTCCGTACGTGCAGCGTGTCCTCGTGGCGCTCGCGCTCCAGGACGCCCGCCGGGGCGCCGTTGACGAAGACCTGGGCCCGGTCGCCCACCCCGCCCGTGAAGTGCAGGACGTGGTCGCCCAGCACGGGCAGTTCCGCCCCGTACAGGACGAAGCCGTACGCCTGGCCCAGCCGCTCCATGGTGGGCGGGTCGGTGAAGTGTTCGGCGGGGGACAGGAATTCGGCGCAGACCAGGGCGTTCGCCGAATCGGTCAGCGTGACGTCGGTCGGTGGCAGCTTGGACGAGGGCTCCGGGACCGGCTCGTCGGGGACGGCGGCGTGGCGGGCGATCACATCGCGGAACGCGGCGTACTTGGGGCCCGGGTCGCCGCATTCGGTGAGCACCGCGTCGTAGTCGTAGGAGGTGACGGCGGGGGTGTAGGCGTGGTCGTGGTTGGCGCCGGCCGTGAAGCCGAAGTTGGTGCCGCCGTGGAACATGTAGATGTTCACCGACGCGCCCGCCGACAGCAGCGCGTCCAGCGCCGCCGCCGCGTCGTCGGCGGAGCGGACGTGGTGCGGCTCGCCCCAGTGGTCGAACCAGCCGATCCAGAACTCCGCGCACATCAGCGGCCCGCTCTCCTGATGGGCCCGCAGCACCTCCAGCGACTCCTCGACCCGGCCGCCGAAGGTGCCGGTGGACAGCACCCCGGGCAGGCTGCCCGCCGTCAGCTTCGCCTTGTCGGCCTTGTCCGCCTGGTCGCAGGTGAACAGCAGCTCCTCGACGCCACGGGTGCGCAGGGCGTCGGCCAGGTGGGCGAGATAGGCGGTGTCGTCGCCGTACGCCCCGTACTCGTTCTCCACCTGGACGGCGATCACCGGGCCGCCGCGCGCCGCCATATGGGGCGCGAGAGGAGGCAGCAGCAGATCGAGGTACGCGTCCACGGCGGCGGTGAAGCGGGGGTCGCGGCTGCGCGGGCGCAGACCGGGCTGGGCGGTCAGCCAGGAGGGCAGCCCACCGCCCTCCCACTCGGCGCAGATGTACGGCCCGGGGCGGAGCAGCACGCGCAGCCCCTCGGCGTGGGCGAGCTCGAGGAAGCGGGGGAGGTCGAGCAGCCCGTCGAGGTCCAGGGTGCCGGGGGCGGGCTGGTGGAGGTTCCACGGGACGTAGGTCTCCACGGTGTTGAGCCCCAGCAGCCGCGCCTTGCGCAGCCGGTCGGCCCACTGGTCGGGGTGGGTGCGGAAGTAGTGGAGGGCACCGGAGAGGATCCGGAAGGGCTCGCCGTGCAGCAGGAAACCGTCGTCGGAGAGCGTCAGGGCGGCGGGCATGGCGTCAGGAGGTCCTTTCGGCGGCGGGGGTGGCGG
>NZ_JAEEAP010000165.1 GCF_016103465.1 Streptomyces sabulosicollis
GCCCACCTCGATCCCAGCCCCTACCAACGCCGTTCAGCAGGAGCTTCCCCTGTGACCCCCGTCACCACCGCCCAGGCTCATGCGCAGACCAACGCTCTGGTCGCCAAGCTCTGGAACTACTGCAACGTCCTGCGGGATAACGGCCTGTCCACCATCGAGTACGTCGAGCAGCTCTCGTATCTGCTCTTCCTCAAGATGGCCGACGAGATCGCCTCCGATCCCTTCACCGAGCACGAGGCCCGGCCCGTCGTGCCTTCAGCCTACGACTGGCAGTCGCTCGTCCAGCTCAAGGGGTTGGCGCTGGAGGGGCACTACCGCGATATCCTCACCGCCCTGGCCAAGAACCCCGGCACCACCCTCGGCACGATCTTCGCCAAGTCCCAGAACCGGATCACCGAGCCCGCCCTCCTCGAAAAGCTGGTCGTCGACCTGATCGGCAAGGAGGACTGGACGATCCAGGGGACCGATCTGAAGGGTGATGCCTACGAAGGGCTGCTCGCCAAGGGGGCCGAGGACACCAAGACCGGCGCCGGTCAGTACTTCACGCCCCGCGCGCTCATCGACGCCATGGTCGACGTGATGCAGCCCCGTCCCGAGGACACCATCACCGACCCCGCCTGCGGGACGGGCGGCTTCCTCATCGCTGCCCACAGCTACATCCGCAAGCACCACATGCAGAACCTCTCCCGCGAGCAGCGCCTCGCGCTGGGCAGCGGGAAGATCTGGGGCAACGAGCTGGTCACCGGCACCGCGCGCCTCGCCGCCATGAACATGCTGCTGCACGGCATCGGCGATGCCGACGGTCCGTCCCTGATCACCGAGGGCGATGCCCTCGCCGAGCAGCCCAGTCGGCACGCCTCCCTCGTCCTCGCCAACCCTCCCTTCGGCAAGAAGTCGGCCATCACTGTCATCGGCACGGACGGCAAGGCGGAGAAGGAGGACATCTCCTACGAGCGGGACGACTTCCGCGCCACCACCACCAACAAGCAGCTCAACTTCCTCCAGCACATCATGTCGCTGATGGAGATGAACGGCCGCGCGGCCGTCGTCCTCCCGGACAACGTCCTCTTCGAAGGCGGCGCCGGCGAGAAGGTACGGCGGCGGCTGCTCGACGACTTCGATCTGCACACCATCCTGCGCCTGCCGACCGGCATCTTTTACGCAGGCGGCGTCAAGGCCAACGTCCTCTTCTTCGAGAAGAAGCCGCCCCGCAGCGAAGGCGCCAACACCTCCAAGCTCTGGGTGTACGACTTCCGCACCGGCAAGCACTTCACGCTGAAGCAGCACCCCTTGCGGCGCGCGGACCTGGACGAGTTCGTGGAGGCATACCTTCCGGGCAAGCCACGGTCCGAGCGTGTCGAGACCGAGCGTTTCAAGGCGTTCGACTACGACGAACTGATCGCCCGCGACAAGGTCAACCTCGACATCACATGGATGAAGGACCCGGCGCTCGACGACGCTGACACTCTGCTCCCGCCCGAGGTGATCGCTCAGGAGATCGTCGAGGACCTACAAGCCGCCCTCAGCGAGTTCGCCGCCATCGCGGAGGCCCTCGGCGGCGAGGTCCCAGCCGATGCCGATGAGATCCAGCCAACGGAAACCGACTGATCTGTAAGTGACTTGCTTGTCCCTCGCTCTCGCCGGAATCCTTGACCTCACGATTCGGCGAGACGGGAGACGAGCTCCATGCCAGCGGCAGCACATCCGCAGACCCGCGAGTTCCGGGCGTTTCTGACCAATCTCGAATATGCCCGAAAGATGGTGGTCGCGGGTCGGAGTCTGGCCGCCTTCCAGTCCCCGGTCATCGACATCGGCGACTTCTATCGTGCTGCCTGGGTACAGGCTGTCAGCGCCATCGACCACTGGTTCCATGAGGAGTTGTATCGGCGGGTGGCGGAACTGGCCGCCGAGGACAGCCCCGGAATGCCGCACCAGCTGACCAGGTTCGAGCTGCCGCTGGTCAAGGTCGAAGAGGTGCGGCGCGGTACGACCACCCTCGCCGACGCCGTCTCCGAGCATGTCAAGGCCAAGTGGAGCAACGCGGCCCTCCAGAACCCGCGCAAGATCAGCGAGGCACTGAAGCTGGTCACCGAAGAGGACATCTGGGGCAAGGCCGCCGTTCAGCTCAACCAGTGGAACCACGGGCGTACGGCGTACAACGCGCAGTCCCTCAAGCAGCAGTACGTCTCCATCACCGACCGCCGCAACCGGATCGCCCACGATGCGGACCTGCTGGACGGTGACCTCAAGCGCCGACGCGAGATCTCCGACGCCGATGTCACCGACGCGATCGACTGGGTCGAGCGGATCGCGCTCGCCATCGCGACCGTGCTGGGCTGACCACCGGGGTGTGTGCGGGGATACGGCCACGTGGCCGTATCCCCGCTTCGTACGTCAGCGGCGCGTCGCGAAGTCCACGAACGCCACCCAGCTCTGCGCCGCGAAAACGAGTTGAGCCCCCTCCGGCTCCTTGGAGTCCCGCACGTGAACGGCGCCGGGAGTCGTGGCGACCTCCACGCATTCGCCGCCCTCGTTGCCGCTGTAGCTGCTCTTGAACCAAGCGAGTCGCGCGGAATCCTCAGTGCTCATCGTTATGTCTGCATCCTCTCGATCAGTTCCAGGGACTCACGTGGCGTGAGCGCCTGGGCCCTGATGGTGCCGTAACGTGCGGCCAGGATACGGACCTCCTCGACATCCGTCGCCAGTCGCGCATGGTTCTGGGTCTCCATGTATCCAACCTGCGGATTTCCCTTGGGGGTCAGCAGGATGAAGGGCCCTCCCATCCCAGCGTGCTCTGTTCGCTCCATCGGCATCACCTGAAGTTCGACGTTGCGCAGCTGCCCCAGCCGAAGCAACTGTTCCAGCTGCTCCTTGTGTACCTCCCAGCCACCAAGTGGCCTCCGCAGAACGGCCTCCTCCACTACGGCGGTCACCATGGGAGGCGGCCAGCGAGTCAGGATCGTCTGCCGGTCAATGCGGGAGGCCACGCGCTGCTCGATCGTCTCCTCGTCCAGCAGCGGCTTGCGCATCTCATACAGGGCCCGTGCACGTCGTTCGGTCTGGAACAGGCCGGGGATGTCATGGTTGTTGTAGAAGTTGATCTCAACCGCCTCCCCCTCCAAACGCGCATAGTCCCTGAACCATGCCGGGTGCCGAACCCGCGCCTTGGCCTTGGCCTGCGCGATGTCCTCCTTCGTGACGCTCAACAAACCACCCGCGCCGAGAAGGTCGTCCGCCGCGTCCAGGAACTCCGGCTGCGGCGTCCGGCGCCCCCGCTCCAGCGACGCGATCAGATCCTCGCTATAGCCGAGCTGGCTGCCGAGTTCCTTCTGAGTCCAGCCCGCCCGCTCCCGGAGCAGTTTGACCTGTTTGCCCACAGCCCGGTTGAGCTCCGCCGCGCTGTCCGTGCCCTCGTGGGGTTCGGGCCGCCGTTCCCCGCCTGGGCCGATACGCGTATCCGTCATCTGAGTCACCGCCCCCATGTCGTACGCCGGTACGGTCACGCCCGCCACCCCTGACGATCAGCCGACCGTACCGGTACCAGCACGCTGTGTACTGGCCGTCTTCCTGGTCAGCGTAGGAGCGTCCGGCCACGCTCTGTGACATGACGCACGAAATTCACCCTCCCCAGCTTGCCCATGAGCGACGTCGGTTCAGTCAGCGCCTCAGCTCCACCCGGCGCGGCGCACGCCTCGCCCGCCGCCTCGCCGTGCAACAACTCGCCGACTGGGGCTGGAGCCACGACGACGAATCAGTGCATGCCGCCGCTCTGCTCGTCGCCGAACTCGCTGCCAACGCCGTGAAGCACGGTCGCGTACCCGGACGCGACTTCCTCCTGGCTCTCCTTCTGACGAGGCCGGAAGCCGGGCCTGCCACCTTGCGCATCCAGGTCGCCGACTGCCGGGGCGAGCGGCTTCCCCATCCGACCTCCGCAGCGCCGCCGGAAGAGCACGGACGAGGTTTGGTCATCGTCGAGTCCCTCGCGGAGCGATGGGGCTTCCAGCCCAGGCACTCGGTAGGCAAGACGGTGTGGGCCGAGATCCAGCTCAGCCCCGGCTCCCCGTCCTGAACCGCACGGACATCTCCCACGCCCGGTTGCCCCGTCGCCCCGGGCACGTCCGGTTGAAGCACCGCCAGTACCAGGATCCGTTCACCCGGCGGCGCAGATCCACCTCGTCACCCTTGCACGCACCGCATCGCGGTGGCCTCGCGAAGTCCTCGGCGTGCTCGTGGGCGAGGATCTTGCGGGCGAAATGGTGCCCCTTGATCGTCAGCATGACTTCGCGCGAGTGGCTCTGGGACAGCGAGTTGAGGCTTCCCAGCAGGGTTGTGTGTTCGTCGATGACGACGATCTTCTGGTGCATCACATTGACGCGGACGACGGTCTGCACCACGTCTCGAAGGCGCTGGACCAGCGCGGTCTGTTTCTTCTGACCTGTGTCGTAGGGGTCGCGTACGAAAACGGTGACACGGACTCCGCGGCGTACGGCTGCCTCAAGCACCGGAAGTAGGCCGATCAGCCGTTTCGCCGTCCACGGAGACCAGATCCATAGAGAGGTCTTGGCCTCGGTGAGGCGGGCGGCGAAGGTCTCGTAGAAGGAGATCTCGTCGTCGACCTCGGAGACCTCGACGTGACGCGAAAGGACCTCGGCGAGGCGGGAGCCGAATGCGCCAAGGCCGGTGGCAGGCCGCGCGGCAGGGGCGATGAGCCGGGTTGCGGGGATAGAGCGGGTGCGGCCGGCGTGGATGAGCGCACCCAGTTTGCCGAGGGCCGTCTCCTCTCCCGAGGCGAGGATTCGGCCGCGGCTGCCGATGACGTAGAGCCTGGTCTGGACGCGGGTGACGGCGACGTTGCACAGGCGTACGCCATTGCGGGCCCAGGCGGTCGCCTCTGAGGCCCGGGAAGCATGGGCCATCCAGAGACCGTCACCGTAGTCGTCCTCGACCGTGTCGAAGATGACGATCGGAAACTCGCGGCCCTGGAAACGGTGGGCGGTACCCACCTCGGCAAGCTGCCCACCCGTCTCGGTATCTCGGAGAGCCTCCAGGGTGGCCTCGGCCTGCACTGAATACGGCGTGACCACACCAGCCGATTCGCTGTCCTCGCGGTGCAGGTCGATGAGTGCGCGTGCGAGCAAGGATCCCGCCGGCCACCATCCTTTGCGGCGACCGGTGCGGTGAGCCTGGGCCAGGCTCTGGAGGCCGTCGGTATCGATGATCACGATTTCGGGATCGCCCGGCTCGCGCCTTTCAGCACGCCGCACGACGTCGGGGCCGGGCTTCAGTACGCCGTCGTACGCAAGAGTGTTCGCCAGGTCCATGACGTCAAGCCCGAAGCGGTGCTGGACATCCAGCACGACACACCCGTGGTGGTTCACCGCTGCCGTTGGCGACTCGATGCCGAAGTGTTCGAAGACCTCACGCAGAATCCACTTCGCGACATCAGGCCGCTTGCTGCCATCCAGTTTCGGCAGAACGGGGCCAAGCTGCATGAAGTCGCCGAGCAGTACAGCCGTCGTCTTGGCCTTGCCGACCGCGAGGAGCACTTCGGGCAGGGTTGTCGCACCTGCCTCATCGACCAGGACGACGTCGTATTCGCCTTCGAATACCGCCTTGGCGGTGCGGAAACGCGCGAGGGTAGTGGCAACGACTTTCGCACCACGGATGATTTCGCCTTGTGCGTCGCGTGCGAGCTTGTCGTACTCCTCCTGCAACTCTCGATGTCGGCGTTCCAGGGCCGGGCGATTCTCCTTGTCGGCTGTGACCTGAGGCTTCAGTGTTGCTGCCGCAGCATGGCGGTGGGGGTGTCCGAGGCGATCGGCCTCCACGACACGTGCTTCGGCCGCCTTTGACAGGTCGAGTTGCTTGGCGAGGGGAGAAAGCCGGGCAGCCGCCGCTCTCTCCACTCGCCATGCGTCCTCCAGGTTGGTCTCCACAGTGCGCAGGGTCGTCTTGCGGAGCGTGATCTCCTCCTTGCTGAAGGAGATCTTGGCGCGGTGATTCTCAAGTCGTGCTGCGTATTCCTGCTCGGTTCGGGTGAGTACGGACCGGGCCTCCGCTGCTTTTTTCTGGGCCTTCTCGGTCTCGGTGCGGGCCGTCTCCAGCCGAAGGCGCGCCTTCTCCCTGTCCCGCTTGGCCCGGCGCTTCGCCAAGCCGGTCAACCGCTCAAGGTCCACCAGGGCGCTGTGGGCCGCATCGCGCTCGTTCTCGGCGAGTAGAGACTTCGCCTCCACCGCTGTCACGGCAACTCGGAGCTCGGCGAGCTCTGCCTGCACGTCGTCGTATGCCTTCCAGTCGGCCTGGGCCTGCTCCGTGGCGCGCACGGCCGCAGCAGCCGCCTTGTACTCCTCCTCCAGCCGCTCGACCCGCTTCCCGGCCTCCTCTGCTTCGCGATCCGCCTGGTGACGCGCGCGTATCAGAGCTGCAGAGGTGCGGGTGGGATCGTCCAAGCGAGTGCGGTCCGCGGCGTACCCGATGGCATCGAAGTTCGCGAGGCTCCGCTCCAACTCCTCCAGCTCGCGCGCCCGCGCCCGCGCTTCAACCAGTTGCGCGGCAACCGCCCGGCGTCGTTCGTCGACATCGGCGAGCCGCTCACGCACCATCAGTGTCAGACAGACGCTTGCGTCCTCAGCCACTTCACGCAAATGGGGCGGCCCCACACGGACGATGTGACCGTCCGCGTGCCGCCGCTCCTTCATCACGCCCCACAGGGCGTTGTCCACGGCGACGTTGGTCGCGGACACCAGCAGGATGCGTTTGCCGCGCGCCATCAGATCCACGATGGCCCGCTTGAGGACCGTGGTCTTGCCGGTGCCGGGAGGTCCCCACACCAGCCACAGCCCTTCGCCCGTGCATGCGCGATACGCAAGGTCCTGAGCGGGCAGCAGAACTCCGGGCGGCAGCCCGGTCGCCGCGAGCCGTCCCGTCCCGGCCTCGCCGCGCGCCATAAGGTGAGCGAGAGGGGCACCGGTAAGTGCCGCCAAGCCTTCACGCAATGCCTTCACGAGAAAGCCGGCGGGCTGCGGCTTCATCCACAGATGAGGGTCGGCGGGATCGGCGAACTCGGCGACACGCACCCGCAATGCCGTGCCGTCCTTGAACACGTCGAGCACAGAGTGGCCTGCGTCCACACCGCTTTCGTCCGGCCCGGCCAGCCTCAGGCTGTCGCCTTGAAGTTGGTCTGTCGTGATGTCGGTGCCACGTACGTCGACGACGTACTCCCCCGGCTTCCCGCTCTTCGCCGCTCGCCCCAGCGGACGCCACCGCGGCTCACGCGCCGGCACGCCTTCGTGCGCGACCCAGGCGTCCAACGCCGAGACGACTTCTTCCTGCCAGCCCACATTCCCCCGCTACGACGGCGCTGCCGAGTCCTTGTCCCCGTGGTACCAGCGCAGTCGAGCGATAACCACAGGGGATCTCGCCAAGGTCGGCGTACCCACGCCCAAAAGCTCCTCAGTGCGTAAGCGGTGGCATGGAGATCATGAGCCTGCCAGAGATCATGATCATGCCAACCTGCGCGCCAACCAGCCCCCATGCCAGCGATCAGGTAATGACTACTCAGGGTGATCACCCGCTCGATGTCGGGGCCCAGCGACGGGAGGCTGGGGCGCCACGCGCCGTGTCTCCGCCCATTCGCCGACCTCAGACCGCACGAGCTCCTCGGTTCTCGAAGCCAGCACGGCTGAGGAGTCCGCGCCGTTGTACGGAGCCGCCCCACAGCTCCAGCTGACGAGCGCCCTGGAGAGCCATCAGCGTGGAACCCGCCCGTACCGAGTTTTCACGCCACCGGAACAGTTGTCGGAGCCCCGCCGAGGCCACCACCAACGCACCGAGGACTCCTGTCACCGTGACAGAGGCACCGGCCGCCGCGCACGCCGGTATGGACGCGGACAACAGCAACAGCGCTGCCTCCGAAAGGTAGTGGCCGCGCCGCTGCCGCCGTTTATGCCACTCGTACCACGTCATGCGTTCCCGCACGCTGAGCGGGAGTTCGGCCCCGTCCGCGCCCCCCGCAACACCATCCACCAGTAGCTCGCTTCACCTGCGCCGCCTGTCACGCGCGCGACCCTACGGCATGGTGTTCCGTCCGGGGTGTACCGCACGACCTGCCAGGCCGCCTGAGGCAGGGCAGTCTCAGGCGGACCTGTGGAACCAATGCCGTGAGACACCACACCTGGGCTCAACCGGACGGCGTGGCCGAGGACCACACGCCGAACCACTGCTCGGCGCCATACCCCTAGAACCGCTCCACCTCGGTGAACCCCAGCTTCGCCCCGAGGCGCATCGCACGGTCGTTGGCGTTCTGCGTGCAGAGCACCACCGGCTCGCCGGGAAGCGCGTGGGCGAACCAGTCGAGTGCCACTGCGCACGCCTCGGCGGCGTCCCCGCGTCCCCACCCGGAATCCGGACGGACGTGCCCCGGACGCTCTACATCTCGGCGATCGAGCGTGATCATGCCGATCATCGCTTCGTCGAGATCGATCACGAAAGGCCAGGGCGCCGCCCGGGCACCTCAGGTACCGCGCGTTCGAGCTCATTACGCGGTCGACGGCCACCGCGGTACGTGCCCACCTCTGGTGATGTGAACAGCTCGATGAACGCCGCACGGTCTCGGGCCTCGGCCTCGCGGAGCAAGAGCCGTTCGGTCCTTATGGGAGCAAGTGGCCAGGCGACAGGTCCGAAGTCCAGTCATGGCGGCCAACCTATCGTGCGCTCGTGATAGTGATCCGAGAGAGAAGAGACCCAGGCCCAAGAGGCTTCAGCCCTCGCTAGCCGATCTCCCTCTGTGTGGCGTGCCTGACTCGCAGCGCGTCGTAGATGCGGCTGGAGTGGTCGAGGGCACGGCGCACACCGGGGTCGTCGGCGGCCGGAGCCGAGTGCAGGGCGGTGCTGTCGGTCTTGGACGCCGAGTCACCAGCCGGGGCAAAGCAGGGTGACGTCACCCCGATGGAGGCGAGGCCCTCCCCCTTGGCCCGGTCCACGACCCCGGTGACGGCGTCCATCCAGAAGTCATCGGGTTCGGTGCGCATGTTGACCGTTGGAAAGGGCTTGGACCAGTCGGCATCGGAGTCCTGGAACTTATAGCCCTGCTTCACCCAGGCGTCCCGGGCCTGGCGCACGAGCTTTTTGGCCGCAGAGCCCGGGACGTCCGTGAGGTCGTAGCTGAGGCTAAGCTGCAGCCGACCATCAGAACCGTGACCATCGTCGGCGACGCAGGGACCCACGGGCACGGGGCCGCTTCGCTTGAGGGTCGGCTTGGGCGACATGCCGGCGACGGCCTGCTGAATGATCTCTTCCGCGCGCTTGGTGGCCTGCTCTTCGTCCATGGTGACCTGCTTCGATGTCGCTTTGCCGTGCTTACCCTGTGCGTCCTGCTCCGATCCACATGCTGCCGTCGCGAGCGCCACGGCCAGCAGGGCGACCGCCACCATCATGGTGCGTAGCTTCACGGTCGTCCTCCAGTAACGATCTCGGCCATGTGGTCCATAGTGATGCACTCGGCGCGCCGCTCCTGGACAGTGGCCACGTGGTCACCGCTTGCCCGCGGGCGCGCCAAGCAGCTGCCGCATCGTCTCTGCGGCGCGAACGGCCGCGTCGGCACAGCAGTTGTTGAACAGGGCGTGGACCTCGTCGGCCTGTTCGGCCATGGCGCGGAGGCGGGGTATCCACTCCGTCAGTTCCTCCGGCGTGTAGGTGTGGCGAAAGCGCTCCTCCTTGGTGCCCGTACCCCACGCGCCGTTGCGGCCGTGGAAGCGGGCCACCGCGAGGCGGGATGAGGGGACCGGAGTGACCGGGGGTATGGAGGTGGGCAGTTTCTGGGTCATGTCCACGGCGACGGCGGACATGTCCCAGTCCTTGAGCAACGCCTCGGTGACGGCCCGCTCGTCCTCTTGCCACCAGCCGGGGTGACGGAACTCCACGGCGATGGGCCAGCCTGCCGTGCGCTGGGCGCATTGGGCGAGGAACGGCTTCGCCTGGGCGTCGCCGGGGGCGAACCAGGGCGGGAATTGGAAGAGCAGGGTGCCCAGGCGCCCCGCCTTCTTCAGTGGTTCGAGCGCTCCGCTGAAGCGTTGCCACACCTCGTCGAGCAACCCCGGATCGATGGCTGCGGGCCTCGGGCGTCCGCCCGTTCGTCCGACCAGTGCGTCGCGCAGGTCGGCGGGGAGGGCGTTCGGGGTCGTCGGGTGGCCGGTGAGGAGGGAGAACGCCTTGACGTCGAAGCGGAACCCATCCGGGGTGCGCTCGGCCCACAGGGTGCTGTTGCGGGCGCTGGGCAGGGAGTAGTACGTGGCGTCGACCTCCACCACCGGGAACTGGGCGGCGTAGTGCCGCAGTCTCCCCTCCGCGCCGCGCAGCCCGGGCGGGTACCAACCGCTGGACACCAGAGCGCGGTCCGTCCATGAACACGTGCCGACCAGAATCTTGCCCATGCCGTGTCGACTACCCCGGGTGGGGCTGGGCGCCACTGACGGGATGTCGGGTGGGCGGGCGAGTGAATCGGAGCCAACCTTGCTGGTGATACGGAAGTTGGTGCGGCTGGCAGGAACCGTCACCGCCAGGAGCTTTGGTGCGCGGCCCCGGGCTCCACGTTTCGGGGGCTTTCCCTCGGGGAAGCCCCCGCTTTGGGAGCGCTCCCATCACGCTCTCACTCCCCCGAGGACGATGGAGGAAGATCGCGAATGATTTGTCATGAACGCGGCAATTCCTTACGCTGGGCATCCCGCGCCGTTGGCCTGCTGGCCGCGGCGCTGCTGTGCCTGATCCCGTGGTCCACCACCGCGAGCGCCCACGGATCGGTCGTCGATCCCGCGTCCCGCAACTACGGCTGCTGGCTGCGCTGGGGCGACGACTTCCAGAACCCCGAGATGGCGCAGTTGGACCCCATGTGCTGGCAGGCGTGGCAGGACAACCCGAACGCCATGTGGAACTGGAACGGGCTGTACCGCAACGGCTCGGCCGGCAACTTCCCCGCGGTGATCCCCGACGGGCAGCTGTGCAGCGGTGGCCACACCGAGGGTGGCCGCTACAACTCGCTGGACACGCCGGGCGCCTGGAAGACGACGAACGTCGGCAGCAAGTTCACCGTGAAGCTGTACGACCAGGCCAGCCACGGCGCCGACTACTTCAAGGTGTATGTGTCCCGCCAGGGCTATGACCCCACCACCCAGCCGCTGAAGTGGAGTGACCTGCAACTGGTCACCACGACCGGCAAGTACGCCCCCAGCAACAACTACTCGATCGACGTCAGCACCTCCGGCTACACCGGCCGCCACGTCGTCTACACGATCTGGCAGGCATCGCACATGGACCAGACGTACTTCCTGTGCAGTGACGTGAACTTCAGCTGAGCCGCACCCCACAGCACAACCCAGGCACCCGCACCACGGCCCCGCCGGAAGCTGATCCTCCGGCGGGGTTACTTCGTGGGGGACAACTGCCGTGCGACGTAGTTCATGTGCTGGAGATGGCCTACCCGGATCCACTTCTCGGCGTTGCCCGAGCCGACCGAGCCGTCGCCGTAGGCGCAGGTGTGCAGCCAGCGTTCACCGTCGCTGGAGATGGTGTCCTCGATGCCACGGAAGGCGTCATGCGTCACTATGCGCCGGGCCATGGCACGCACACGGTCGGCACGGTGGGGGCCTCTGAGGGGCGCCTGAGCAATGAGGAAGTCGTACGGCGCCGTGTAGCGAAGCAGACCGTAAGGGGGGCCGTGGGGACGGGCGGAGATGTTCGCGCTGTGCGCGTGTTCCACGGAGTAGTCGCCGTAGAGCAGCGGGCCTGGGAATTCCGGGCGAGAAGCACGGACCGACTGGTGGACATCCCAGTCGTGGCGTCGGGCGACGCGCGTCGGCTGCTGGTCCGGGTGCTCCCGGTCGGCGGGGAACGCCCCCGCGGTGAGGACGACCGTGCGCCAGGGAACCAGGGCACCGAGGACGTCGACACCGACAAGGGCGAGTTTGGTCGCTTCGATGGCATCCGTGACCATGCCGACATCCAGAATGAGATCGAGCCGGGCCGGGGGCAGGCAGAGTTGGTCAACCAGCGCCAGGATTTCTGTGGAACGCGGCTCGTCCACCACGGTGTCCAGCAATACGCGTATGCCGATGCCTCGTCCGCTGAGGAAGGCCAGATCGGCGGCGTAGCGCTGGAGAGTCGGATCTCGCTCCGGGCCGGTGACCAGGCGTAGCTCGCTCCGGGTCGCCACGCGCCACAAGCCGATGGCCGACGCCTCGACGTGGCGCTCGATATGGACGGGATCCACCCAGCCGGGGAGCCCGTCCATTGCCCGGATGAGGTTGTCCATGCGTCCGGTGAGCCAACGGCGAAGTTCCGGCGAGTCGGTGTCCGGGTCCGTCTCGGGGCACGCCCCTCTGGTGCGCTCCGGCCCTACGCGTGGGACGACCGTCCACAGCGGTGCGACGCGTCGCCGTACCTCCGCCCCCAGGCTCGCGTAGGCATCCCATGCGCTCCGGCGCGTGGGCAGTACGGGTACATAGATCGGCTCGACCATCGCGGATCCCCCTTGACCCCGCTGAATCGCTCCTGGTTGAAGCGTGAAGAGGGATGCCTGGTGGCGAAAGAGAGCAATTCCGGCCAGCGATGGCCCATGGCGCATGGGGTGGTCGGCACGCGAGGTTCTGGTGGGGCGCCTGATTTCGACGTACGCCAGTTCTTCGCGCGTGAGCGGCCGAAATGGAGTCGGCGTAACAAGCACGCCATGGCGAAATCATTGCCCTCCGTGACCATTATGTCTACAATCCGTTGTCATCCTGTGCTGTCGTGGCGTCAGGCAGGAAGGCCGACAGGGAGGCGAAGATGGCTCGCAGTTCATGGGATGCGGATCCGTCCGCATCGTTCGTGCGCCGGTTAGGCAAGTCGCCGAGCGATCTCGGAACCACCAATGATTACAACGATTGCCCCGATATCTGGCAGCTCGACAACGGTGATATCGCGGTGATCGGGCGTGACCTCACCGACGCCTACCGGTCACGCCTCCCGGGAGAGGTACGCATCGCCGCCGATGAACGGCTGGTCGTCATTCCCGCGATTACTCTCAGTGCGGCGAAGCCGGAGATTCCGGATGCTTAGCGTTGATCTTCCCAGGCTCGATGCTTCACTGGGTGAGCGGCTGTCTCGGGACGCCTACGGGGCCGACTTTCGGCGGCGTATGCGGGCCGTCGAGGGGCGTGACTCCTGGAAGCTGGAGAGGCAACAGCATTTCCAGGAACCCGGCAATGCAAGCTGGCAGGCGTTCTCCCAGGGTGACTGGCGCGGCGCCTTGGAGCTGATCGAGAAACGGCGCGATGAGCTCTTGGCGTTTATGGGCGAGGCAGCGAAGCGCAACTTCAGTCTCTATCGGGTGCGGGTCGTGGAGGAACCCCTCACTCCGTATCTCCAGTGGGAGCTCAATATGTTGCGGCTGCGGGCGGAGTGCGGTGAGCGGATCAGGGTGGTCGGACCTGGTCAGATCAGGAAGTTCGAGGAAGACGGGCCGCTTCCGGAGCTGGTTTCACTGGGTGGGCGGACGTTGTACAAGGTCATCTACGACAGCCGGGCGATGAGCGACGGAGCGCTGCGAATCGTCGATCCGGAGGTGCTGAGCCCATGGGAGGAGTTTATCAAAGGACTTTTTGACGCCGGAGAAGAGATGGCGTCCTACTTCGAACGCGAAGTGGCACCTCTGCCGCCCCCGACGCCCACGGAGTAGAAGATCAACGAGGACAGAGGGCGGGAAGGCCACCAGGAGGAATCCCCGCACCTTCAGGGTCCGCATGGGACGCAGTCGCGGCTGTCGGGGTCCGCGGGGGATGTGGTGCAGGCCCGTGATGTGAGTGGCGGGGTGCATTTCCATGGGATGGGACGGCGCAGTGCCGACGGTGATACCCCGCGACCGCGGCAGCTTCCGGGAGACATACGGGGATTCGTCAACCGGACCAGTGAGTTGGAGCGGCTCAATGCGATTCTGACCGGAGATGGCGGGGAGCCGCTCGTCGTCTCCATTTGTGTGATCGCGGGGACAGCGGGGGCGGGTAAGACCTCTCTGGCGTTGCGCTGGGCGCATCAGGCGCAAGCCCACTTTCCCGACGGGCAGTTGTATGTGAACCTGCGCGGCTATGACCCTGGGGCACCCGTCACCGCTCCCGAGGCACTGCACCGCTTTCTGCTGGCGCTCGGGGTGTCGGCGGCGGCGGTTCCGGCCGATCCTGAGGCCAGTGCGGCGCTGTACCGGTCGCTGCTGGCCGGGCGGCGGATGCTGATCGTGCTCGACAACGCCGCCTCCGTGAGTCAGGTGCGTCCGCTGCTGCCGGGCACGGCGGGCTGTCTGGTGCTCGTCACCAGTCGCAGCCGGTTGTCGGGGCTGGCCGTTCGGGACGGGGCGCATCGGCTGACGCTGGGCACGCTGGCCGAGCCGGAGGCCGTGGCCCTGCTGCGTACCGTGACCGCCGGCTATCGGCTCGAGGACGACGCGGACAAGCTGGCCGAGTTGGCGCGTCTGTGTGCCCGGCTGCCGCTGGCCTTGCGTATCGCCGCCGAACGGGCCGTCAGCAGGCCCCTGATGAGCCTTGACGAGTTGATAAGAGACCTCCGTGACGAATCCGCCCTCTGGGAGGCTCTGACCGTGGGAGACGACGAGGAGGCGGACGCGGTGCGCACGGTGTTCGCCTGGTCCTATCGGGCGCTGACGGCCGAAGCCGCGCGCTTCTTCAGACTGCTCGGACTGCATCCGGGGCCCGAGTTCGGGGTCTCGGCGGTCGCCGCGCTCGCCGGAGTCGGGTACGGCCGGGCGCAGCATCTGCTCGACGTCCTGGTCGGAGCGCACCTGCTGACGCAGACCGGCCCCGACCGCTTCGAGTTCCACGATCTGCTGCGCGCTTACGCCATCGACCAAGCGCATCACGAGGAGCCCGCCGAAGCCCGAGAGGCGGCCCGGCTCCGGGCGTTGGCCTGGTATCTGCACGCCGCTGATGCGGCACGCACCCGTGTCAGTCCGGCCGAGCCGCCCGTTCCGCTCGGGGCGCCGCCCGAAGGTGTCACACCGCCGACCTTCGCGGACTACGACGAGGCGGTGCGGTGGTACGAGCTGGAGAACAGCAATCTTTTGGCCGCCGCGCGCGTCGCCGCCGATGCGGGGTGCAACGCGATGGCGTGGCAGTTGCCCGCTCTGCTGCGTCCTCTGCACGCGCGCCTCAACGCGTTCGAGGCGTGGTTCGCCATGGGGCACATAGGGCTGAGTTCCGCTCGACGGGCGGGTGATCGCGCCGGGGAGGCGCGGCTCCTGGAGAGCCTGGGCATGGCCTGTCGCCAGTCGCACCGTCCGGCCGAGGCGGCGCGGTACCACGAGGGCGCCCTGGCCGTCCGCCGCGAGCTGGGTGACCGGCTGGGCGAGGCGCTGTCGCTGAACGCACTCGGGCTGGTCCATGTGCGGACGCGGCAGTTGGCGGCGGCGAAGCGGCGTTTCACGGAGGCGCTGGCCCTCTTCCGAGAGCTCGGAGCGGTCGAGTGGGAGCCCACCCTGCTCGCCAATCTGGCCACGGTGGAGTACGAGGCGGGGCGGGTCGAGAATGCCTCGGACGTTCTTCACGAGGCGTTGACGACGCTGCGGGAGCGGGGCGACAAGGGCGGTGAGGGCAATGCCCTGCGGATTCTGAGCGCCGTACAGCGGGAACGCGGCGACATACGGGGCGCCCTGCAATCCGCCGGTAGCGCCGTCGAGATCGCCCGCCGCCATCGCAATCACGCCTGGGAGGGGTACTGGCTGCTGGATCTCGGCCAGGCCGAGCTGGCCGACGGCCGTCCGGAGGACGCCCTGGTCTCGTATCAGCGGGCGGCGGTACTGCATCGGCAGCTCGGGGACCGGTCGCGGGAGGCACGCGCCTGGAACGCCGCCGGTGAGGCGTACGGCCGGTTGGGCCGCTTCGATGAGGCGGCCGCGTTCCACCGGCGGGCGGCCGCGACACACCGCGACCTCGACGACCACTGGCAGTTGGCGCTCGCGCTCGACGGTCTGGCGAGTGCGCTGCGCGGGTCCGCGGTGATCGGCGCGGCGGAAGAGGCGCGGCAGTACTGGGAGGAGGCGTCGCGCACGTTGGCTGCGTACGACGATGCGCGGGCGGTCGAGCTGCGGAGCCGGATCGACGATGCCTTGAGGACGTCCCCGTCTTGAGGGTCTCTCCTATCCCGGCGCCGAGACCTTCTGGGCCCTCCAGGCGTGCCGGTCAGGCTGCCAGAGGGCACCGCAGGGCCGGGGTCCAGTGGTTGGGGGTGCAGGTGACCAGGGCCAGGGAGAGGAAGGAGGTGCGGCCCAGGTAGAAGCCGAAGGAGACGTCCGTGCCGTGGGTGAGGCGGTCGGTGGCCGTGGTGACCAGGCGGGCCAGGCGGGCGGTGTCGGCTTCCTGGTGGGAGAGGAAGCCGGGGGCGTGTTCGGTCAGTTCGCGGCCCAGCCAGGCCGCCGCGTCCTTCGGTTCCTCGAAGGTGGCGCGGATGAGGGTGGGCGACTTCAGGAGCCAGAGGGACGTTTCCAGTGGGGGGAGCTCCGAGCGGCGGAACGTGTCCAGGAGCGTGCGGTAGTGCTCCTCGTCCTCCGCCGTGACGGGCG
>NZ_JAEEAP010000166.1 GCF_016103465.1 Streptomyces sabulosicollis
CCCCGACCCCGCCCTCCCCGCTTGAGCGATACCCGTCAAGGCGAGTCAACGGCGTCCATGGTTATCTGTCCACCATGAGCATCACCGTGACCACCTGGCACCTGGAGCAGACCGCTCCCTCCGATCTCAGCCCGGCGCAGGAGCCGCCCGCCACGGCCGGGGTGCGGATCGCCCGTGCCGAGGTGCCGAGCCCGGAGTTCAGCCACTTCCTCTACACGGCGGTGGGCACGGACGTGGCGTGGACCGACCGGCTGGTGTGGTCGCGGGAGGCGTGGGAGGAGTATCTGTACCGGCCCGGCGTGGAGACCTGGGTGGCGTACGAGCGCGGGACCCCGGCCGGGTACATCGAGCTGGAGGGCCAGGACGAGGGCGTGGTGGAGATCGCGTACTTCGGGCTGCTCCCCGCCTTCCAGGGCCGCCGCATCGGCGGGCACCTGCTGACCCGGGGGACCGCCCGCGCCTGGGACATGGCCGACCGCTGGCCGGACCGTGCGCCGACCAAGCGGGTGTGGGTGCACACATGCAGCAAGGACGGGCCGTACGCGCTGGACAACTACCACCGCCGGGGCTTCAGGGTCTTCGACGTCAAGACGTCGACCGAGGAGTGACCAAGAGCACATCGTCTTGTATCGCGAGACAGATTCGTCCGCATAGTGGATAAAGGTGGACTCGCCGGAGACCGCCATGCCACGCTTCCATCATGTCTCGAGCTGGAATCGCCTTGGTGAGTCGACGCCACGTCGACCTCGGCCGCATGTCCAGCGCGATCTGTCCGGCGGGCTGACCCGCACCTCGACAGGGCCGTCATCCAGGCCCCGGGCAGCACCACCGCATCTTCCGCACCGCCCCCGACGACGTGGGCGAGCGCGCACGCCTCGACACTCCCCGCCGCAGTTCGCACCGGCCACCGCCGTACACCCTGCCCGCCTGCGCACGCGCGGGTCAGACGGTGCGCGCCGACGTACTACCCGCCGCACCTGAGCCGCTCAGAAGGACACACACCGCCATGGCTGCCACCCCGGAACGCGCAAGCGCCACGCCCCGCCGCAAGGCCGGACGCCACCGCGGCGAAGGCCAGTGGGCCGCGGGGCACTTCACCCCCCTCAACGGCAACGAGCAGACCAAGAAGGACGATGACGGTCTCAATGTGCGGACACGCATTGAGACGATCTACGCCCACCGCGGCTTCGACTCCATCGACGGCGCCGATCTGCGCGGCCGGATGCGCTGGTGGGGTCTGTACACCCAGCGCAAGCCCGGGATCGACGGCGGCAAGACCGCGGTCCTGGAGCCGGAGGAGCTGGACGACGAGCACTTCATGATGCGCGTCCGGGTGGACGGCGGCCGGCTGACCACCGAGCAGCTGCGGGTCGTCGGCCAGGTCTCGGAGGAGTTCGCCCGCGGCACCGCCGACATCACCGACCGGCAGAACATCCAGTACCACTGGATCCGGATCGAGGACGTGCCCGAGATCTGGCGGCGGCTGGAGGCCGTCGGGCTGTCCACCACCGAGGCGTGCGGCGACTGCCCCCGTGTGATCATCGGTTCCCCGGTCGCCGGGATCGCCGAGGACGAGATCATCGACGGCACCTGGGCGGTCGATGAGATCCATCGGCGCTACATCGGCAGCAAGGAGTTCTCCAACCTGCCGCGCAAGTTCAAGACCGCGGTCTCCGGCTCCCCGCTGCTGGACGTCGTGCACGAGATCAACGACGTCGCGTTCGTCGGCGTGCGCCACCCCGAGCACGGCCCCGGTTTCGACCTGTGGGTCGGCGGCGGACTGTCCACCAACCCCAAGATCGGCGTCCGGCTCGGCGCGTGGGTGCCGCTGGAGGAGGTCCCGGACGTCTGGGCCGGGGTCACCTCGATCTTCCGCGACTACGGCTACCGCCGGCTGCGCAACCGCGCCCGGCTGAAGTTCCTGGTCGCCGACTGGGGCCCGGAAAAGTTCCGCCAGGTGCTGGAGGACGAGTACCTGAAGCGCCCGCTGATCGACGGCCCGGCGCCCGAACAGCCCGTCCAGCAGTGGCGTGACCACGTGGGCGTCCACCGCCAGCAGGACGGCCGCTACTACGTCGGCTTCGCGCCGCGCGTCGGCCGGGTGGACGGCGCCACCCTCACCAAGATCGCCGACCTGGCCGAGGCACATGGCTCCGGGCGGCTGACCACCACCGTCGAGCAGAAGATGATCGTGCTCGATGTGACCGAGGACCAGGTCGACTCGCTGGTCGCCGGGCTGGAGGCGCTGGACCTCCAGGTCAAGCCGTCCCCGTTCCGGCGCGGCACGATGGCCTGCACCGGTATCGAGTTCTGCAAGCTGGCGATCGTCGAGACCAAGGCGCGCGGCTCCTGGCTCATCGACGAACTGGAGCGCCGGCTGCCCGAGTTCGACGAGCCGATCACCATCAACCTCAACGGCTGCCCGAACGCCTGCGCCCGGATCCAGGTGGCGGACATCGGTCTCAAGGGCCAGCTGGTCATGGACGACAACGGCCGGCAGGTCGAGGGCTACCAGGTGCACCTGGGCGGCGCCCTGGGCCTGGAGCCGGGCTTCGGCCGCAAGGTGCGCGGGCTGAAGGTCACGGCCGCCGAGCTCCCCGACTACGTGGAGCGGCTGCTGCGCCGCTTCGAGGAGGAGCGCGAGGACGGCGAGCGCTTCGCCGCCTGGGCGGCCAGGGCCGGGGAGGACGCCCTCAAATGAGCGTGCGCCCGGATCGAGCGAGGGGGGCAAGGTGAGTGAGCGTGCCGCGCCGTTCTACTGCCCTTACTGCGGGGACGAGGACCTGCGTCCCTCGGAGGAGGGCCATGGCGCGTGGGAATGCGCGTCCTGCAACCGCGCGTTCCGGCTGTCGTTCCTCGGGCTGCTGGCCAAGGGCCTGCGGCGCGACCCGATCGATAAAGGGGGTACGGCGATATGACGACCCGGCTTGAGGACACCGACCTCGAGGGGCTCGCCGAGAAGGCGGGCCACGAGCTCGAGGACGCCCCGGCGCTGGACATCCTGCGCTGGGCGGCGGACACCTTCGGATCGCGTTTCTGCGTCACCTCCTCGATGGAGGACGCGGTGGTGGCGCATCTGGCCTCCCGCGCCTTCCCCGGTGTCGACGTGGTCTTCCTCGACACCGGCTACCACTTCCCCGAGACCATCGGCACCCGTGACGCGGTGGCCGCCGTGATGGACGTCAACGTCATCACGCTGACCCCGCGCCAGACGGTCGCCGAGCAGGACGCCGAGTACGGCCCGAAGCTGCATGACCGCGACCCCGACCTGTGCTGCGCCCTGCGCAAGGTCCAGCCGCTTGAGGAGGGGTTGCGGGAGTATGACGCCTGGGCCACGGGACTGCGCCGGGACGAATCCCCAACTCGCGCCCATACCCCGGTCGTTGGCTGGGACGCCCGGCGACGTAAGGTGAAGATCTCCCCGATCGCCCGCTGGACGCAAGCGGATGTCGACGCCTATGTCGCCGAGCACGGCGTGCTGACCAACCCCCTGCTGATGGACGGCTATCCGTCGATAGGCTGCGCGCCCTGCACCCGTCGGGTTCTGGAGGGCGAGGACATCCGGTCCGGCCGCTGGGCGGGGAGCAACAAAACCGAATGCGGGCTGCACGGCTGATGGCTGTCGACCAGGAGAACGAGATGAGCGCCCCCACGACCACCGGTGCCACGGTGTGGCTGACCGGTCTGCCGAGCGCGGGAAAGACCACGATCGCCTATGCGCTGGCCGAGCGGCTGCGCGGCGAGGGCCGCCGGGTGGAGGTGCTCGACGGGGACGAGATCCGTGAGTTCCTCTCCTCGGGACTGGGGTTCTCCCGCGAGGACCGGCACACCAACGTCCAGCGGATCGGGTTCGTGGCCGAACTGCTGGCCTCCCACGGGGTGACGGTGCTGGTGCCGGTCATCGCGCCGTACGCGGACAGCCGCGAGGCGGTGCGCAAGCGCCACCAGCGCGAGGGCACCCCGTATCTGGAGGTGCACGTGGCCACGCCCGTGGAGGTGTGCTCCGAGCGGGACGTCAAGGGGCTGTACGCGAAGCAGGCGGCGGGCGAGATAGCGGGTCTGACCGGTGTGGACGACCCCTACGAGGCCCCTGCCGACCCGGATCTGCGCATCGAAACCCACAGGAACAGCGTGCAGGAGTCGGCGGCCGAGGTGCGGTTGCTGTTGAGTGAAAGGGGACTGCTGTGAGCCACACACCCACGGCCACCGCGTCACGGGCCACGGCGCTCCCCGCACCCGGGCGCCGACCCATGACGATCCCAGCCGATATGACGGGAAGCTACTACCGCAGCCGAGCGAACGAAAGGGGCGCGGCATGACGACCGTGACGGCGATCAACGCGGACGAGGGCGCGGGCCTGTACGCGCTCGCGCACCTGGACGCGTTGGAGTCCGAGGCGGTGCACATCTTCCGCGAGGTGGCGGGCGAGTTCGAGCGGCCGGTGATCCTGTTCTCCGGCGGCAAGGACTCCATCGTCATGCTGCATCTCGCCCTCAAGGCGTTCGCCCCGGCGGCGGTTCCGTTCTCGCTGCTGCACGTGGACACCGGGCACAATTTCCCCGAGGTCATCGCCTACCGGGACGCCACCGTCGCCCGGCACGGGCTGCGGCTGCACGTGGCCTCGGTCCAGGAGTTCATCGACGACGGCCGGCTGCGCGAGCGCCCGGACGGCACCCGCAATCCGCTGCAGACCGTGCCGCTGCTGGACGCCATCGAGCGGAACCGCTTCGACGCGGTCTTCGGCGGCGGCCGCCGGGACGAGGAGAAGGCCCGCGCCAAGGAGCGGGTGTTCTCCCTCCGGGACGAATTCGGCGGCTGGGACCCGCGGCGGCAGCGCCCCGAGCTGTGGCAGCTCTACAACGGCCGCCACTCCCCCGGTGAGCACGTCCGGGTCTTCCCGCTGTCCAACTGGACCGAGCTGGACGTGTGGCAGTACATCGCCCGGGAGAAGATCGACCTGCCGCAGATCTACTACGCGCACGAGCGCGAGGTCTTCCGGCGCGGCGGCATGTGGCTGGCGCCCGGTGAGTGGGGCGGACCGAAGGACGGCGAGACCGTGGAGCGGCGCATGGTGCGCTACCGCACCGTGGGCGACATGTCCTGCACCGGTGCCGTGGAGTCGGACGCGGTGAGCATCGAGCAGGTCATCGATGAGATAGCCGCCTCCCGGCTGACCGAGCGGGGTGCGACCCGCGCCGACGACAAGCTGTCGGAGGCCGCGATGGAGGACCGCAAGCGCGAGGGGTACTTCTAACGATGACGAGCAATCTGACGTCCGGGGAGCAGGCCGCGGCGGCCGCCGTGGAGCGGTCCGCGGCCACCTCGCAGCTGCGGTTCGCCACCGCGGGCTCGGTGGACGACGGTAAGTCCACGCTGGTCGGGCGGCTGCTGCACGACTCCAAGTCGGTGCTGGCCGATCAGCTGGAGGCCGTGGAGCACGCCTCGCGCAGCCGTGGCCAGGAGGCGCCGGACCTGGCGCTGCTGACGGACGGGCTGCGGGCGGAGCGGGAGCAGGGCATCACCATCGATGTCGCCTACCGCTACTTCGCCACGCCGAAGCGGCGGTTCATCCTCGCCGACACCCCCGGCCATGTGCAGTACACCCGCAACATGGTCACCGGCGCCTCCACCGCCGAGCTCGCGGTCGTCCTGGTGGACGCGCGCAACGGCGTGGTGGAGCAGACCCGGCGGCACGCCGCGGTCGCCGCCCTGCTGCGGGTCCCGCACGTGGTCCTCGCCGTCAACAAGATGGACCTGGTGGACTACGCGGAGCCGGTCTTCGCGGCCATCGCCGAGGAGTTCACCACCTACGCGGCCTCGCTGGGCGTCCCCGAGATCACGGCCATCCCGATCTCGGCGCTGGCCGGGGACAACGTGGTGACCGCGTCGGCGAACATGGACTGGTACGGCGGCCCGACCGTGCTGGAGCACCTGGAGACCGTGCCGGTGGGCACCGACCCGTCCCAGGACCCGGCGCGTTTCCCGGTGCAGTACGTGATCCGTCCGCAGACCGCCGAGCACCCGGACTACCGCGGCTACGCGGGCCAGATCGCCTCCGGTGTGCTGCGCGTCGGCGACCCCGTCACCGTGCTGCCGTCCGGCCGGACCAGCACCATCACCGGGATCGACGCGCTGGGCGCGATGGTGGACGTGGCGTGGGCCCCGCAGTCGGTGACCCTCACCCTCGCCGACGACCTGGACATCTCGCGCGGGGACCTGCTCGCGCCGAGCGACCACGCCCCGGAGACCACGAGGGACGTCGAGGCCACCGTCTGCCATCTGCACGACCGTCCGCTGCGGGTCGGCGACCGGGTGCTGCTCAAGCACACCACCCGCACGGTGAAGGCGATCATCAAGGACATCCCGTCCCGGCTGACGCTGGCCGATCTGTCGCACCACCCGGCGCCGGGTGAGCTGGCCGCCAACGACATCGGCCGGGTCGTGCTGCGCACCTCCGAGCCGCTGGCGCTGGACGCGTACGACGCCTCGCGCCGCACCGGCTCCTTCCTGCTGATCGACCCGGCCGACGGCACCACGCTCACCGCCGGGATGGCGGGCGACTCCTTCGCGGCACCGGCCAAGGATGCCGAGACCGCGCGGGACGACGAGGGATGGGACTTCTGACCATGGCCGGTGAGGTGTTCTCGACGTTCGCCAAGGAGGGCGGCCGCGTGGGCAGCGGGGCGCTCGGCAGCGGCCAGGGCGGGGTCGGACGATGTGCGGGCTGATGCCGCAGTCCGCCCCTGTCCACCGCCACCGCCGCCGAAAGCCGTCTGATCTGCCGGGCGTCCTCTGACGCCGCCCCGGCCCGTCGAGAGGAACACCCCCGTGTCGTCTGCCGTGCCCCTCATCGCTCCGCCACCAGCCGAACGCCCCCGCCGCCGCACCCGGATCCTGGCGGCGGCGGCCGTCCTCCCCCTGCTGCTGGGCGCGCTGGGCGCCTGCGGCTACGGCTCGCAGAAGAAGTCCGACGACACGGGAGCCTCGGCGATCCCCGCGGCCGGCGGTGAGAAGGTCGACGGTCTGGACAAGGTGAAGGTCGGCTACTTCGCCAACGTCACCCACGCCACCGCGCTGGTGGGGCTGCGCAAGGGCGGCCCGATCCAGCAGGAGCTCAAGGGCACGAAGGTCGCGCCGTATGTCTTCAACGCCGGTCCTTCGGAGATCGAGGCGCTCAACGCGGGCTCCATCGACATGGGCTGGATCGGCCCGTCGCCGTCCATCAACGGCTATGTGAAGTCCCACGGCTCCAACCTCAAGATCATCTCCGGATCGGTCTCCGGCGGCGTCAAGCTGGTGGTCAACCCCAAGAAGATCAAGACGCTGGACGACGTCAAGGGCAAGAAGATCGCCACCCCGCAGCTGGGCAACACCCAGGACGTGGCGTTCCTCAACTGGATCAAGAGCAAGGGTTGGGAGGTCGACGCCCAGAGCGGCAAGGGCGATGTGTCGGTGGTCCGCAGCGACAACAAGGTGACGCCCGACGCGTACAAGTCCGGAGCCATCGACGGCGCGTGGGTGCCGGAGCCGACCGCGTCCAAGCTGGTCGCCGACGGCGCCAAGGTGCTGCTGGACGAGTCCTCGCTGTGGCCGGACAAGAAGTTCGTCATCACCAACCTGATCGTGAAGCAGTCGTTCCTCAAGGAGCACCCGAAGGTCGTCGAGGCCGTGCTGCGCGGCTCGGTGAAGACCAACGCCTACATCAAGGCCAACCCCGAGCAGGCGAAGAACGCGGCCAACGCGGCGCTCAAGGAGGAGACCGGCAAGCCGCTGCCCGCCGAGGTGATCGACCCGGCGTGGAAGTCCATCCAGGTCACCGACGACCCGCTGGCCTCGACGCTGAACACCGAAGCCGACCACGCGGTCCAGGCGGGGCTTCTGGAGAAGCCCGATCTCAAGGGGATCTACGACCTGGGCCCGCTGAACAAGGTCCTGAAGGCCGAGGGCAAGCCGGCGGTCTCGGCCGCGGGCCTCGGCAGCCAGTAGCCGCCCGTCCGTCCCGTACGCACCGTACGCATGTACACGCATGTACGCATCCATCAGGAGGTGACCGGATGTCCCCGGCACTGACCACCGAGAAGGACGACCGGGTGAGCGCCGCGACGGCGGGCTCCCCCGGCCCCGCCGACGCCACCGGATCCGTGTCGATCGCCCACGTCCACAAGTCCTTCGGCCGTCCCGGGGCGGCCCAGCCCGTGCTCGAGGACATCAACCTCCAGGTGCGGCCCGGGGAGTTCGTCTGCATCCTGGGGGCTTCCGGCTGCGGTAAGTCCACGCTGCTCAATCTGATCGCCGGCCTGGACAAGCCGTCCTCGGGGGCCATCGAGGTCCCCGGCGGCCGGCCGGCCCTGATGTTCCAGGAGCACGCCCTGTTCCCGTGGCTGACCGCGGGGAAGAACATCGAGCTGGCGCTGCGGCTGCGCGGTGTGCCGCGCGCCGACCGCAGGCCGCGGGCCGAGCGGCTGCTGGAGCTGGTGCGGCTCGGCGGCGCCTACGGCAAACGGGTGCACGAACTCTCCGGCGGGATGCGGCAGCGCGTGGCGCTGGCCCGCGCGCTGGCGCAGGACTCCAGCGTGCTGCTGATGGACGAGCCGTTCGCCGCGCTCGACGCCATCACCCGCGATGTGCTGCACGAGGAGCTGACCCGGATCTGGAGCGAGACCGGCGTTTCGGTGCTGTTCGTGACCCACAACGTCCGCGAGGCCGTCCGGCTGGCCGAGCGCGTGGTGCTGCTGTCCTCCCGGCCGGGGCGGGTCGCCCGCGAGTGGGAAGTGGACATTCCGCAGCCGCGCCGCATCGAGGACTCGGCCGTCGCCGACCTGTCCGTTGAGATCACCGAAGAACTGCGTGGGGAGATCCGCCGCCATGGCCAGCAGTAAGACCACCCGCGGCACCGCGGTCGAGGAAGCCGACGGCGGGAACGGCGGGAAGCAGTCCATTGAGCAGTCCATAGAGAAGTCCGCGGCGAAACGGAGTACCGGCAACGCCCAGGACCTGGCGGGCCTGGAGGCCGGTCTGGACGCCCTGGACGCGGTGCAGACCAAGCGCGTCTCACCGGTCGAGGTGCTGGTCCAGAAGGTGCTGCCGCCCATCGTGGCCGTGGCCGTCGTGCTGGCCCTGTGGAAGGTGCTCGTCGTCGCCAAGGTCACCGACGACTACAAGCTGCCCGACCCGGGGCTGGTCTGGGACTCGCTGCGCCAGCTCTGGCTCCAGGGCGAGCTGCTCGACATCATCTGGACCAGTGTCTCGCGCGGTCTGTTCGGCTTCCTCATCGCGCTGGCGATCGCCACCCCGCTGGGTCTGGTCGTCGCCCGGGTGAAGTTCATCCGCGCCGGACTCGGCCCGATCCTGTCCGGTCTGCAGTCGCTGCCCTCGGTCGCCTGGGTGCCGCCGGCGGTGATCTGGCTGGGCCTGAACGACCAGATGATGTACACCGTCATCCTGCTGGGCGCGGTCCCCTCCATCGCCAACGGGCTGGTCGCCGGCATCGACCAGGTGCCCCCGCTCTTCCTGCGCGCCGGACGTACCCTGGGTGCCCGCGGCCTGGTCAGCGCCCGGCACATCCTGCTGCCCGCCGCGCTCCCCGGTTACGTCGCCGGGCTCAAGCAGGGCTGGGCCTTCTCCTGGCGCTCGCTGATGGCCGCGGAGATCATCGCCAAGTCCCCGGACCTGGGCCTGGGTCTTGGCCAGTACCTGGAGAACCAGCGCAACAACTCCGATATGGCGGGGGTGCTCCTGGGCATCCTCCTGATCCTCGTCGTGGGCATCGCCATCGAGCTGCTGATCTTCGCCCCGATCGAGCGCCGGGTGCTGCGCAGCCGCGGCCTGCTAGCGAGCGCCCGCTGAACGAAGAGCACGGAACGAAGACCGCAGACCTCAGACCGTAGCCCTCAGACCGTAGACCTCAGACCGCAGAACGAAGACCGCTGAACCCACCCCACGGAACGGAAGGCCACGGAAAGCCATCACCATGTCTGCCCCGACCCTGCTGATCATCGCCCACGGCAGCCGCGACCCCCGCCACGCGGCGACCGTCGACGCGCTGCGCGCGCGGGTGCGGTCGCTGCGGCCGGGGCTGCGGGTGGAGGCGGCGTTCCTGGAGTTCAACGCGCCGCGCGTACCGCAGGTGCTGGCCCGCCTCGCCGCGGAGGACGCCACCGAGGTGATCGCCCTCCCGCTGCTGCTGACCCGCGCCTTCCACGCGAAGACCGACATCCCGGCGGTGCTGCGCGAGGCCACGGCCCGCCACCCTCGCCTTTCCGTCCGCCAGGCCGAGGTCCTGGGCCCGTCCCCACTGCTGGTGGACGCCCTCGAACGCCGCCTGCACGAGGCGGGGCTGCGCCCCGCCGACCGCTCCTCGACCGGGGTCGTCCTGGCCTCGGCGGGGTCCACCGACCCGGAGGCGATCGCGGTGATCGCTGAAATCGCGCGGGAGTGGCGGCACACCGGATGGTGCGCCGTGCGACCCGCGTTCGCCTCCGCCTCTCTTCCCCGCACCGAGGACGCCGTCCGCGCCCTGCGCGCGGACGGCGTCCGCCGGGTGGCCGTGGCCCCCTACGTCATCGCCCCCGGCCGCCTCCCCGACCGCATCGCCCACGGCGCCGAGGCCGCGGGCGCCGACCTCCTGGCCCCCGTCCTGGGCCCCGCCCCGGAACTGGCCCGCCTCCTGCTGACCCGCTACGACGAGGCCCACCGGACGGGCCCGGTCCTGCTCAGCGCATGAGCGGCTACCCCAGCACACCGGCGACCAGCGCCAGTACCGCGACCAGTACGGTGAACGCGCCCCCGAAGGCCGCCCCCGCCCGCAGCAGCGCGGCGTAAGGGGCGGCCCCGTCGAGTCGCGCGAGCAGCCCGGCCAGCACACCGATCAGGGCCGCGAACACCACCGCGACAACGAGCGCGAGTCCCATCAGCGTCATGAGTGTCAGTTGGTGATCCATGGCCGCCACGTTCGCGGTTCGCGCGTTCGTCGCCGTTCGCCCGTACGAGAATGTACGGGTGAAGCGCTTAGCGAAGAGTGATCGGGCAACGGCACTGGCGGAGTTGAGCGGCCTGCTGAAGCGGCTGCGCGATGAGCGTCGGCTCACCATGGCCGCCCTGGAGCGGCGCTCCGGTCTTGGTCACACCACCGTCAGTCAGGCGCTCAACGGCCGAGTGGTGCCCACTGTGGCCACACTGCTCGCCCTGGCCAAACCGCTGAAGGCCGACCCGCAGGTATTGCTCCGCCTCCGTCTGAAGGCCATCGCCATGTCGTCGGCCGAACCGGGTGCGAGCACGGAGGACTCCGCCTTCGAACGCCGCTACCGGGACTACATCATCAGTCGGTACCGCCAGTTGACGGTGTTCGGCCTGGATCTGGGGCGTCCCGAGGGAGCGTGCTGGCCGCTGGACACCGCCTATCTCAGTCTGGAGATGGCCGAGCCCGCCCTGCCCCACGACCAGTGGAAGGACGCGGCGGGCCCGGTCACCGTCGAGCGGGCAGAAGAGGCCCTGGCCCGACGACAGCGCACACTGGTGCGTGGGCTCGCGGGCAGCGGCAAGACCACGCTGCTCCAGTGGCTGGCCGTCTCCACCGCGCGGGGGGAGCTGCCCCCGGAGATCGCACATTTCACCTCGCTCATACCGTTCGTCCTGCCACTGCGCACCCTTGTCCGTCATGACAGGCTGCCGCCACCGGCCGACTTCCTCCAGACCACCGGCAGCATGCTGGCCTCCGCCCAACCGGCGGGGTGGGCGGAGCGGGTCCTCAGTGCCGGGCGCGGGCTGCTGCTCGTCGATGGCATCGACGAGGTACCACAGGCGCAGCGCGAGAACACCCGCACCTGGCTGTGCGAACTACTGGCCGCCTACCCCAACGGCCACTTCGTCGTCACCACCCGCCCCTCGGCCGTACCCGAAGGCTGGCTCAATGGGCTGGAGTTCACCGAGCTGACCGTACGCCCGATGAGCCGAGGCGATGTCTCGGTGTTCATCTCCCGCTGGCACGCGGCCGCTTCCTCCACCCTGACCGACCTCGAGGCCAAGGCCGATCTGGCCACCCTGGCGGTCACCCTCAAGGAAGCGGTACGCGCGCAGCGCGATCTGGGCCAGCTGGCCACCACACCGCTGATGTGCGCCCTGATGTGCGCACTCCACCGCGACAGACGAGGTCATCTGCCCCAAGGGCGGATGGAGCTGTACGAGGCGGCACTGTCGATGCTCCTCGTGCGCAGGGACCGCGAACGCGGTATCGGCGACCCGGAAGGGATCGTCCTCACCCGGCAGCAGAGCGTCCATCTGCTTCAGTACCTGGCCTACTGGCTGATCCGCAACGGTCAGACCGAGATGGACCGACGGGACGCCATCGCCGTGCTCGACGACCTGCTCCCGGCGATGGCCGCGGTCGCGGCACAGGGCGACGCGTCCCAGGTCCTCACCCATCTGATGTCCCGGAGTGGACTACTGCGTCAGCCGACCGCCGAAACCCTCGACTTCGTCCACCGCACCTTCCAGGACTACCTGGGCGCGAAAGCCGCCGTGGAGGCGAGGGACCTCGGGCTACTGGCCCGGCACGCCCACGACGACCAGTGGGAGGACGTCATCCGCATGGCCGTCGCCCACGCGCGGCCCGCGGAGCGATCCATCCTGCTGCGCCGCCTGATCTCCCGTGGGGACCGCACGGCACGGCACCGGACTCGGCTGCATCTGCTCGCCATGGCCTGTCTGGAGCAGGCGACGGAACTGGACCCGGCCGTGCGCCAAGAGGTCGAGAGCCGTACGGCGGCTCTCCTGCCGCCCCGGAGCACGGCCGATGCCAAGACACTGGCCTCGGTCGGGCCCGTCATCATCGATGTACTACCGGGTCCGGAAGGGCTGGAGGACGACGAGGCCGCGGCGGTCGTCCGTACCGCCGCCGCCATCGGGGGAGACGCCGCACTCGCCTCGATCAAGAGGTTTCGCCATCACTCCAGCCACAGTGTCCAACTGGCTATGGTCGTGGCGTGGCACGACTTCGAGGCCCATGAGTACGCGCAGGAGATCCTGCGTCATATCCACCGTCCGGACGGGCTCATCATCGTGACCAGCGAGGCCGAGCTCAAGGCGCTCCCAGGGCTGAACCAGAAGAAGAACATCCGGGTGGTCGGCACCTTTCCGCTGGAGATCATCCTCCCCGCACTCGACCCGCAGCAGCTGACGGATCTCGACCTCTCCCTCAACAGCAACGTCGAGGATCTTTCGTTCCTGCACTCACTGCCACGATTGCGCGGGCTGGAACTCTTCCACTGCCCGATCCGCGACTACACCCCGATCGGCGGGCTCCCGCTCACCCAACTGAAGCTGTACAGCGAGTACGGCGCGGACGAGCTCGATCTGAGCACCATCGGCCCGCTGGCCCGCCTCACCCACCTGGAACTCGACTTCCCCCTGGTCCACGACTCCATGAAGGGTTTCCCCGAGCTGCCACGACTGCGCAGCCTGCTCATGTCCTACAGCTGCGAGCTGACATCGCTCACGGGCATCAGCGCATACCCGCGCCTCGAATTCCTGAGCGCTCCCCCGTCCCTGCTCCTGGAGACGGACCCGGCGGAACTGGCCTCCCTTGGCCGGTTGACCCGGATGGAACTCCGAGAGGAGACCCTGGAGCTGATCGAGTCTGTCTCGCCTCTCCCTCAGGTGACCCATCTGACGCTGCAACCGTCGATGTCAGGTGATGCCCTTGGACCGTTGAGGAAGACGTTTACCGGTCTGCGAAGTCTCCGCATCTGCTGTCCGCCGGATGACGACGCGTCGGTCGACCTCTCACCGCTCGCGAACATCGACGATCTGACCATCACGGTTCACCATGCGGCTCACGTCGAGGGCGCCGACCGCTTCCCCACGGGAACTGTCAGACGCATTCCCCGGCCCCGCACCCCTAGATGAATGAGTCCGATGCCTTCCATGGTCGTAGGCGGTCAGTGAGCGTTTGATCTTGACCACCGTCGCCTCGACGACCCCCTTGCGCGCCCCACGCGTCACCCAGTCACCGGCGTCCCTGCGCAGACTATCGATGCTCAAACCGGCCTCGGGTCGGAACGACTTCGGCCCAGATGCGCCACGTGGAGGCGGGGCGGACGGGCGTCAGCGAGGAACGGCTGCGCGGGATGGAGCGACTCATTACGCCTGCCTCGACGATGCGCTGATCGACGAGTTGGTCGCCATGGCAGCGGAACGCGACAAGGGATGGTGGGAGGAGTACCGGGGGACCCTCGCACACGCAGATCGGCGGCGCCGCGACGCCCGTGCTCTACGCATACGGCTCGGTGCCGAGGCTGGACACCGTACACATCGATGTGCCGCACGGCCCTATCCTGCTGGACGCGGCCGGGGCTCTCGACCAGCTCGGGCGGTAGCCATGGGGCGTACCTCCGGGTAGTCCACCTCATCGGGCAGCCGGTAGCCCAGCTCGACCAGGCGTGCGGCGACGTCCGCCGGGCTTCTGCCGGTCAGGCTCGCGCTGCGCAGGACGTGTTCGAGGTGGACGCCGTCCAGGAACGAGCGGTCGACCGTCTCCAGGAGCCGGATGTCCTCAGGGTCGGCGACGGCGGGCGGTATCGCGTTCTTGTGCAGCCAGTGGCCCAGCGTGTCCAGCCGCTCGGCGATGTCGGCGGGGCCGCGCCCGGTGGCGAGGGCCGCGCGCAGGATGTGGCACAACCGCACGCCCACGACGTCGTTCCGCTCCAGCCAGGGCGCTCGGCCGTCGAGGTTCTCGCTGAGGATGACCAGGTCGTCCGGGTCCGGGGAGTCCGGCACGGTGGGTGGGCGGGAAGCGCCCAGCTCCGCCAGGCGGGCGACGATGTCCGCCGGGCGGCGGCCGGTCTCCCGCGCGACGGTGAGGACGTGCCCGAGGGACCCCCCGGGATCCTGGAGGATCCGCTCGTCAGCGGGCTCGGGGGTGTAGGGCAACCGGATGCCGAGCGCGATCAGGCGCGTGGCGACGGTGTACGGGTTGCACCGCAGCGTCCTGGCCACTTTGTGCACATGCCCGCTCGACGCCTCCCCGCCCCACTCCAGCCACTCCCCATTGCCCCGGGGGTCGGTGCGGATCAGCACGATGTCCCGGGTGTCCGGGGTCTCGGGCAGCGGCTGGGCCGCCGGGACCGTCCAGCCGAAGGCGGTCAGCCGCCGTGCGGCATCGGCCGGGCTCAGGCCCTGCCGACCCGCGGCGGCGAGCAGATGCCGCAGCGGTACGGGGGTGCCGACCTCCAGCCACGAGAGGGTGTACGTATCCGCCCTGAGCAGCAGCGCGTCGTCCGGGTCCACCGTGGGGGGCAGCGGGGTCGCGGGAAGCTCGATGTCGGCGAAGCCCAGCTCGGTCAGTCTCGCCACGACGGCGGCGGGAGCGGATCTGGACGTGGCCGCGGCGTACAGCACATGTCCGTAGGGCACCCGCCGGGCGGGCTCGATCCAGGAGACGTCACGTCCGACGCGGATACGGGTGAGCGGTTCTGCGCTGTTCGGCATGGTGGACCTTTCGGAAGCGGCGGTATCGGGCTGGAGGGTCATTCGGCCACCGCGATGTACCGGCCGCTTCCCTCGTACTCGTCGTCCTCGTCCCCCCAGCCCTCGTCGTCCGCCTCCTGCCTCCCGCGCAGGTTCACCCGAACCCCGGCGGGCTCCAGCGTCGTCCATATCCGCAGCATCATGGCGTCGCTGAGGAAGTGGTGGGAGAGGTCGAGCTCCTCGAGGTGGGTGAGCGGCTGCCCGTGCAGCAGTGCCTCCGCACCCTGGTCGGAGAGCGTGCCCATGGACAGGCTCACCGAGGTGAGCCGCGGCACGACCGGCGCGGACGCCAGCGCGGCGGCCAGCTGGTCCTGGATGGGGCTGTTCTGCAACCCCAAGTGGCGCAGGGCGGGCTTGCGTTCACCCGCGAGGAGCGGGGCGAGCTGCTCGACGGTGGTGCCGCCCCCGTACCAGTCGTCGCCCAGCCACAGCTCCAGCCGCTCCAGCGAGGGCAGGTCGGCGGCGGCGATGTTCGCCGCCGCCTCCGGCGGCAGGCCGCCGGACTCGATGCGCAGCGCCCGCAGCCCCGCGTGCCCCGCCACGGGGAAGTCCAGCCCGTCCCCGCCACGGACGACGAGCTCCCGCAGCCCGGGGAACGCCGCCAGGAGCGGCGCCAGATCGGACTGCTCGATCGAGGAGATCATCTCTTCCTCGTCCTCCATATCGCCGAGGAAGAGCGCCTCGAGTCCGGTCAGCCGGGACCTCAGGTCGGTGAGCCGGGGCACGCTGTCCATGCCGTAGCCCAGGACCAGCGCCCGCACCCTCTCCAGCTCCACCGTGCTGGTGAACCGGTCCCAGCAGTCCTCCGCGTCCTCGTCGGTCGAGTACGGCCCGGTGTGAAGACGCCAGGCGACGGACGCGGCATCGGGCAGCAGCGTGGCGGGGGTGTACGGCGGAACGGTCACTACCGGTAACCCGTAGAAGTTCTGGGCGTGTTGCACATACGACAAGAGCGGGCTCCCGAGCCTTCCGTGTCCCAACGGCTGTGCGCCATGTTCTATCAGCCCCCTCCGACACGGCCCCCGGC
>NZ_JAEEAP010000167.1 GCF_016103465.1 Streptomyces sabulosicollis
CCCAAACCAGAATTGTTTTTTTTCAAGCAGAAGACGGCAAACAAGTTTAGCGAGTGTCTCGTGGGCTCGGCGATGTGTATAAGAAACAGGCGTTGAGGAACGCCTGGCCGGGCTCGGGCCGCGAGACGACCTGGGCCCAGAGGCGGAAGGCCGGGTGCAGCTCGCCCTCCTCCGGGACGCGGTTGAAGGGGGTGAGGTGCCGGTAGTGGCCGTCGTCGTGGGAGACGTACGCCCCCGAGCGCAGCAGCTTCAGCACCGGCCGCGACAGCGTGGGCAGCTCCGCGAAGACGTCCGCCACCGCGTCGAACCAGGCGCTTCCGCCCGCGCTGACGACCACCTCGTCCACGTCCTCGAAGCGGCCCGCCGCGTCGAAGTCCGCCGCCAGTGCGGTGAGGCGGCGCAGCCACGCCCGCACCCGCTCGCCGTCCGCCTCCGGCACCTCGCCCTCGTAACCGGCCACCCCGACCAGCCGCAGGGTCCCGGTGGCCGCGACCGCGTCGGCGACCGTCGCGCACTCCGCCTCCGTGCGGGCCCCGGTGCGCGCTCCCGCGCCGCCGCCCAGCTCGACCACCACATCGACCGGCCGCCGCGCGCCCGCCTCCCACAGGGCCGCGTCCATCAGCTCCACGCCGCGCACCGAGTCGACGTAGGCGATGAAGCGGAAACCGGGGTCGGCGTCGAGTTCGGCCGCGAGCCAGTGCAGGGCGGCGGCGTCGACGACCTCGTTGGCGAGGAAGATCTTCTGGATACCGAAGGCCCGGTAGATCCGCACCTGGGTGGGGACGGCCGCGGTGATGCCCCAGGCCCCGTGCGCGAGCTGGCGCTCGAAGAGCTGCGGGGCCAGGGAGGTCTTGCCGTGCGGGGCGAAGGCGAGCCCATGGGCGGCGGAGTAGCGCTCCATCGCCACCAGGTTGTGCTCCAGCGCCTCCGCCGAGAGCGCCAGCACGGGCGTGGTGAAGCCACCGGTGAACAGGGAGCGCCGCTCGGCGGCGAGCTCGCCGACCGTGAGGCCCTCGGCGTTCGGCGGCAGCCCCTTGAAGCGGTGGTCGACGCGCTCCCGCGCGAGGGCGGCGACGGCCTGGTCGCGGTGGTCGGTGGCCATAGGAGCGCCTCCATGACGATTCCGGTTGCAATCTCTGCAACGTTCATTGCGCATAACGCTTATCGCTGTCTAACATCCCGCCCAGCACCGGGTCAACGGTGTGCGGCTGACCCCCATCCGTCCTTCCACGAGGAGCGAGCCCAACCGTGTCCCCTCTCCCCAGCGTCGATGTCGTCCGCGACGTCGACGTCGTATGTCTCGGCGAGTCGATGGTGACCTTCGTGCCGTCCCGGCCGGGCCGGCTGGCGGACGTCCCCTCCTTCGCCCGGGGCATCGGCGGTGCCGAGTCCAACGTCGCCTGTGGCCTGGCCCGCGCCGGGCACAGCGCGCGCTGGATCAGCCGGGTGGGCACGGACGGCTTCGGCGAGCACCTCGTGCGGGAGATCGCGGCCACCGGTGTGGACACGGCGTATGTCCAGCGCGATCCGCGCCGCCCCACCGGGATCTACTTCCGTACGGCGGGGGAGCGCGCCGTCGGCTCGGAGACGGTCGGCGGGTCCGGACCGGCCGGCGGGGAGGGATCGGAGACGGTCGGCGGGTCCGGACCGGTCGGCGGGGAGGGCTCGGAGACGGTCGGCGGGTCCGGACCGGTCGGCGGATCCGGTGGCGCCGCCGCTCCGGAGCCGCTCGCCGAGGTGCTCTACTACCGGGCCGGATCCGCCGCCGCGGCCATGTCCCCCGCGCTCGTCCCCCGGGAGCGGGCCTGGTCCGGCCGGGTGCTCCATCTGACCGGGATCACCCCCGCCCTGTCCGGCGACTGCCGCGCCCTGATGCGCGAGCTGACCGCCCGCGTCCCCGGCCGTCCCCTCGTCTCCTTCGACCTCAACTACCGGGTCTCGCTCTGGCAGAGGGAAGAGGGCGCCGACGGCGAAAGCGGCCCCGCCGTCCTGCTCGACCTCGCCCGCCGCTGCGACCTCGTCTTCGTCGGTGAGGACGAGGCCGAGGCGGTCTGGGGGGTGCGGGGCCCGGAGGCCATCCGGGCGGCGCTGCCGGAGCCGGAGGTGCTGGTCGTCAAGCAGGGCGGCGCCGGAGCCACCGCCTACGCCCGCCGCCCGGACGACGCCGGCACCGGCGACGGCCCCGGCGATGGCACCGGCGATGGCACCGGCGATGGCACCGGCACCGGCAGCCGCACAAGCGACCCCACCGGCGAGCGCACCGACACCGTCACCTTCGAACCCGCCCCGCGCGTCGACGTCGTCGCCCCCGTCGGCGCGGGCGACGCCTTCGCCGCCGGTTTCCTCTCCGGGACCCTGCGCGGACTGCCCGTCGGCGAACGGCTGCGCCACGGCCACCTCATGGCCGCCGCCGCCCTCACCGTCCCCGGCGACCTCGGCAGCCCGCCCTCCCGTGAGCACGCCGACCACCTGGTGGCACTCGATGCCACGCGGTGGGGCACACTGCGATTCGGCCCCGGCTGGACAGATCTGCCGAGTCCCGCCGAAAAGTGGGCCGAGACCGCGGTGGTGGAGGTACCCGACTCATGAGCCAGACCGTCGACCGAGCGCTGAGCATCCTGCCGCTGCTGGCGGAGGGGCCGGCCAATCTGGAGCAGGTCGCCACGCGGCTGGGCGTGCACAAGTCGACCGCGCTGCGCCTGCTGCGCACCCTCCATGAGCACGGCATGGTCTACCGCCAGCAGGACCAGCGCTACCGCCTCGGCGCCCGCCTCTTCGCGCTCGCGCAGGAGGCGGTCGAGAACCTCGACATACGCGAGATCGCCCACCCCCATCTGGCGGCGCTGAACGAACGCTGCGGGCACACCGTCCACCTCGCGGTGTACGAGGAGAACGAGGTGCTCTACATCGACAAGGTGGAGAGCCGCTACCCGGTGCGGATGTACTCGCGGATCGGCAAGCCCGTCGCCATCACCGTGGCCGCGGTGGCCAAGCTGCTGCTGGCCGACCTGCCCGAGCCCGAGCGGCGGACGCTGGCCGAGCGGCTCACCTACCCCGCGTACACCCCCCGTTCGACGCCCAACGCCGCCGCGTTCCTCAAGGAGCTGGCGACCGTGCGCGAACAGGGCTGGGCCACCGACTTCGGCGGCCACGAGGAGTCGATCAACTGCGTCGGGGCACCGATCCGGGGAGCGGACGGGCGGGTCGTCGCCGCCTGCTCGGTGTCGGCGCCGAACGTCGTCGTCAGCGCCGACGAACTCCTCTCCCTGCTGCCGCTGGTGCGCCGCACGGCGGAGGAGATCAGCCGGGAATACTCGGGCGGCGCCCCGGTGTCCCACGCGCACGGTGCGGACCCGGCGCCGGGCGCCGCCCCCTCACCCGACCCATCGCACGAAACCCCCGAGAAGAGAGCCGAGGAAACCTCCTCATGACCGAGAAGCTGCAGAAGACCGCGATCACCCCGGCCACGCACACCACCCCGCCCGCCAAGTTCTCCCACGGCGTGAAGAAGGGGAACATCCTCCAGGTCGCCGGTCAGGTCGGCTTCGGCCCCGCCGTCCCGGGCCAGGCCCCCACCCCCGTCGGGCCGACCCTGCGCGAGCAGACCCTGCAGACCCTGCGCAATGTGCAGGCGGTGCTGGAGGAGGGCGGCGCGAGCTGGGAGGACGTGGTGATGGTGCGGATCTACCTCACCGACACCGGCCACTTCGCCGAACTCAACGAGATCTACAACGAGTTCTTCGCCGATCTCAAGGAGGCCCCGGCCGCCCGTACGACGGTCTACGTCGGCCTTCCGGCCGGTCTGCTCGTCGAGATCGACGCCCTTGCCGTCCTGGGCTGATTCCTCGCCGTCCTGGGCTGACGCCCGGGGCGGCCGACGCCCCCAACGGCCGGTCCCAAGCGGCCGGCCCCTCAATCCCCGCGGCGGGCGGGAGCGTTCCCCGCCCGCCGCGGGCTCCACCCCTGACTCGTCCTCACCGTCCCCGCCGTCGGAAGCTCGAGCCCTGATCACCCGCACCCAGGTTTTCCCAGCGCGCGGCCCCCCGCCGTGCGGCGATACCCCCTACCCACATCCCGGAGTTCCCCATGCTGCTCGCGGCCGCTCCCGCTGCCGAGACCCCACCCCACACCGGTGGTCTGCTCGCGCTCATCCACGGCACCGCCGGTCTGCTGACCGTCGCCGCCCTCGGCATCGCCCTTCTGCTCTACCTGATCATCAAGGTCCGGCTGCAGCCCTTCGTGGCGCTGCTCGGCGTCTCCATCGCCGTCGGTCTGGCCGCCGGTCTCTCGGTCACCGAACTCTTCGGCACGGTCCAGAAGTCCGACGCCGTCTCGCTCATCGAATCCGGAATGGGCGGCATCCTCGGCCACATAGCCATCATCATCGGCCTGGGCACCATGCTCGGCGCGATCCTCGAGGTCTCCGGCGGCGCGGAGGCGCTCAGCGCCCGGCTGCTCGGCCTCTTCGGGGAGAAGCGGGCGCCGCTCGCGATGGGGCTCACCGGTCTGATCTTCGGCATACCCGTCTTCTTCGACGTCGGCATCTTCGTCCTCGCGCCGATCGTCTACGCGGCCGCCAAGCGCAGCGGCAAGTCGATCCTGCTCTACGCGATGCCGCTGCTCGCGGGCCTGTCCATGACCCACGCCTTCCTGCCGCCGCACCCCGGCCCGGTGGCCGCGGCCGGACTGCTCCACGTCGATCTGGGCTGGGTCATCCTGATGGGCATCGTGGTGGGCATCCCGTCGGTGCTGGCCGCGTGGGGCTACGCCGCCTGGATCGGCAAGCGCATCTTCGTGCCCGTACCGCAGGACATGGTCGAGGCGGCCGAGGAGTCCCGCGAGGCGGTCGCGGCCCAGCAGCGCGCCTCCGGCGCCACCCCGGCCGAGCAGCCGGTCTCGGTGGCCACGGTGCTCGCGATCATCGGCACCCCGCTGGTGCTGATCCTCTGCGCGACGTTCTCCTCCATCGCGCTGGACCCGAGCACCGGCCGCTCGGTCATCGAGTTCTTCGGCCACCCCTTCGTGGCGCTGACGATCGCCCTGCTCCTCGCCTACTACCTGCTGGGCATCCGGCGCGGCTGGTCCCGCAGGTCCCTGGAGACCGTCTCCACCGCCTCCCTCAAGCCGGTGGGCAACATCCTCCTGGTGGTCGGCGCGGGCGGGGTCTTCGGCGCGGTGCTCAAGGGCAGCGGTGTCGCCCAGGCCCTGGCCGACGCCTTCGACAGCGCGGGCCTGCCGGTCATCGTGCTGGCCTGGCTGATCTCGGTGGTGCTCCGGGTGGCCCAGGGCTCGGCGACGGTCGCGATCGTCACGACGGCGGGCATCGTCACCCCGATGCTCTCCGACGGCGACTACTCGCAGGCCCATCTGGCGCTGGTCATCATGGCCATCTCGGCGGGCTCGATCTTCGCCTCGCACGTCAACGACGGCGGCTTCTGGATGGTGGCGAAGTACTTCGGCATCTCCGAGAGCGACACGCTGAAGTCCTGGACGGTCCTGGAGACGGTGCTGTCGGTGGCGGGGTTCGTGGTGGCGGCCCTGCTGAGCATTGTCATCTAGCGGGCGCCGCCCACATGCCGACGGCCCCCGGTTGGGGGCCGTTCGCTTTTGCGGTGGAGAGTCGGGTGGTTCAGGTGGTGGGGAACTGCCCGCGCTTGACGGCGGAGACGAACGCCGACCAGGCGGACGGCGCGAATAGGAGCGCCGGGCCGTGCGGGTCTTTGCTGTCGCGGACGGGTATGGCGGCGTTGCCTCGCGCTACTTCGAGGCAGTCGCCGTTGCTGGGCCCGCTATGGCTGGACTTGTACCACCCGGTGAGGGTGGATGCGTCGGAGACGGTGTGATCAGTGCTGGTCATGTTCGTGTTCCTCCGCTATAGCCCTGATCAGGGCCAGGGAATCCTGATGCGACTCCGCATCGCCCATGGCGAGATCGTAGGCTGACTGGCAGGAACTCACCAGGGCCGGATCATCCATCAAGTGGCCGGTGCGTAGACCTTCGACGTAGGCGACGGGTGCGGCATCAGCGAAGGTCATGAGGGTGACCATGCTCTCGATGAGAGCGTGCGCCCCGATACCGAACGGCACCACGTGCAGCCGCAATCGTCCGGCTTCGGCCATGTCCGCGATCCTGCGCAGTTGTTCGGCCATGACACGCGGCCCACCGACCCGGCGTCGGAGTACTGCCTCATCCAACAGGGTCCACACGACAGGGCTCAACGGATTATCGAGGATCCGGGCACGCTCCACGCGGTTGACCACGCGCCGGTCAAGATCTTCAGAGCGGTAGTTAGGGCTGGCTGCGCCCAGCACGGCACGTGCGTAGGCGTCCGTCTGGAGCAGCCCAGGAACGAGCGAGAGACCGTACAACCGCATCTCCGACGCCTGCCGCTCCAATTCCGCAGCGACCGCGAAATGGTCGGCGAACTTCGACTCCAAGTCCTCCAGCCACCGGACGAAGAACCCGTCCGTCCCCAGCGCCTGGTCGATGCGAGCCGCGTCGTCCGGCTTCGGCAACCTGCGTCCGGCCTCGAAATGGCTGATCAGCGTAGGCGAACACACCACGCGTTCGCTCAGCGCCTCCTGCGTCAGCTCGGCGGCTATGCGACGGAGCCTCAGCTCCTCCCCGTACTTCTCCCTGGCGGTGCGCGGCCTTCGTTCCATCTTCATGGGCTGACTCCCCGGGTTGAAAGGTGCGTTGTCAGGCGCGCCCTCCTTCCAGCGTAGCCAGAACGACCTCCACTCTGTGAGGGAATCACCACACAGCGTGAAGAAGCGCAGAACCCTCGCGACCGGGGTGCACCGGCCCGAGGGCGTGGCCCACCAGCTGAATGGAGCTGATGAACGTGAGCAACCCTATGGAGCGGTTTCTCGCATGCGTGAGTGCACTTCTCGCCTTATCGCCGTCCGGCCGTCATCGGGCCGGGGCTCGGGCGGTGATCCACGGTGTGGAGGTCTCCGGATGGGCGCGATGACCGCTCTGCGCCTGCTGCCGTGGTCGGATCCCGACGGCAAGCCGTGTTATCTGGCGTCGGACGACGGGAGCAGCCCGCTGAGCCGACGTGCGGACGCGATCGAGGCCGTACAGATGTCCATGGGGGCCGAACTCCTCCGGCACGCCCGAGCGCTGCTGGACGCCCCCAGGGCGGACACGCGAGAACTGCGCTACCTCGCGGAGCGGCTGTGTGAGGCGCTGCGCGACGTGTTGCGGGTCGCCGAGAGCCGGGGCGCCCGCCTGCCCTCGTACGGCGAAGGCGACGATCCGGACGAGGGATCGTGAGGGGCGCCGTCCCGGGGGCTCCCCGCCGGGGCGGCGCCCGCGTCGTGCCGTACGGCCCAGGCTCAGGGGCAGTACTGCGCCTCCTTGCCGATCGAGCGGTACATGCAGTCCGCGTTCTCGATGAGCTGGAGCACCGCGTCGCGGTTGCGGCTGGTCTCGCGGTCGATGACCTCGTCGGGCGGGTAGAAGCCGCCCGCGCCGGAGGAGGTCGGGTACATCTCGAAGGTGTAGGCGAAGACCTTCTGGGTGCCCCACAGGTAGTCGTCGATCGCGCCGTCGGTGATGTACAGCTCGCTCGACTGCTCGGGGGTGTAGCCGTTGCTCGCCGCCATCTTCTTGCCGACCGCGGCGAAGGCGTCGTAGTCGTCCCGCGTCATGCCGGTGGTGGTTTCGTCGTACGTCCAGCCGAAGGGCCACAGCACCAGTTCGCTGTAGGTGTGGAAGTCGATCGCGGCCTTGATCTGCTGCTTGCCGCCGACGACGCGGCTGCGGGCGAAGTCGGCGACGACCTTCACCTCGGGGGCGGAGGCGGCGCGGGGGCCGCGGTAGGTCTCCGAGCCCGGCGAGCCGGAGGAGCCGCCGCAGCAGCCCCACTTGAAGTCCCAGTTGCGGTTGAGGTCGGTGCCGACGGACGACGAACCGGAGTTGGGCTGGCGGTTCTTGCGCCAGCTGCGGTAGGAGCCGGTGGCGATGTCGTACTCGCCGCCGTCCGGGTTCACATCGGGGACGATCCAGATCTCCCGGCCGTTGACCGCGCCCGTGATCCGGGAGTCGCTGCCGTAGCCTTGCGTGAACTGGTGCAGCAGATAGAGGGCCATCTCCACCGTAAGGTGCTCACGGGCGTGCTGATGGGCGGTGAAGAGGACCTCGGGTTCGTTCTCATCGGTGGCCACGTTGTCGCTGATCTTGAGGGCGACGATGTCGCGGCCCTCGTACGACTTTCCGATGACGCGCTTGCTGAGGATCGACGGATACTTGGCCACCGCGGCGTTGATCTCGGCGTTCGCCTCGGCGTAGTTGTGGTACTTGGCGTCGGCCGAGGGGAAGTCGAAGGGCTTGGCGGACCTGCCCTGGTCGCGGTCGGGCGGGCCCTGGAGCGCGGTGAGCCGGTAGCCGAGCGCGCGCACCCGCCCGGCCTGCGCCGCGTCGGCGGTGACGACCAGCGAACGGGCGTCCACCTCGTCGATGGACACCCCGGTGGCGGCGACCGCGGAGCGGTCGGCCTGGGTGGTGGGGCCGGAGACCTCGTACTGCCGCACGTTCTGGTCCGCGGCTTCGTCCATGGGTGGGGCGGTGCGCTCGGTGCCGGGCCGTGGGCTGGGATCGTCGGCCTGAGCTGCCATGGGTGCGGCGAGTGCGAGGGTGAGCAAGGCGGTGAGGGCGGTGGCCCGTCTACCGCTGATGCGACGTCGCATGACATCTCCTGGGGGGTGAAGGGCGAGCGACTGCTGCGCCAGTGTTCGGCCATGCGCATGACATGCGCAAGGGTGGGAAATGGTCGAAGCCGAAGGAATCTCTCATCGAGGGAAGGAACCCCCCGCATGAACAGATCTCTCGTCGGTGCGCTCTCGGCCCTGTTACTGGGCGGCGCGACCCTCGTCGGCGCGGGCGCGGCGCCCGCGACGGCCGCGTCCCCCGCCAAGGCCCCGAAGGCGGTCGACTTCGCCGGTACGGTGGCGCTCAGCAACTGCTCCGGCTCCGTCGTCCGCACACCGGGCTCGGCCGACGGCGACCCCGCGCTCGTCCTCTCCAACGGCCACTGCCTGGAGAGCGGCTTCCCCGGCGCGGGAGAGGTGATCGTCGACCAGCCGTCCAGCCGCAGCTTCACCCTGCTGACCGCCTCGGGCGGCCGGGCCGGGACGGTACGGGCGAGCAAGGTCGCGTACGCGACGATGACCGACACCGACATCTCGCTGTACCAGCTGACGTCCACATACGCCCAGATCCAGTCGGCGTACGGCATCAAGGCGCTCCAGCTGTCGGACAGCCACCCGACCCAGGGCTCCGCCATCAATGTGGTCTCCGGCTACTGGAAGACGATCTACTCCTGCAATATCGACGGATTTGCGTATCGCCTTAAGGAGGGGGACTGGACCTGGAAGGACTCGGTCCGCTACACCTCCGCCTGTAACACGATCGGCGGAACCTCCGGCTCTCCCGTCGTCGACCCGGCGTCCGGCAAGGTCGTGGCCGTGAACAACACGGGCAACGAGGACGGCGGCCGCTGCACCCTCAACAACCCGTGCGAGGTGGACGAGAACGGCACGGTGACGGTGCGCAAGGGCATCAACTACGCCCAGGAGACCTACGGCATCACCAAGTGCGTGACCACCGGTAACAAGATCGACCTCAACCTGCCGGGGTGTGTGCTGCCCAAGCCCTAGCGAGCGCGGGTACGCCGGTGCGCCCCGCCTGCCGTGGGCGGGGCGCACCGGCGTTCGTCGAACTGTCGTTCGCGATCCGCGGGTCTACAGCCCGTGGACGTGCGGGCCGACCGCCTTCGACCAGCCGTTCCCGTTGGCCGCGTCCCAGTTGGTGGACCAGGTCATCGCGCCACGGATCCCGGGGTACGTCTTCGACGGCTTGAAGGAGCCGCAGCCGGTGCCCTTGGCGAGGCAGTCCAGGGCGTCGTTGACCACGCCCGGCTCGACATAGCCGGAGCCGGCGCCGCTGGTGGAGGCGGGCACGCCGATGCCCACCTGGGACGGGTCGAGGCCGTTCTCGAGCTGGATGCAGGCGAGGGCGGTGAGGAAGTCGACCGAGCCCTGGGAGTAGACCTTGCCGTCACAGCCCTGCATCGAGCCGCTGTTGTAGTACTGCATGTTGACCACCGTCAGGAAGTCCTTGATCCCCAGGGCGGTCTTGAAGTACTCGGTGGACGCCGACTGCATGTCGATCGTCTGCGGCGCCATGGTGACCACGACATCGCTCTTCTTGTCGTGGATGGCCTTGAGGGCCTTGGTCATGTAGGTGGAGTTGACGCCGTTCTCCAGGTCGATGTCGACGCCGTTGAAGCCGTATTCGTCCATCAGGCCGGTGATGGAGGAGGCGAAGGCGTCCGCCGAGGCGTCGTCGCTGACCGAGATGGTGCCCTTCTCGCCGCCGACGGAGATGATCACGGACTTCCCGGCCGCCTGCTTGGCCTTGATGTCGTCCTTGAACTGCTGCTCGTCGGCGTAGCCGGTGGCGGGGTCGAGCTTGAAGTCGACCGCTCCGGGGGAGCCGGTGGCGTCCGCGAAGGCCACCGCGATGATGTCGTAGTCGTCCGGGACGTCCGAGAGCTTCTGCTTCGTCGCGCCGTTGTCGAAATTCTGCCAGTAGCCGGTGACGGCGTGCTCGGGGACGGCGGCGGTGTGCTGCCCCGCGTCCGGGTGCTCCTCGGACGCGTTGGCCGAGCCGGCGGATATCAGCCCTCCTGCGGCGAGGGCGACGACTGCGGCGGCTCCGAGCAGCCGCTTGGTGAACTGTGCGCGTACCACGACAGCCTCCGTACGTGGGGGGGAGATGTGGGGGAGGTGGTGCCAGTGCGCGTTCAGGGGCCCCTGTGGCGTGCGTATAAGGTGGTCCAGACCAATGCCGTTGTCAACCCCACGCGAGGTCTTCCCTCCACGCGCGGGTGAAAAATGCGGATGAGGGGGCCAAGAGCGGTTGCGCTCCCGGCCCCCTTGGCCCCTCCCCGCGAAAGGGGCCGCGTCACACTACGGCAGACCGTGGACCTTGGGGCCCACCGCGTTCGACCACGCGTTGCCCGCCGTCGCGTCCCAGTTGGTGGACCAGGTCATCGCGCCGCGCAGACCCGGGTAGGTCCGGGGCGGCTTGAAGGAGCCGCAGTTCGTGCCGCGCGCCAGGCAGTCCAGGGCGTTGTTCACGACCGTCGGGGAGACGTAGCCGCTGCCCGCGCCCCGCGTCGAGGCGGGCAGGCCGAGGCCGACCTGGGACGGCGACAGGCCGCCCTCCAACTGGATGCAGGCGAGGGCGGTGAGGAAGTCGACCGAGCCCTGGGAGTAGACCTTGCCGTCACAGCCCAGCATCGAGCCGCTGTTGTAGTACTGCATGTTGACCACCGTCAGGATGTCCTTGATGTTCAGCGCCGTCTGGAAGTAGGCGCCCGAGGTGGACTGCATGTCGATGGTCTGCGGGGCCATGGTGATGACCAGGCCGGGCCCGGCCTTCGCCGACAGGGCGCGCAGCGCCTGGGTCATGTAGGTGGCGTTGAGGCCGTTCTCCAGGTCGATGTCGACGCCGTTGAAGCCGTACTCACGCATCAGGGCGTACACGGAGTCGGCGAAGTTGTTCGCGGACGCCGGGTCGTTGACCGACACCGTGCCGTTCTGGCCGCCGATCGAGATGATCACGGACTTCCCGGCCGCCTGCTTGGCCTTGATGTCGTCCTTGAACTGCTGCTCGCTGCCGTAGCCGACGGCGGGGTCGAGGGTGAAGTCGACGGCTCCCGGGGTGCCGGTGGCGTCCGCGAAGGCGACCGCGATGATGTCGTACTGGTCCTGGACGTCACGCAGCTTCTGCACCGCCGCGCCGTTGTTGAAGTTCTGCCAGTAGCCGGTGACCGCGTGCTGGGGCACGGTGCCGCCCCCGCCCCCGCCGCCTCCGGCCGAGGTGGTGCCGGTGACGGCGGCCGACCTGGGCGACTCGCCCGCCGCGTTGGTGGCGGTGACCTGGAACTGGTACGAGGTGGAGGCGGCCAGCCCCGTCACGGTCGCCGAGGCGCCGCTCACCGACTGCACCTTGGAGCCGTCGCGGTAGACGTTGTAGCCGGTCGCGCCGGTGACTGGGGACCAGGACAGATCGACGGAGGACGAGGTGACGGCGCCGGTCCTGAGGCCGCTCGGCGCGCCCGGCACCGGGTCGCCGGGGTCGCCGCCGGGGCCGGCCAGGCTGATGTCGTCGGCGTAGTAGGCGGGCTGGCCGTACCAGCCGTGGGTGTAGACGGTCACCGAGGTGGTGTTGGCGCCGGTGGTGAAGCCGGTGCTGAGCTGCTGCCAGCCGGGCGCGGAGGCCGTCCAGGTGGAGACGTCGGTGGTGCCGGTGCCGCTCGCGCCCAGGTACACATAGCTGCCCTGGACCCAGGCGCCCAGTGTGTACGAGGAATTGGGCTTGACGGCCACGGTCTGGGCGCAGCGGGCGTTGTCCGAGCCCGCCGGGGTGGCCTTGAGGGCGGCCGAGCCGCTGTGGACGGGGCTCGCGACCGTGGTGCCGCTCGCCGCCGAGCAGGTCCAGCCGCTGAGGCCGGACTCGAAGCCGGGGTTCTGGGCGAGGTTGGCGGCCGCGGCGCCAGGGGCGGTGCTCGGTGCGGCGGCCGCGGCGGCGCCCGAGGCGGTGCCGCCGAGGGCGAGAAGCGCGGTGGCGCCCAGCGCGGTGGCGGCGAACACGCCGGTCAGCCGGGCGAAGGTGCGTCTGAGCCGGGTGGGTCGGGGGTGCGGGACACGGTCCATGACTGCCTCCGTGGGGGAATCCGTTGGGAAGCCGGGGTGAAGGAGGAGATTGCGGACGGTGGCCACCGTGTGAACGTAACGTGGTCCAGACCAATGCCCTTGTCAAGGGGATGCGCCGACTTGAGGATCGGGCCTTGGGTGCGTAACCCAGAGGAACTGTTCTCTCACGCCGTTTTCGTGGATAAGGTGACGACGCACCAGGACAGGGGCAGAGTAGAGACCTGCGGCCGCCGCCGCTCGGCGCCGATGTGAGACGGGGTAGCCGACGTGCCCACCGCGATAGCAGTCACCGGCCGCGAGCTGGTGCTTCCGCCGCCCGACGGGCAGACCCCGTCGGCCGTCGTGCTCCGCCCGCCGGACGCACAGTCACTCGACGACGCCCTCGCCGAGGTCGGGACCCTCCTCGACCAGCAGGGCTATCTCGTCGTGCTCTACCCGGCCGCGACCCCCGCGGCCGTGGTCCGCCGCCTCCACACCGTGCGCTCCGTCCTGGAGAGCGACCGGATGGCGCTGCTGCCGCTCGAACTCCCGCCGTTAGCCGTCGCCGTGCTGGCCCGGCAGCTGCGCCAGCTGTCCATATCCGACTTCAGCCCCGGCGTCCTGGCGTGCGCCGCCCGGCTGCTCTCCCACTACATCCACGCGGGCGCCCTGCTGGGCAGCGTCGCCAAGCTCGACCGGGTCCCGGTCAGCCTCACCTCGCACGTCAAGTCCTGGGTGCCCGGCGCCCACTTCGGAGTGCTCGCCCACCCCGCCCCGCACCTGGTCAAGGTCGGCGGCGCGACCGAGCTGCCCGCCCCCGGGTTCGCCACCTCCATGACGGTCGCCCGGGGCCAGCTCAACAGCCATGGCTACGGGGGCGGCGGCGCGGGCCACGACGACTGGGTCACCGGCGCCCTCGCCCCCGCCTGGGGCGTACGGGGCGTGGAGGAGGTGCCGCTGCCCGCCGAGTCGGCGCGCTGGTGGGGCACCCCGAAGCTGATCGAGTTCGCCGCGGCCATCCCCGACCTCTCGGTCCTCTACCAGCTCGTGGCCTCCGTACGGAGAGAGGAATGCCACTGGTGCGGCTTCGAACTCATCGGCGACCGCTGCGCCTTCTGCTCCTGCCCGGTGGCCCGCGGCGATGAGATCCCCGCACTGCGCACGTCCCAACGTCCCGCCCTGACCAGCCGGTAACGTCCCCGAACGAGGTTGTGCGACCTATGAATTCACGCCAGCGCCGCGGAGTCATCCTGCTGCTCCTGTCGGTCCTGTGCGCCGTCGGCGCTTTCGCCGGAGTCCTCTCCGTCGTCAACGACGTGGAGTCGAAGGTCGGCCCCGAGACCACGGCCTACAAGCTCACCTCGGACGTCAAGCCGTACAAGGCGCTGGACGAGGGGGAGTTCGAGGAGGTCTCGATGCCCAAGCGCTATGTGCCCTCCACCGCCGTCACCGATCTCGACGAGCTACGCGGGAAGATCGCGGTGACCCAGCTGACCAAGGGGTCGCTGCTCCAGCGCGACATGATCGTGAACCGTCCCGCGCTGAAGCCCGGACAACAGGAGATCGCGATCATGGTTGACGCGGCGACCGGCGTCGCGGGGAAGATCACCCCGGGGGCGCGGGTCAACATCTACGCCACCTTCGAGGGCGACAGCCAGGGCGAGGAACCGGTCTCCAAGCTGATCGTCGCGGGCGCCGAGGTGCTCGACCTCGGCAAGATCACCGCCCTGGAGCCCGACCAGGACGACAAGCGGCGGATCGACGAGGCCGTGCCGATCACCTTCGCGCTCGACACCAGGAACGCCCAGCGCGTGGCCTACGCCGAGTCCTTCGCCTCGCATGTGCGGCTGGCGCTGGTCGCGCCCGGCGGGGGCCCCTCCATAGACCCCGACGACCGCACCTACACCCTCGACGGCGACAAATGAGTGAGGATGTGCCGCGGTGACGATCAGGATTCTGCCGGCCGTCGGCGACCCCGACGCCGCCCACTCCCTCGGCGGGCTGCTCGGCCAGCTGCCCGGTGTCGAACCGTCGGCGCCGGTGGGCGACTCGACCCTGCTGCTCGACACCCTCGCCGCCCTGGCCGCCGCCTCCCTGGAGGAGCTGCCGGAGGTCGTCCTCGTCCATGAGCGCATCGGCCCGGCCCCGGCCCTGGAGCTGATCCGCGAGATCGCGCTGCGCTTCCCGGCGGTGGGCGTGGTGCTGGTGACCGCCGACGCGGGGCCCGCGCTGTACTCGGCCGCCATGGACGCCGGGGCCCGCGGCATCGCCGGGATACCGCTGGCGTACGACGAGCTGGCGGCCCGCGTCCAGGGCGCCGCCCAGTGGGCCACGGGGGTGCGGCGCCATCTCGGGGGCGGCGGCGATCCGCTGGCCGTCGGGCCCGGCGGCAAACTGGTCGCGGTCGCGGGCGCCAAGGGCGGGGTCGGCACCACCGTGACCGCCGTGCAGCTCGCGCTCGCCGCGCGGGCCGCGGGCCGTAAGGTCGCGCTGGTCGACATGGACCTGCAGTCCGGGGACATCGCCTCGTACCTCGACGTCCAGTTCCGGCGCTCGATCGCCGACCTCGCGCAGATCAACGACATCTCGCCGCGGGTCCTCCAGGACGCGGTGTTCACCCACCAGACCGGGCTCGGGCTGCTGCTCGCGCCGGGCGAGGGCGAGCGCGGCGAGGAGGTGACCGACCGCACCGCCCGGCAGGTCATCGGCGCGCTGCGGTCGCGCTTTGAGGTCGTGATCGTCGACTGCGGTACGCAGATGACCTCCGCGGGCGCCGCCGCCGTGGAGATCGCGGACATCGCGCTGCTGGTGACCACCCCGGACGTGGTCGCGGTGCGCGCCGCCAAGCGCATGGTGCGGCTGTGGGACCGGCTCCAGATCCGCAAGGCGGAGGAGACCGTGACCGTGGTCAACCGGCACACCCGCAGCGCGGAGATCCAGCCGCAGCTGGTCCAGCGCGCCACCGGCACGACGGTGGCGCGCACGGCGGTCCCGGCCGGTTTCAAGGAGCTCCAGCCCGCCGTCGACTCGGGCCGGATGCAGGACCTGGACGCCAAGTCGGCCGTCAAACAGGCGCTGTGGGGACTGGCCGGTGAGCTGGGCCTGGTGGACGCGGCGCCCCCGGGCGGCGGCCGCCGCGCCGCCCACCGGGGCGGCCACGCGGCCGGGGGCGGCGGCGAGCGCGCACTGCCGGGGCTGCGGCGGCGCCGTGCCATAGAGGCGGGCGGCGACCCGGCCCAGGGCAGCGTGGGCGACGGCACCGACGCGCTGAACGAGATCGCCCCGCCGCCCACCAAGGGCTTCCTGCGCAAGCGGGGCGGCGACCGCGGCCAGGTGACGGTCGAGTTCCTCGGCGTCCTGCCGCTGGCGCTGATCGTGCTCGCGGTCGTCTGGCAGCTGGTGCTGGTGGGCTATACGTACTCGCTGGCGGGCAACTCCGCCGACAAGGGCGCCCGCGCGGGCGCCGCCAAGGGCGCGGGCGCCTGCCAGGACGCGGCCGCGAAGGACATCCCCGGCTCCTGGACCGCCGACATCGACTGCTCCGGCGGCGACGGCACGGTCTACAAGGCCACGGTCGAGCTGCACGTCCCGATCCTCTTCCCGGGCGCCGCCGACTTCCCCTGGACGGTCACGGGCACGGCGGGCGCGGCGGACGAGACCGACCTGGCGGGCGGAGGAGACTGAGATGACCCCTCACCACCCCGCACGCACGCGGGCCGCCTCTGGTGGCCCGCGTGCGTGCGGGGTGGTGA